>NZ_JBXWMG010000006.1:0-261271 GCF_059609705.1 Ruegeria sp. YTSC192
CGGTTGTAGCTCAGTTGGTTAGAGTACCGGCCTGTCACGCCGGGGGTCGCGGGTTCGAGCCCCGTCAACCGCGCCATCGCTGCCAGACTTGGTCCAGTTCAAAGGCCACGAAAATAGATGCGCGGTTGTAGCTCAGTTGGTTAGAGTACCGGCCTGTCACGCCGGGGGTCGCGGGTTCGAGCCCCGTCAACCGCGCCATTTTCCCTCGAATGTTCCGAAAATCATAGGTACTTGGCGCGAGGCCGGCGTTGTTTCGGGCTGATGTCAGTATCTGTCGGCAATAATCGGTACGTTCACAGTTTGTTCTAACTTTTCTGTTGGAGACTCAGCGCCGCTCGCCTATCTCTGAGGGACGTGTTTGTTGGGGGCCAGAATGGCTGAGCTGAAGAATATCGAGGTGCGCGGCGCGCGCGAGCATAACCTCAAGAGCATTGACGTGGATATCCCGCGTGACCAGCTGGTGGTGATCACCGGTCTGTCTGGCTCGGGTAAATCCTCGCTGGCCTTTGACACGATTTATGCCGAGGGCCAGCGCCGTTATGTCGAAAGCCTTTCAGCCTATGCGCGGCAGTTCCTGGATATGATGGAAAAGCCGGATGTGGATCACATCAGTGGGCTGTCTCCGGCAATCTCTATCGAACAGAAGACCACGTCCAAGAATCCGCGCTCGACCGTTGGAACGGTGACCGAGATTTACGACTATCTGCGTCTGCTGTTTGCCCGTGCAGGCACGCCCTACAGTCCCGCGACAGGTCAACCGATCGAAGCGCAACAAGTGCAGGACATGGTCGACCGGATCATGACGATGGAGGAGGGCACGCGCGGTTATCTGCTGGCGCCCATCGTGCGCGACCGGAAGGGTGAATATAAGAAAGAGTTCCTGGAACTGCGAAAGCAGGGTTTTCAGCGCGTAAAGGTGGATGGTGAGTTCCATGAACTGGATGAGCCGCCGACGCTAGACAAGAAATTCCGCCACGATATCGATGTGGTTGTGGATCGTCTCGTCGTTCGCGAAGGGATGGAGACGCGACTGGCCGATAGTTTGCGCACCGCTCTGGATCTGGCTGATGGCATCGCAATTCTGGAAACAGCTCCGCGCGAAGGAGATCCTGAGCGGATTACTTTCAGTGAGAATTTTGCCTGTCCGGTCAGCGGGTTTACGATCCCTGAGATCGAACCGCGGTTGTTTTCGTTCAACGCGCCGTTCGGGGCCTGCCCGGATTGTGATGGTCTGGGTGTTGAGCTGTTCTTTGATGAACGTCTTGTGGTGCCGGATCAGACGCTAAAGCTGTATGACGGGGCACTGGCGCCGTGGCGCAAGGGAAAATCTCCGTATTTCCTGCAAACCATCGAAGCCATCGCGCGCCACTATGAGTTCGACAAGAACACGCCTTGGAAAGACCTGCCCAAGAAGGTGCAACAGGTGTTTCTGCGCGGCTCTGGGGATGAGGAAATCCAGTTCCGCTATGATGAGGGCGGGCGTGTCTATCAGGTGACGCGCAACTTTGAGGGCGTCATTCCGAATATGGAGCGCCGCTATCGCGAGACTGACAGCGCCTGGATTCGGGAAGAGTTTGAGCGCTACCAGAACAACCGTCCGTGCGGCACCTGCGAAGGCTACCGTCTGCGCGCCGAGGCTCTGGCGGTGAAGATCGCTGGCCTGCATGTGGGGCAGGTGGTCAAGATGTCGATCCGTGAGGCTCTGGCCTGGGTTGAGGACGCGCCGAACCATCTGAGTGTTCAGAAGAACGAGATCGCGCGGGCGATTCTGAAGGAGATTCGAGAACGTCTTGGATTCCTGAATAACGTTGGTTTGGAGTACCTTACGCTGTCGCGTTCAAGTGGCACACTGTCCGGTGGTGAAAGCCAGCGTATCAGGCTTGCCAGCCAGATCGGATCTGGTTTGACGGGTGTTCTCTACGTGTTGGACGAGCCGTCAATCGGCCTGCACCAACGGGACAATGATCGCCTGTTGGGCACGCTGAAAAACCTGCGTGATCAGGGCAATACGGTGATCGTGGTTGAACACGATGAGGAAGCGATCCGTGAGGCCGACTATGTGTTCGATATCGGCCCCGGAGCGGGTGTTCACGGTGGGCAGGTTGTCAGCAAGGGAACGCCGGCTGAAATTACGGCCGACGCGGCCTCGGTCACCGGGCAATATCTGGCCGGTACGCGAGAGATTGCGGTGCCCGCGGAACGACGCAAAGGCAACAAGAAAAAGCTGACCGTGGTAAAAGCGACGGGCAACAACCTGAAGAACGTGACGGCTGAGTTCCCTCTGGGCAAGTTTGTCTGTGTCACGGGCGTATCGGGTGGGGGCAAGTCGACGTTGACGATCGAGACGCTGTTCAAAACGGCCTCGATGCGGTTGAACGGTGCGCGTCAAACACCTGCGCCCTGCGAGACGATCAAAGGTTTGGAGCATCTGGACAAGGTCATCGATATCGACCAACGCCCTATTGGTCGGACTCCGCGTTCGAATCCAGCGACTTACACCGGGGCGTTCACGCCGATCCGCGACTGGTTCGCAGGATTGCCCGAGGCCAAAGCGCGCGGCTACAAGCCGGGACGTTTCAGTTTCAACGTCAAGGGCGGCCGGTGTGAGGCGTGTCAGGGCGATGGTGTCATCAAGATCGAGATGCACTTTCTGCCCGATGTCTATGTCACCTGCGAGACCTGCAAGGGCGCACGGTACAATCGCGAGACGCTGGAGATTAAATTCAAAGGCAAGTCCATCGCCGATGTGCTTGATATGACGGTGGAAGACGCGCAGGAGTTCTTTAAGGCCGTGCCGTCGATCCGCGACAAGATGGATGCTCTGGCGCGTGTTGGGCTAGGCTATATTAAGGTCGGTCAGCAGGCGACCACGCTGTCCGGAGGTGAGGCGCAGCGGGTCAAATTGTCGAAAGAGCTGTCGAAACGCTCAACTGGGCGGACTCTGTATATTCTGGATGAGCCGACGACGGGTCTGCATTTCGAAGATGTGCGCAAGTTGTTGGAAGTTCTGCATGAACTGGTCGATCAGGGGAACACGGTTGTCGTGATCGAACACAATCTGGACGTTGTGAAAACTGCCGATCACATCATTGATATCGGCCCGGAAGGTGGCGATGGCGGGGGCGAGATTGTTGCGACCGGAACACCCGAGAAAGTGGCTGCGGCTGAGCGGAGCCACACCGGGCGTTACCTCAAGCCGATGCTTTCAGGCACCCGTGTCGCGGCTGAATAGGCTGCGACACGGATTTTGCGAGGCTCTGCCTCGCGCTCCGAGATATTTTTAGCCAGATGAATGAAGGATCCTTGCTCCTTATTCCCGGCTGCGTTTTTCAAATCTGGGCAGCATGGCTGAGAAATCCTGACCCAAGCCATCTTCGGTTTCGACGAATTGCTGATAGAGCGCGGTTGCGGCTTGCCCCATCGGGGTGTCCGCATCGGCGCTTTCCGCGGCTTGCTGACTGAGGCGAAGGTCTTTCAACATCAATTCGGCGGCGAAGCCCGGCTGATAGTCATTGTCTGCGGGGCTGGTGGGGCCAATCCCGGGGGCGGGGCAATAGGCGTTCATGGTCCAGCTATAGCCGGAGGACGTGCTGACCACGTCGAACATCTTTTGCCGGTCCAGACCCAGTTTGTCGGCCAGCGCGAAGGCTTCGCAGGTTGCGATCATGGTGACGCCGAGGATCATGTTATTGCAGATTTTTGCCGCCTGTCCGGCACCGGCCTCACCGCAATGCACGGCTTTTTGACCCATGATGTCGAACAGGGGCGCGGCTTTGGCGAAAGCATCGGATGATCCGCCTGCCATGAAGGTCAGGGTGCCGGCTGAGGCCCCTCCGATTCCGCCGGAAACTGGCGCGTCCACGGACAGAAGATGCGCAGCGATGGCTTGCTCTGCCACGGCTCGGGCGCTGTCTACGTCGACAGTCGAACAGTCTATCAACACCGCGCTTTGTTGCATGGCCGGGATGATCTGGTTTGCGACCGCGCGCAGGATGTCGCCATTCGGCAGCATGGTGATGACGGCATCGGCGCCCGAGGCGGCCTGCGTTGCGGATTGCGCTTGCGTCACGCCATCAACGGTAACGCCCGCCGTGTCAAAACCTGTCACCCGATGCCCGGCCTTCGCAAGGTTGGCCGCCATCGGCGCGCCCATATTGCCCAAGCCGATAAAACCGATTTGCATCTCTTAATCCTCCTGAAAAGTCAGTGCGTTCGCGCCAAGCGGTTGCAGCATTTTCGAGACCGCGACAGCGGGTACTTTCATATCCGGGTACTGCCAGCTTGGGCTACGATCCCTGTCTATGATCAGCGCGCGGATACCTTCGAGGAGATCTCCGTGTTCCTGCGCGCGATAGGTGAAGCGATACTCCATATCCAATGCACGATGCATGGTAAGGGACGGGCCGCGCAGGCGGTGGATCATCTCGACCGTGCAGGCCATGGAAAGCGGAGAATGCTGGCCCATCATTCCCAGCGCTTTCGACGTGAAATCAGTATCTTCCGAGCGAAGGGTAATGAGGATATCCTCGAGTGTCTCGCCTGCAAAATACTGGTCGATCTCGGTTTGCATCTGCAGCAGTTTCCCGTCGGGCGCGGCTTGGGCGTGGTCGGTGACAAGTTCGGCATTGCCCGACGCCTCGAGCAGTTCGATCAGGTCCGGCCACGTGGCCTGAGGGATGAAGTGATCGGCGAAACCGGCGTAGATGGCATCCGCCGGTCCCATCCGGAATGCGGTGAGGCCCAGATATTCGCCCAGCCGTCCCGATGCCAGTGCCAACATCAGCGAACCGCCGACATCCGGAACCAGCCCGATCGCGCATTCCGGCATCGAGATTTTCGACGTCTCTCCGACTACGCGATGGGTTCCGTGACAACCGATGCCGACACCGCCGCCCATGGTGAAACCCTGCAGAAAGCTGATGATGGGTTTGGGGTATGCGAAAATCAGCGCATTCAGGCGGTATTCATCGCGCCAGAAGGTTTGCCCATGCGAGAAATCCCCCGCGCGCCCTGTTTCATACAGTTTGGCAATGTCGCCGCCTGCGCAAAAGGCCTTGTCGCCTTGGGCGTCGAGGATGATCAGGTCGACCTCGTCGTCCTCGCGCCAGTTGCGCAAGGCGGTATCTATGGCCATGCACATCTCATAGCTCAGGGCGTTCAATGCCTTTGGGCGGGTCAGGGTGATGCGCCCGGCGCGACCGGTTGTGCGAATGTCGATGTCAGGCATGATCCCCTCAGGTTCCCGCCAAAAGGTGGCGCGCCACGATTACGCGCATGATTTCGTTTGTGCCTTCGAGTATTTGATGCACCCGCAGGTCACGCACAAGCTTTTCGATGCCATAGTCGGCCAGATAGCCATAGCCGCCATGCAGTTGCAGGCATTGGTCCACGACATTTGAGCCGGTCTCGGTCACGAATTTCTTGGCCATGGCGCAGAATTTCGATGCATCTGGCGCGCCTTGATCCAGTTTCCAGGCGGCCTGTCTCAGGAAGGTGCGCGCGGCCTGCAATTCGATCTCCATATCGGCCAGACGGAATTGCAGGGCCTGGAACTGGTCGATGGATTGGCCGAATGCTTTCCGTTCAGACATGTATTGCAAAGTCATGTCCAACCCGGCCTGTGCGGCCCCCAGCGAGCAGGAGGCGATGTTCAGACGCCCTCCATCAAGGCCCATCATGGCGTATTTGAAACCGTCGCCTTCGGTACCAACCAAGTTGCCCGAAGGGATGTTGCAATCGTCGAACTGGACCTGCGCCGTAGGTTGGCTTTTCCAGCCCATCTTCTTTTCCAGCGCGCCAAAGCTCAGCCCCGGCGTGCCGTCTTCGACATAGACGGTCGAAATCCCTTTGGGGCCATCCACACCCGTGCGGACCATGCAGACGTAAGCATCCGAATACCCGCCGCCCGAGATGAAGGCCTTGGTGCCATTCAGAGTGTAGCCCTCGTTCGTGCGCTCGGCCCGCGTCTTCAACGCGGCGGCGTCCGAGCCGGAGCCGGGTTCGGTCAGGCAGTAGCTCAGCACTGTGTTGAGGCTCAGCACATCCGGCATGACCCGCGATTTCAGGTCCTCACTGGCGAAACTGTCCAGCATCTTGGCGCACATATTGTGGATCGACAGGAACGCCGCGACCGAGGGGCAGGCCATGGACAGCGCCTCAAACACGAGGGTGGCGTCGAGACGGCTGAGGTCGGCCCCGCCGCTGTCTTCCGAGACGTAGAGCGCACCAAAGCCAAGCTCTCCGATGCGCGGCCAAAGCTCTTTGGGGATTGTGCCTTCTGCCTCCCACTGGCGGGCGAATGGGGCGATGTTGTCCTGCCCAAATCCGTAGGCCATATCGAAAATGGCTGTTTGTTCCTCGGTCAGCCCGAAATCCATTGCGCACCCTCCCACAGGCAAAGAATTGAACGATTGTTTATTTCGCAATCGTTACAGAACTATTTCAGGATGAGCAATCCTGAGAGCTGTTTGAGCATTGAGAACGCTAGAGGTCGGCGTGGAATTCTTCGATCAGGTGGCGGACAACGGCCTGTCCGGGGTCTTCGCCGTTTGCGACCGCTTCGGCATGGACACGCCGCTGGCGGGTGGCAGAGGTGCCCGTTTCAGCGATCTGACGCAGGCGGGCCAATTCGGTCATGGTCCCCAGCGCCTCGGCATCTTCGGCCAGCATCCCCATGAGTTCGCCGATCAGTTCGGCCATGGGTTTGATCGAGCGATCCCCGAAATCAATCAGCCCCTCGCCAACCCCATAGCGTTGCGCGCGCCAGCGGTTTTCACCAATCAGAAAACGATCATACTGCCGCCAGCGCAGATTCCGGGCCTTCAGACGGCACAGCATGCGGGTCAACGCCTGTACGAGGGCGGCCAGAGACAGGGTATGTTCAAGCCGCGGCTGGACATCCATGATGCGCGTCTCCAGCGTCGGGAAGCGATGTGAGGGGCGCAGGTCCCACCAAATCTTCGATGTGTCCTCGATCACGCCCAGCTCGACCAGCACACCAGTTGTACGCTCGTATTCAGACCAACTGTTGTAGTCTGGCGGCAAGCCCGTGCGCGGCAGATTGTCGAACACGGTCAACCGGTAGGAGGACAGCCCCGTATCCTCGCCCTTCCAGAAGGGGGACGAGGCAGAAAGCGCCAGAAGGTGTGGCAGGAAATAGCTGAGCTGCGGCATCAGGTCCGCGCGCAGGGCCGTGTCTTCGACGCCCACATGTACATGCATTCCACAGATCAGCATCCGCCGTGCAACGCCGCCCAAAGCGTGTTGAAGGGCATCGTATCGCTCTTTCCGTGTGTGGTGCTGTTTTTTCCAATCAGCGAACGGATGGCAGGACACGGCGATCGGGCTGAGGTTATATTCAGCGGCGCGTTTGGACACACAGGACCGCAGACGCCTGAGGTCTTCGCGCGCGCTTTTGACGGTCGTGTGTGGGCGGGTGCCAACCTCGATCTGACACTGTAGGAATTCGGGGCTGACCTGTCCTTCGAAATCGGCCTGACAGGCTTCCATCAATGCAGCGGGGGCCTCGGCCAGATGCAGGCTGTCGCGGTCGACCAGCAGGTATTCTTCTTCAATGCCGATCGTGAAATCTTGTTGCATGGGCCAACCTATAGTTCTGTGAATTGCATTCAGTGAATACGTAAATCAACGTTTTGCCAAGGGTTTGCCAGTGGTTTGTCGTGGGGCCGCTTGCAGAGCGACCACAAGCAGCGCTATGGAACGGGCAATAATGCGATAACGGAGCCGACCTCGTGAAACCCAGAAAATTCCCACAGATCAACGCTGCCCTGGATGAGCTGGGGGTAAAGCTGGTCGACAAGGTGACTGAGCAAGACGAACGCGCCCGGCTTGAGGCGTTCGAGCGGGCAGGCGGGCTGGAGCGCCCTGCTTACGCGCTGTCACCAGGGATGGAAGGCTTCGACATCGCGCAACTGGTCGCCGAATACGGCCAGCACAAGGATGCGCTGAAAGCCCTGAAAGATCCGGCCCGGAACCAGACGGGATACAAACTGGGCAATGGTTATTACGACAGCCCGGATGCCGACGCGCTATATCTGATGATCCGCAGGTTCAAACCGAAACGCGTGATCGAGGTGGGTTGCGGCAACTCAACCCGCGTGACGCGGCAGGCGATCCTTGACGGAGGGATTGATACACAGATCACAGCCATCGACCCGTATCCGCGCGCGGATATCGCTCATGTGGTCGATACGTTTGAACAAAAACGGCTGGAAGAGGTCGATCCGGCGCTATTCGAACAGCTTGAGGCCGGGGACGTTCTGTTCATCGACTCCAGCCATGTTGTTAGGATGAGCAATGACGTCGCGCATCTGTTCTGCCGCATCATCCCGACGCTGAAACCGGGTGTTGTCATCCACGTGCATGATGTTTTTTTACCTTACGAATATCCCAAGCGTTTCTTCTATGATTGCCCTGGTTGGGGTGAGCAGTACATGCTGCATGCCCTGCTACAATCCGGCGCGTTTTCAATGCTTTGGCCGGGGTATTACCTGCAACAGGACCGTCCCGACGCATGCGCCGCATTGCCGTTTCTGAATGATGGTCGGGCGCAGAGTATCTGGGTTCAGATCAACGAACAGTGATCCCAAAGTGATCCGGTGTGAAACTATCGCCGTACCCCTTTCCATAACAAGCTGGAGAGGAGAAGACAGCCATGTTTCGTCGCACATTGATGGGCGCTGCCGCCGCCGTTGCACTTGCCATGCCAATCAAGGCTCAGGCTGCTGACATCGTTGACACCGCCGTATCTGCGGGATCGTTCACCACATTGGTCGCAGCCGTTCAGGCCGCCGGTCTGGTCGACACGCTGAAAGGCAGCGGCCCGTTCACCGTTTTTGCACCGACGGATGAGGCGTTTGCTGCTCTGCCCGAAGGCACAGTGGAAAGCCTGCTGTTGCCTGAAAACAAAGACAAACTGGTTGAAATCCTGACCTACCACGTCGTGCCTGCCAAGGTCATGTCCGGTGATATCGCTGGTAAGCGTGCGAAGGTCCTGACCGTTCAGGGCGACCGTCTGAGCGTGAACGCCAAAAACGGTGTCCGCGTGAATGGCGCCGATGTGGTGCAGGCTGACATCGAAGCCAGCAACGGCGTTATCCATGTTGTAGACGAGGTTATTCTGCCCGAATAACGCTTGGCCTTACGCCAAACAAAAAGCCCCGGTCCTGATGGCCGGGGCTTTGCTGTTGTTGGGGTTTGAACCTTAGACCAAACGCACCTGCGTACCGATTTGGACCAGCGGATACAGCTCTTCCACATGCTGGTTGTAAAGGCCGATGCAGCCGGACGAACTCTGCCTTCCGATCTTGCGGGTGTCGTGGGTTCCGTGAACCAGATAAGCTGGCCAGTCCAGATACATGGCGCGGGTGCCCAACGGGTTGCCGGGGTCTCCGCCCTCCATCCGAACGGGCAGCGACGGATCACGTTCCCGCATCGAAGCGGTCGGAGTCCAAGTCGGGTATTCGGCCTTGCGCACCACCTTGGTGTAACCGCGCTTTGTCAGCTCTTCGCTCATCGGGACCGAGCTGGGATACAGTTTATACGCCCCGTCCGCCCCCCAATAGTGTACTGCGCGGCTGGTGATATCCGCCAGCAGGCAGCCGACGCCCAACTCATCAAAATGGTCCTGCCAGTTCTGCTGCGAGAAGGACGAGACGTTGCGGCGTACCGGCAGTTGCGTGCTGATCGCGTCTTCGGTTTGCGGGAACGCATCAGAACTTTGCGCGCGGACAAGGGCCGGGGTGGCCAGAACGGACGCGGCCCCCAAAAGGGCTGAACGGCGGGTCATGTTGGATTTGGACAAGTCGACCTCCGGGGTTTCGATCTGCTCGAATATATAGTTGCGCCGAAAATATTTGCCAGCCTTGGAAATTGCCAGCCTCTGCAGCTTGAATTTATCGTGAGAATCCGGGTTTTGGCGGGTACTGGCGAAACCCCGCCAACGAAAAACCCGGCCAGAGAGGCCGGGTTTGAAAGGATATGGCTTTGGATCAGTCCATCGCTTTGAAGTTGAATTCGCCACCTTCCTTGATGCCCGACGGCCAACGGGCCGTCACGGTCTTGGTGCGGGTGTAGAACTTGAAGCTGTCTGCGCCGTGCTGGTTCAGGTCTCCGAACATGGATTTCTTCCAACCGCCAAAGGTGTGATAGGCCAGCGGAACCGGGATCGGTACGTTGATACCGACCATGCCGATGTTGATCCGGCTGGCGAAATCACGCGCTGTATCGCCATCGCGCGTGAAGATCGCGGTGCCGTTGCCGTATTCGTGATCCATCGCCAGTTTCAGTGCTTCTTCATAGGACCCGGCGCGCACGGTTGACAGGACAGGGCCAAAGATTTCCTGCTTGTAGATGTCCATGTCAGGCGTCACGTTGTCGAACAGGTGCGGCCCGACAAAGAAGCCATCCTCATAGCCCTGCAGGCTGAAATCGCGGTTGTCGACGACCAGCTTCGCACCTTGCTCAACGCCCGAGTTAATCAGCCCTAGGATACGTTCTTTGGCAGCCGCGGTGACCACTGGGCCCATATCGACGTCATCTCCGGCGGTGTAGGGGCCGACTTTCAGCTTTTCGACGCGCGGGATCAGTTTCTCGATCAGACGGTCCGCTGTTTCTTCGCCTACGGGAACGGCGACCGAGATCGCCATGCAGCGTTCGCCCGCCGCACCGAAACCTGCACCGACCAGCGCATCAGCGGCTTGGTCCAGATCCGCGTCGGGCATGACGATCATGTGATTCTTGGCACCGCCGAAGCACTGCGCGCGTTTGCCGTTGGCCGTTGCGCGGCTGTAGATGTATTGCGCGATCGGGGTCGAGCCGACAAAGCTGACGCCCTGAATGATTTCGCTGTCCAGGATGGTGTCTACCGCCTCTTTGTCGCCGTTTACGACCTGGAAGACGCCCTTGGGCAGACCAGCCTCAACGAACAACTCGGCCAGCATCAATGGAACCGATGGGTCACGCTCGGACGGTTTCAGAACCACGGCGTTACCGCAGGCCAGTGCCGGACCGACATGCCACAGAGGCATCATCGCCGGAAAGTTGAACGGCATGATCGAACCGACAACGCCCAGAGGCTGGCGCATCGAGTACATGTCGATACCGGGGCCGGCGCTGTCGGTGAACTCACCCTTCAGCATTTGCGGTGCGCCGATGCAGTATTCGATCACTTCCAGACCGCGCTGCAGGTCGCCCTTGGCGTCGGGGATGGTTTTGCCGTGCTCGCGGCTCAGCGCTTCGGCCAGCTTGTCCATGTCGCGGTTCATCAGGCCGACCATGGCCATCATGACGCGCGCGCGTTTCTGCGGGTTGGTCGCGCCCCAGGCGGGTTGCGCTGCAGCGGCAGCTTCGATCGCGGCGGTGGTTTCGGCCGCGCTGGCCATTGGGCATTTGTATTGAACTTCGCCGGTCGCCGGGTTGAACACGTCATCGAAACGGCCCGAAGCTCCGGCCACGTTCTCGCCATTGATGAAATGAGTCAGATCTTGCATTGCAAACTCCTCCGATTTGTTTGCGCGCAGAATAGGCTTGCAGAAATAACCTGAACAGAGGCAATGTCTCAAAAGAGCTTTGCAAAAATGCAAAAGGTGCGAGATGACACCGAATTGGGATGATATGCGCGTTTTTCTGGCCGTCGCGCGCGAGGAAAGCCTGTCTTCGGCGGGGCGGATCCTCAAGATCGACCCGGCAACAGTCGGCCGGAGGATCGCCCGTTTAGAGGGCAGCCTGGACGCGCAGCTATTTACCAAATCGCAGCAAGGCTACGTCCTGACAACCGCAGGAGAACGCCTGCTGGATCACGGTCTGCAAGCTGAAGAAGCCATGCGCGCCGCCGCAGGTTCTTTGGTCGGGTCGACCAAATCGCTGAGCGGACAGATTCGGATCGGCGCGCCGGATGGATCGGCGAACTACCTTTTACCTCAGGTCTGCGCCAAGATCAGCGACGCCAATCCGGATCTGGACATTCAGATCCTCGCACTGCCAAGGATCATCAACCTGTCGCGGCGCGAGGCGGATATGGCTGTCGCGGTCAGCTCTCCGACCGCAGGCAAGCTGTTGGTGCAAAAGGTCAGCGACTACAAACTTCATCTGGTTGCGACACAGGACTATCTGGATCAACATGCTCCGATCCGCACGGTCGAGGATCTGAAAGGCCACCGATTGATCGGCTACATCCCCGATATGATCTTTGATCGCGAGTTGGACTACCTCAATGATCTGGGCGTAGACCGGGTGGCACTGGCATCGAATTCGGTGCCGGTTCAACTGCGTCAGGTGGCGCTTGGGGTGGGGATCTGCGTCGCGCATGACTTCACACTTCCGTTTCATCCGAACCTGCGCAGGCTACTGACGGATCAGGTCAGTCTGACCCGCAGTTTTCACCTGGTTCGGCATCAGGGTGATCAGCGAAATGAGCGTCTCAACCGCTTTGCGCAGGCATTGACTCGTGGGATTCGCGACGAAGTTGCACGGCTAGAGGCAGAAGCAGGAACTTGACAGGGTCGGCTATTCCGGCAACGCTTTGGAAAACAGTACGTTATTGCCGGAGGTTTTTTCATGATCGTTCAAGCCATTCTGACATCAAAAGCCACGGATGGGGTGGTGACCGTTGCCCCATCCGCAACGGTGTCCGAGGCGGCGAAGTTACTGGCTGAAAGACGCATCGGTACAGTCATTGTCTCAGAGGATGGCGGCAATACGGCCATTGGTATCCTGTCCGAACGCGACATCGTCCGAGAGCTGGCGGCCAGTGGCAGCGGGTGCCTGAACCATTCGGTCGAAAGCTATATGACCAAGGACCTGGTGACCGCGACGCGTCAGGAAACGGTCGAGGATATTCTGGCACGCATGACCGAAGGCCGGTTTCGCCACATGCCGATTGTCGAGGATGGCAAATTGGTCGGCATCGTAACCCTTGGCGATGCGGTCAAGGCGCAACTGACCGAGCTTGCCATGGAAAAGGACGCCCTTCAGGGCATGATCATGGGGCACTAAAAAGGTAGGTCATAACATGCCCTTGCACCTAAGGCTTGATTATGTTTGCTGTCGCCGAGTTTCTTGAATCCAGGAGAGCGTGATGCGGGTTGGCCTTTATCCCGGAACTTTTGACCCGATCACTCTGGGTCATATCGACATCATCCGTCGGGCCTCGGCGCTGGTGGACAAGCTGGTGATCGGCGTGGCCATCAACCGCGACAAGGGGCCTTTGTTTTCGCTGGAGCAACGCGTGGCCATGATCGAAGCGGAATGCGCGCATCTTTCGGAACAGACCGGCACCCAGATCGTGGCCCACCCGTTCGAAAACCTGCTGATCGATTGCGCGCGCGATGTTGGCGCGCAGGTTATCGTGCGCGGGCTACGTGCCGTGGCTGATTTCGAGTATGAATATCAGATGGTTGGCATGAACCGAGCGCTGGACGATTCAATCGAGACCATGTTCCTGATGGCCGAGGCACGACATCAGGCCATTGCTTCGAAACTGGTGAAAGAGATCGCGCGCCTGAACGGGGACGTGTCGAAATTCGTCACGCCCCGTGTCAGTGCGGCTCTGAAGGACCGGTTAGGATAACGCGCCCATTGCGGCGGCTGTGTCCAGCATCCGGTTCGAGAAGCCCCATTCGTTGTCATACCACGCCAGCACGCGCACCAGCGTGCCATCCGTAACCTTGGTTTCTGCCAGTGACACGGTCGAGCTATGGGCATCGTGGTTGAAGTCAATTGAGATCAGCGGGCGGTTTTCAGCAGCCAGAACGCCGGGGATTTTGGCTGCGGCCTCAACAAACAGGGCGTTGACCTCTTCCTCGGTTGTCGGGCGCGAGACTTCGGCCACCAGATCAACCACCGAGACATTCGGGGTCGGCACGCGGATCGCCTGTCCGGTCAGCTTGCCCGCCAGCTGCGGCAGAACCAACCCAACAGCAGCGGCGGCACCAGTGGTTGTCGGGATCATCGACAAGGCTGCCGCACGCGACAGGTAGGGGTCTTTGCCAGCGGTGTCATGCACAGGCTGGCTTGCGGTATAAGCGTGAACGGTGGTCATGTTGCCATGCACAATCCCCAACCCTGCATCTAGCGCCGCAGCAACCGGCGACAGGCAGTTGGTGGTGCATGAGGCATTCGAAACGATCGTGTCCTCAACGGTCAGCTCAGAGTCGTTCACCCCAAACACGATCGTCTTCACGCCGCCATCCCCACGGGCCGGGGCGGAGATCAGGACTTTCTTGGAGCCGTTCTTCAGGTGACGCTCAGCCGCTTCGCGGGTCCGGAAAACGCCTGTGCATTCCAGCACGACATCGACATCCGACCACTCCAGCGCTTCGGGATCGCGTTCGCTGGTCAGTCGGATCGGACCCGCCCCGACGTCGAGACCAGCCTCGGACAGAGTGACTGGTTTGGAGTAGCGGCCATGAACACTGTCAAATTCGAACAGATGGGCGTTCATTTCCGGCTTGGCCAGATCGTTGATCGCAACGATTTCCACATCAGTACGTCCCGACTCCATGACCGCGCGCAAAACGCCGCGCCCGATACGTCCAAATCCGTTAATGGCCAGTTTAAGTGTCATGTCCTGCTCCGTCAGAGTCTCTGCTCGAAATGAGTTAGCGCTAACAAAGCGAGATTGGTGAGAAAGTCAAGTAAAACCTTGTTCACCGCCAGAAGGCGAGCCAGTCCAGAAAGTCGTAGAGTTTTTTGCCGAGGAACAGAAAATGTTCAGTGCCGAACAGGGCATAGTCCAGCATGATCCCGCCAAGGATCAGCAGCGCCAGCCAGATGGCGATTTGATTTGTCATGACGGCCCCGAAGAAAAACGCCCGCCCAGATAACCTGAGCGGGCGAAGCTGTTCAAGCGATCATCGGGAAATCAGTTAAGCCGCCCCATGGCGACGGCGACATCGGCCATACGAACCGAGAAGCCCCATTCGTTGTCATACCACGTCAGAACGCGGACCATGCGGTTGTCGACCACGCGGGTCTGGTCCGGAGCAAAGATAGAACTTTCCTCGGTGTGATTGAAATCGGTTGAGACCAGCGGCGCGGGTTCATAGCCCAGAACGCGCTGCATTGGGCCTTTGGCGGCTTCTTCAACGATCGCGTTGATCTCTTCGACGGTCACGTCACGTGACGCGCGGAAGCTCAGGTCTACGGCCGAAACATTTGGGGTAGGGACGCGGATCGCCGAGCCGTCCAGACGTCCTTTCAGGTTGGGCAGAACTTCGCCTAAGGCAGACGCTGCACCGGTCGAGGTCGGGATCATCGACATCGCCGCCGCGCGGGCACGGTACAGGTCGCTATGACGACGGTCCAGTGTCGGCTGGTCGCCGGTATAGGCGTGGATGGTGGTCATGATACCGTGTTCGATGCCAACACCTTCGTCCAGAACCTTGGCAAGCGGAGCAAGGCAGTTCGTGGTGCAGGAGCCGTTCGAGACCATGTTGTCATTGGCGGTCAGGGTGTTGTGGTTCACGCCGAACACGATGGTCTTGTCGACATTCTTGCCGGGGGCCGACAGCAGAACCTTCTGCGCGCCACGCTCCAGATGGGTTTTTGCCTTGTTGCCGTCGTTGAACTTGCCGGTGCATTCCAGAACGACGTCGCAGCCTTCCCAATCCAGCTCGTTCATGTCGTAGGTCGAGAACATCTGCATCGGGCCGCGGCCCAGATCCATGGTGTTGCCTTCGATCGAAACTTCGCGCGGGAAACGGCCGTGAATGCTGTCATATTTCAGCAGATGCGCCGAGGTTTCCAGCGGGCCGGTGGCGTTGACCTTGATCACTTCGATGTCGTTGCGGCCCGAGGCGGCAATGTGCGACAGGGTGCAGCGGCCAATGCGGCCAAAACCATTGATACCGACCTTGATGGTCATGTGACGTCTCCAAATGCGCTTGCGTTACGGGCCATATAGCCTTGAAACCGGAATCTCAAAAGGGCAAAAGCGGCATATTTTTAAGGTGTTAGCGCAAACCTGGGCAGATTGCGCTAACGCTTGCGCTAGCTGTTGGATCGGGTAGGGTCCGGTTGCGACAGGTGACAGGAAAGGACACGCGATGAGCGGACTGTTGGCCCTTTTGGATGATGTGGCGGGGATCGCCAAGGTGGCTGCGGCCTCGGTTGATGATGTCGTCGCGGCTGCTGGCAAGGCCGGGGCCAAGACGGCCGGAGTGATTATTGACGACGCAGCGGTTACACCAAAATACGTTCAGGGCTTTGCCCCGGCCCGCGAGTTGCCGATCATCTGGCGCATTGCCCGCGGCTCGATTTTCAACAAGATCATTCTGCTGCTGCCGGTTGCCCTGTTGCTTGCGAATTTTGCGCCCTGGCTGATCACGCCTTTACTGATGCTGGGCGGCTCATATCTTTGTTTTGAAGGGGCCGAGAAGATATTCCATGTTTTGTTCCCCCATGGCAGCCATGCCATCGAACAGGATATGGATGTACGTGATCCGGGCCATCTTGAAGAACAGAAGGTCAAGGGCGCGATCAAGACAGATTTCATATTGTCCGCCGAGATCATGACCATTGCGCTGGCGGCGATTGAGGCTCCGAACCTGTGGATGCAGGCCGCGACACTTGCTGTCGTCGGGTTTGGGGTAACCGTGGCGGTATATGGCTCGGTGGCGCTGATCGTGAAGATGGACGACGTGGGGTTGTTTCTGGCTCAGAACGCGCCGACACCCATTGGGCGTGGGTTGGGCAGGGGGCTGGTCAAGGCGATGCCGGGGGTGATGAAGACCTTATCGATTGTTGGCACCGCCGCTATGCTTTGGGTTGGCGGCTCAATCATCATTCACGGGCTGGAGGTGCTGGGGTTCGGCTGGTTGCAACACCTGATCTACGATTGGGCCAAGGTCATAGCTTACTCGGTGCCCGAGCAATGGGCTGCTGCGGTGAAATGGTTGTCCAAAGCCACCATGGACGGGGTATTGGGGCTGGCCTGGGGGCTTGTCCTGATCCCGGTTGCAACCAAAGTGCTGATGCCACTGTTTGGAAAATCCGCACCGCATTGAGACAAAAACGAAAAGGGCGGCCATGGCCGCCCTTTGTTTGATCAACAAAGACTGCTTTACAGCCCCAGCAATTCCTTGACCTTGGCAACGGTCGCTTCGGCGGTAATGCCGAAATGATTGTAAAGCTCTCCGGCAGGTGCAGAGGCACCAAAGCTCGACATGCCGATAAAGCCTGCCTTGGCTTCACGGCCACGCTCACCCAACAACCAGCGATCCCAGCCTCCGGCGCGCACTGCGGCTTCGATACCGACGCGGACAGCACCGGCAGGCAGAACGCGCTTGCGGTAAGCCTCGTCCTGCTCGGCAAACAGTTCCATACAGGGCATAGAGACGACGCGGGTGCCGATGCCTTCGGCCTCAAGCAAGGCTTTGGCTTCCATCGCCAGCGAAACCTCGGAGCCGGTGGCGATCAGGATCGCCTGGCGCTTGCTCTCGGCATCGGCCAGCACATAGGCGCCCTGTGCGGACAGGTTCCGGGCCTTGTGATCCTTGCGCAGGGTCGGCACGCCCTGACGGGTCAGCGACAGGACCGAGGGGCTGTCTTTGAAGGTCAACGCCAGTTCCCAGGCCTCGGCCGTCTCAATCGTGTCGGCGGGGCGGAACACATAGGTGTTCGGCGTCGCGCGGCTGATCGCCAGATGTTCGACCGGCTGGTGGGTCGGGCCGTCTTCGCCCAGACCGATGGAATCGTGGGTCATCACGAAGACCGACGGGATTTTCATCAGCGCGGCCAGACGCATCGAAGGGCGGGCATAGTCGGTGAAGGCCATGAAGGTCCCGCCATAGGGGCGGATACCGCCATGCAGCGCCATGCCGTTCATCGCAGCGGCCATGCCGTGTTCGCGGATACCGTAGTGGATATAGCGACCTTTGCGGTTTTCCGGCAGGAAGACACCCATATCGGCCGATTTGGTGTTGTTCGATCCGGTCAGGTCGGCCGAGCCGCCAACGGTCTCGGTCATGATTGGGTTCACAACGTTCAGAACCTTCTCGGACGAGGCGCGGGTGGCCAGTTTGGGCTGGTCCTCGGACATCTGCTTTTTGAACGACCGGATCGCGCCGGCCAGTTTCTTGGGCGCTTCAAACGCATAGGCGCGGTTGAATTCTGCCTGTTTGCGTTCCGAGATTTGCGCGAAACGCTCTTCCCATTCTGCACGCGCGGCGGCACCGCGGGCACCGATGGCTTCCCAAGCGGATTTTACGTCGGCGGGGATTTCAAATGCGTCATGCGGCCAGCCATAGCCTTCCTTGGCAGCCTTCAGCTGTTCCTGATCTGTCAGTGCGCCATGACCTTTCGAGGTATCCTGCGCAGCGTGACCCAGAGCGATGTGGCTTTCACAGGCGATCATCGAAGGCTTGTTCGACTGTTTGGCCTTCGTGATTGCCGCATCGATGGCCTGAGGATCATGACCGTCGATCTCGATCACTTGCCAGCCCGAGGCCGCAAAACGGCGCACCTGATCGGTCCGGTCGGCGATATCCACGGTGCCGTCGATGGTGATGTTGTTGTTATCCCAGAAGACGATCAGCTTGCCCAGCTCATGACGGCCGGCCAGCGTGATCGCCTCTTGGCTGACGCCTTCCATCAGGCAGCCGTCGCCTGCAATCACATAGGTATAGTGATCAACGATCTTCTTGCCGTAGTGCGCGCGCTGGATTTCCTCGGCCATGGCAAAGCCCACAGCGTTCGAGATGCCCTGACCCAACGGGCCAGTTGTGGTTTCAATCCCGTTGACCAGGAAGTTTTCCGGGTGACCGGCAGTTTTCGCGCCCAGCTGACGGAAATTCTTGATCTCGTCCAGCGTCACATCCGAATTGCCCGTAAGATACAGCAGCGAATAGATCAGCATCGAGCCGTGGCCCGCCGACAGAATGAAACGGTCGCGATCCGGCCAGTTCGGGGCCGAGGCGTCAAATTTCAGGTGCTTTTCGAACAGGACGGTCGCAACATCGGCCATGCCCATCGGCATACCGGAATGGCCGGAATTTGCGGCGGCGACGGCGTCAAGGGTCAGAGTGCGGATCGCCGCAGCTTTGTCCCAGTGTTCGGGGTTTGCATTGCGCAGCGCAGTCAGGTCCACGGGCGTTGTTCCTTTGGGTTTGAAGCAGATTGCGCGCTCAATAGCATTCAGCCCTCAAAGTGCAAGCATAACCGGGCGAAACAAGGTCACATCGCTTGAAGAGAGCAGTCCAAGCCTTTGAAACCAAACAGTGGGTATTTTCCGTCACATTCCGCTAAACTGGGGCCAAGCGGGACCGATTCTTGATTCGGACGGTTCGGTAACAGAATGAACCTTGGTTAAGAGGTGACAGGGGCATGAGCCAGATTGAAGAGTTACAGCAACGCATCCTTGCAGCGATGGACCGTATCGGCACGGGCGTGACAGCCCTGCAAAACGCGCCATCAGGCATTGCAGATGATGGGTTGCAGGCGGCGCTGGATGATGAACGCGTTGCCAACGCGCAGCTGCAAGAGCGTCTGACGTCGCTGAAAGACCGCCATGAGCAGGAAGTCGACGGCATGCGCGCGGATATGGAAGCGTTGCGCGCAGCTCCGGCCCCCACGGCCGATGTGGACGCGCTGCGCGCTGAGCTGGCCGAAGCGGCAACCAAGCTTTCCACGGTTGAGGCCGCTCGTGCGGAACTGGCCGAGGCTAAGGCCGCATTGGAAAACACCGAAGAGCTGGATGCCCTGAAAGCCGAGAACGCGCAATTGCGGGCGAATCTGGAAGGTCAGGAAGACCCCGCCACTCTGCGGGCCGAGATCGAAGAGATGCGGGCCGCGATTTTGCAGGCCGGTGATATCGAGGCTGAAAACAGCCGTTTGCGGGCCGAATTGGCCGATAGCGAACGCGTGGCTGAGCTGAATTCCGAGCTGGAGATGCTAAGGGCCGAGCGCGCCAGCCATGGGGCGGCCATGTCGCGTCTGGATGACGATCTGCAACGGATGCGGCAGGCAAATGAACAATTGCGCAGCTCGGTCGATGCCCTGCGCGCCGCTGCGCAAGAGGGGGTTCAGGACGCAGAGCTGTTGAATCAGGTCACCGTGGCGGAACTGGAAGCAACACGCGCAGCGCAAGCGACCGATGCGGCCGAGGCACGGGCCGTTCTGGCGCGGCTGGAGCCTTTGCTGTCTGAGGCGAAACTGGCAGAAGGTGAGGTTGAGTGATGCCCGAAGTAACCATTCATATCGGCGGTCGCGGGTTTGAAGTGTCCTGTCAGGACGGCGAAGAGAGCTTTCTGCAGGCCGCCGCGAAAATGTTGGATGACGAAGCGCAGGTGCTTTCGGATCAGATCGGGCGGATGCCTGAATCCCGCATGTTGTTGATGGCTGGTCTGATGTTGGCAGACAAGACCGCCGCGACAGAAGACAAGGCCAAGGCGCTTGAGGCAAAACTGGCCGAAGCCCTGGCAGAACTTCAAACGCTGCGCAGTTCGCCTGCACCTGAACCCGAACGGATCGAGGTCGCTGTCGTGCCGCCTTCGGTTACGGATACACTGGCCGAATTGGCCGCACGGGCCGAAGCCCTAGCATCAGATATTGAGGAAAAAGCAAAATGAAACGAGCATGCGGCTTGATCTGCGGGGCCGTGGCCCTTGTGTGCGCATCCAAGGCTATGGCCGAGATCGACATACTGACGGTGACGTTCAACTGCGAGAACGGTATTCCGCTGCCAGTGACCTATTTCAACGCCTCTGACGGCTCGGGCGCCGCGGCGACGATGGTCGACAATTCTCTGGTCGCGATGCGTCAGGTCGAGAGCGGCTCGGGCATTCGGTACGAATCCGTGGATACGAGCGGAACCTATATCCTGCGATCCAAAGGGTGGAATGCCACGGTGAGCTTTCTGGCGACAAACGCCGCCAGTGAGCAGGTCATTTTTCAGGATTGCTCCAGCCGCTAAGGCCGGATCAGGCGTTGGCCTCACGGATTTTGTCGGCTGCTTCCTTGTTGTAGCCGACACCGTTTTCGTCAAGCAGCGTATCCAATTCACCCGACAGGGTCATTTCGGTGATGATATCACAGCCACCGACAAACTCGCCTTTGACAAAAAGCTGCGGCACGGTCGGCCAGTCCGAATAGTCCTTGATGCCCTGACGAACTTCCTCGTCGGCCAGAACATTCACATCAGCGTAGTCGACGCCCATGTAGTTCAGCACACCTGCCACACGGGATGAGAAACCGCACTGAGGCATCTCTTTGGTGCCTTTCATATACAGCACCACGTCATTGGCTTTAACGGTTTCGTCGATCTGGGTTTTCACATCGGTCATTTCGCGTTTCCTTTAGAGATCGCGTCTATGGCTGTCGTTTATTCCTTGCCGCCACGCGTTTTCGTCGTTTGTTTTCTTAACTTGACTTAGGTCGGTCGCTTCCATTCCCAACGGAGGCTTTCCATTGGGATCAGGCGGCTTCCAACCGTCCATTGATTTAAGCACTTCCCAAAGGAATTTGATCATTCGGGCACTTTGGTCGTCAGCGCCAGTGCGTGCAGGTCTCCGTCCGGGCCGTCCATCTTGCCTTTCAGGGCCGCGTAAACAGCGCGCTGTTGCTGGACGCGGTTTTTGCCGCGAAAGCTCTCGTCCACGACCATGGCGGACATGTGAACGCCATCGCTGCCGCCAACCTGAATATCCGCGTTGGGAAAGCTCTCGCGCAGCAGGGTTTCAATCTCGTGGGCGCTCATTGGCATGTAGGCTTACTCCTGAAGGTCTTTCCCAAGATGTAGAACTCTGTCGTGCAGCGTGCAAGAACACAAGGCAAGATAGGCTTCTTCAAAAACCGTATTTTCGTCGAATCTTGGAGCTGAGCGGTTTCGCCAAAGGCGTTTCTGATCCGTTCAAGGCGCGAAAAACCCAGCGATAGGCAAGAATTGGCAACCAGCTCATGTTCAACGTCACAAAGGCAACGTCCCGGCCGCTACGTGTTCCAACAATGCGCCCGTTTTTGAGGCGAATGTCTTTGACGAACATGTCTTTGTTATAGTTCGCGGTCTCAAAACCCTGAGCTTGCCGTAACACGTCATCGAAGACCTCATCTTCGGAGAATTGCATCAAATGGAGGCCTTTGGCGTCAGAGTTCGATATGAATTCATGGAACGCCCGCATTTCCGAGAAGGCAAATTCAGGGTGATGTTCGTCAAACTCGCGTTGTTGTTGTTCAAGAAATTCTGCGTCCTTGAACAATGAAATTGTGTGGTCGTTGTATTGGGTAAGGAGGTCGGTTTTCACATACCCGTTGAGGCAGGTTGCGTTGCAATGAGTCGTGTAGTCATACGGCTGCAAAGGGGCCTCGTATTCGTCCAAATTGCGCAGCACCATCGTGTCGCTGTCGAAATGCCAGAACCTGTCATAAGAGTGCGCTTTTGCGAAACCTTCGACGTGATACCAGCGTTCGAAAACGAACTTCAGCCAGTCTTTGCCGCCTCGTATATTGTGCTTTTCCCGGAACGCTTTGCCCTGTACCGGCGAAAATACCTGGTCAAATTCGTCCTGATTTTCCGACCTGAATTCTCGATAGTCAAAATGATCCCATCCCTCATCAAGGGCAGTTTTCCTATTGGTGTCATCCCCCAATAGAACCAGACGCCTGTCGGGGTTGGTCCGTCGCGCGCAACGAAAGGTGAACTTCAGGTACGGAGCATTCCCATAGTGGCAGAATATTAGAGGTGATGTCATTTTAAGCTCTGCTCGAAATCTCGTGCCTGCCTCAGTGCTGACTAAGCGACAACTGCCTCCAATCCGGTTCGATAGGCATGCGCAAGATCCGCAAGCGGTGCTTCACTCGTACCGATCTTCACAGTTTCACCCGTAAAGCGACCGACTGAAGCCAGCGGGACGCCAGCCTGACCGGCTGCGATCATCAGTGCTTCCGCCTGATCAAAGTTGCAGGCAACCAGATAGCGGGCTTGGTCTTCGCCAAACAGAACTTCGGTCGAGGCATCGTCGAGACAGACACCTACACCCGCCGTTTCGGCCAGTTCAAACGCAGCCAACGCCAGGCCGCCGTCGCTGAGGTCGGTACAGGCCTTGATCATCTCGCGGTTGGCGCGGATGAAGTCGCCGTTGCGTTTTTCGGCCTCAAGATCGACGTGGGGCGCATCGCCTTCTTCACGGTTGAAGACCTCGGCCAGAAGGGCGGATTGCCCCAGATGGCCCCTGGTTTCACCGATCACGAGGGCTACGTGACCTTCACGCACCTCGTTGCCGATGATCTCGTCAGTGTTGTTCAGCAGGCCAACGGCGCCAATGGTCGGGGTTGGCAGGATCGCCTGACCGTCGGTCTCGTTGTAGAGCGAGACGTTGCCGGACACGATGGGCACATCCAGCGCGCCAACGGCGGCGCCGATGCCTTGGATGGCGCCGACGAACTGGCCCATGATCTCGGGTTTTTCGGGGTTACCGAAGTTCAGGTTGTCGGTTGTGGCCAGCGGTTTGGCCCCGACAGCGGTCAGGTTGCGATAAGCCTCGGCCACCGCTTGTTTGCCGCCTTCGACCGGGTTGGCGCGGACATAGCGCGGTGTCACGTCCGACGTGAAGGCCAGCACCTTTTCGGTGCCGTGAACACGCACCATACCGGCACCCAGTCCCGGTGTACGGGCGCTGTCAGCCATGACCATGGTGTCATACTGCTCATAAACCCACTGCTTGCCCGCGTAATTGGGCGAAGAGAGCAGGGCGCGAAGACCATCAATCGGGTCGATCTGCGGGACGTCGGCCAGTTCCTCAGCCTCGGGTGTCGCAACCCAAGGGCGGTCATATTCCGGTGCAGTCGAGGAAAGCTTCGACAGAACCAGATCTGCTTTCACCTCACCATTGTGCATGATCAGGAAGCGGTCTTCGGCGATGGTTTCGCCGACGATGGCGAAATCCAGGTCCCATTTTTCGAATACGGCACGGGCTTCGGCCTCAAGCTCGGGCTTCAGAACCATCAGCATGCGTTCCTGAGACTCGGACAGCATCATCTCATAAGCTGTCATGTTCTCTTCGCGCTGCGGGACGTTTTCGAGGTCCAAACGAACGCCCAGACCACCCTTGTCGCCCATCTCAACGGCCGAGCAGGTCAGGCCTGCCGCGCCCATATCCTGGATCGAGATCACGGCCCCGGTTTTCATCAACTCCAGCGTCGCCTCCATCAGGCGCTTTTCGGTGAAGGGGTCGCCGACCTGAACGGTGGGGCGTTTCTCTTCGATCGTGTCGTCGAACTCGGCCGAGGCCATGGTCGCACCGCCCACGCCGTCACGTCCGGTTTTGGCACCGAGGTAAACGACGGGCATGCCGACGCCAGAGGCCGCCGAGTAGAAGATTTTGTCGCTATCAGCCAAACCTGCAGCGAAGGCATTCACAAGACAGTTGCCGTTATAGGCCGGATGGAAACGGACCTCGCCACCGACACAAGGCACGCCAAAGCAGTTGCCGTAACCGCCGATACCTTCGACCACGCCGTTGACCAACTGGCGGGTCTTGTGGTGGCCGGGCTCACCAAAGGACAGAGCGTTCATCGAGGCGATGGGGCGCGCGCCCATGGTGAAGACGTCGCGCAGAATGCCGCCAACACCGGTTGCCGCACCCTGATAGGGTTCGATGTAAGACGGGTGATTGTGGCTTTCCATTTTGAAAACGACAGCTTGGCCATCACCGATATCCACGACGCCCGCATTCTCACCCGGTCCGCAAATGACCTGAGGACCAGATGTCGGCAGGGTGCGCAGCCATTTTTTGGAGGATTTGTACGAACAATGCTCGTTCCACATCGCCGAGAAGATGCCAAGCTCGGTAAAGCTCGGTTCGCGCCCGATGATCCCCAGGATCATGTCGTATTCATCGGGTTTCAACCCGTGGGCGGCAATCAGATCAGATGTGATGGCTGGCTCTTGCATCCTGTTTCGGTCCCCGAGATGGCAGTGTTTGGCGCCTTTTAGGGGAAGGGGCCGCTGGGGGGAAGAGAAAAGGCACTTTCTGCGTATTGTCCTGTTGCAAACCGGACGAATGGACAAATCGTGCGGATCGGGCAGAGCTTGAATTAGGGTGTCGGCACGCGACCAAGACAGCCGCGTGCCGGATTGAGTTTACTTCTGTTGGTCCTGTTGGTCCTGTTGTTGCGCCTGCTGTGCCACTGCACCTGCGGCGGCCCCAACGGCTGCCTTCTGGTCGTCATTCAGGTTTTCAGTATCATCCAGACCGGGGATGGCGACACGCACTTCGCGGCGGGCAAAGTCGATGCCGTTCTCCTTGAAGGAGGCTTTGACCCGGTTGAATATCTCTTTGCGCAGGGTGAACTGCTTGCCGGGTTTGGCCATGAATTTGCCCCGGATGATCATGCCGACATCGTCAAAGTCGAACACGCCCTGAGATTTGAACGGCTGCAAGAAGCCATCCTTGTGGATCTCGTCCTCCATCATCTCGGCGCCGATTTTCTTGAAGATCTTCTTGACCTTGTTGGGGTCGGTGTCGAAGGGCACGGTGAATTTCAGCTTCATGATGACCCAGTCACGGCTGTAATTGGTCAACTTCTGAATCTCACCATAGGGGATGGTGTGGACCGGACCGCGATGGTGGCGCAGCTGCATGGAGCGGATCGAGATCTTTTCCACCGTGCCGGTGGTGCCGCCCACATCGACATATTCACCCACGCGGAAGGCGTCATCGATCAAGAAGAAGATTCCACCGACAATGTCGGAGACCAGCTTTTGCGCGCCGAAACCGATGGCCAGACCCAGGATACCGGCACCTGCCAGAAGCGGCGTGATGTCGAGCCCCAAGGCACCTAAAGCCAACAGGACGAAGATCACTGCTATCGTGACCTGAGCCGTCACGCGCAGCAGCGGCAGAACTGTTGCCAAACGTGAACCACCTGCACCGCCGCCTTCGCCGGCCTCTTCATCCGGACTTTGCGCTGCCGTCATCTCTTTCGCCAGACGGCGGTTGATCCAGAGCGAGACGACCTCATTCAGGATATAGCCCACGGCGATGATGATGAAGAACTGGATCAGCTTGCTGCCCGAATCCGCGTCTCCGCCAGCGATTTCCTGAAGGTCGAGGTCCCAGGCACGGGCAATCATCAGGATCACCAGAATACCGGCCAGAACCCGTCCGATGCGGATATAGCTGCGCTTGGTCGACTTGTAGGCGCGTTCGGCGATGGTGCCTTCGCCCTGCATCGGCGGTTGCAGATGGCGTACAAGCCCTCGGATCAGTGTGTCGAGCGCCGGGGCGATCAACAGCCAGAACATGGTGATGAAATGCGCGCCCTGAGACAGAAGTGCCAGCGACACGGGGTTGCGCTGTGCGACCAGAAACTCAACCAGAAGCCAGGTCGCGGCCGAGACCGCAATGGCGAAATAGGGGTAGTATTTTGCCACTTCCTCGTCGAACTTGGTGTGGTCCGGGTCGGTCCCAAGCATCATCTGCGACAGACCTTCGCGCGCATTCCAAGCGATCAGGCCGATATAGATGTGGATGCCTGCGTTCAGCCAGAAGCCAATGCGCGTATCTTCTGCCGTGATGCCGTTCAGATTGTTGAAGCGCAGCAGGAACAGTGTAAAGCCGACCAAGGTCAACAGGCCGATCAGGTTTCGGTGCAGGTACTTGGCCCAATGATCGTCAATATTGACCAGGCGGTAGTGCGGCTTGTTCGGCGCCAACACAAAACGCGAGACGGCGGCACCGAGCCGCGGTATCCAGATCAAATAGAACACAAAGGGCGCCGCATAGGTGATTTGCTCAGTCGTGAGCAATCCACGACCAATTGCGCGGATAACCACGTAAAACACCACAAGCCCGGCGAGCTCCCGGCAGAAGCGACCAAAAAGATAGCGGACCGCTCCTCTGAGATCGCCCTCGGCTTCGGCCTCGGTCTCGACGTGCCAGCGGCGCGTCAGAAGTTCGAACAGTTTTTCCGCGACAAAGCCCACGACCAAAACGCTGGCCACCAGCCCCAGCAGAACCAATGCGCCGGATGACGTGAAAGTGGCCACGAAATTCTTGAAAGCGGTTGCCTGAGCGCTGAAAAGATTGGGCACGGTCGTTATGACTTGCGTCCACGATGTGACCATCTCGGTCCAGATTTCATTCAGTTCGGTAATCGGATCTTCGCGGTCCGCTGCTGCTGCTGCGTTTTTCTCGGCCACCGCGTCCAGACGCTCTAGCAGGATCGAGCGGACCTGATCGTCGGACATACGAGCGACTAGACCGTCCACCTGCTCGGGCGTCAGGTCTTCGGGGATGTTAACGGTGGCAGGTGCGCTGGACGTCGACGTACCCGCAATCTGGGCATGCAAAGGGGTGACCAGCAGCAATAATGAAAAAATCGCCGCCAGAAGACGGAGGGGGCTTATCATGGTTCTGTCCTCGAACACAAAATTTTGAACGTTTTGTTCGGATCATAGGCAGGTATGGGGAATTTTCCCAGAAATTTCATCACTCTGGCCGGGGAGTTTGAGGAAAACTAACAAATGAATCTGGGAGAAGCCAAAAAAAAGGCCGAGCACTAAGCTCGGCCATAGTCCAACAGGGAGGTATGAAGATGATGAGCGTTTCAGCATCACCGCCTTCGAGTGCTCATTTAGGGGTCGGTTTGTGAACGTTCAAGAAGTTTTAGTCAGATCGTTCGACATTGCCGCTATGACCCGAGTGCATAGCTAAAGTTTGCCCATCATTTTCAATTGTTTACGTTGTGCGATGATCTCGTCTTGAACGAAGTCCCGGAAGGCTCCGACCCGCTTGGAATGGCGCAATTCCTCGGGGTAGGCAAGGTATACGGGAACGTCGGCATGTTCGATCTCGGACAGGATCGGCACGAGGTGTGGAAAATCCTGCGTCACATAGTTGGGCAGGACGCCAATTCCCAGGTTGTGAAGCACGCTCTGAAGCACGCCAAAATAGTTATTCACTGTCAGCAGGGAACCCGGATTGAAGGTCATCAGGTGGCGCACCATCGCCGCACTTGCTCCGACCTGCGGGGCCGAAGGGGTCTGGCAGATCAGGCGATGTTCCTTGATCTCGTCCAGTGATGTCAGCATCCCGCCATGCGATTCCAGATATTCCTGCGTGGCATAGAGCTTCATTTGAACGGTCATCAGGCGTTTGCGGATCAGATCGGCCTGACTGGGTTCTTTCATTCGGATGGCAACGTCGGCCTCACGCATTGGAAGGTCGAGAACACGCTCTTCCAGCATCAGGTCGATGTTCAGATCGGGGTATTGCTCGTATAGTTTGGGCAGGCGCGGGGCCAGCCACAAGGTGCCAAAGCCGAATGTGGTCGTCACGCGCAGGACGCCGAACACTTCCTCTTCGCTGTCGCGGATGCGCGCGGCGGCGGCGTCCAGACGTTTGGACATGGCCGAGGTCGCATCAAACAGCAACTCACCCTGTTCGGTCAGAATCAGACCGCGGGCGTGGCGGTGGAACAGGGTCGCGTCGAGCGATTCTTCCAGCGCGCGGATCTGACGGCTCACGGCGGATTGAGATAAATTGAGCTTATCCCCCGCATGGGTCAGGCTGCCCGCATCGGCCACTGCGTGAAATATTCTAAGCTTGTCCCAATCCATCGCCGCAACTTTCGTTATCCTCGTGCAGCCCTATATGAAATAGGTAACAAGTTCCACAATCAAACCATGAAATCCTTGAGTTTCAGGGGACAAAGTCTATACAGGTCAATAATTATGACCTAAAATGCGTGAAAATAAAGCACACTGATCTGACGAGGGGAGACGTCTGATGAGTCAGCCACACATAACGCTGAACGACCGGTTCGATCTTGAGAAATCACCCGTTCTGTTGAACGGGACGCAGGCGCTGGTGCGTTTGATGTTGATGCAAAAGGCTCGTGATCAACAGGCCGGTTTGAACACTGCCGGGCTGGTGACGGGATATCGCGGCTCACCTCTGGGTGCAGTGGACCAGCAGATGATGCGCGCCCAGCGCTATCTGGCTGAAAGCGATGTGACCTTTCAATACGGATTGAACGAGGATCTGGCCGCCACCGCGCTTTGGGGCAGCCAGCAGGCGGGGCTGCGCGGCGATGGCCGGTATGACGGCGTGTTTGGTCTTTGGTACGGAAAAGGGCCGGGGGTTGATCGGTCTGGCGATGTGATGCGCCACGCCAATATGGCGGGTACCGCGCAACATGGCGGTGTGCTGATGGCGATGGGCGATGACCACACCGGCGAAAGTTCGACCGTGTTGCACCAATCAGAATGGTCTTTGGTCGATATGTATATGCCCGTGGTCAGCCCCGCAGGCGTGCAGGAGATTTTGGACTACGGCATTTACGGATTTGCGCTTAGCCGGTTTGCAGGTGTCTGGGTTGGTCTGAAAACGATGAAAGACACGATCGAGGTGACATCGGTCGTGGATGGCAGCCCGGACCGGATGGGCGTCGTGATCCCCGAATTCGACATGCCCGAGGGTGGGTTAAACATCCGCCTTGGCGATACGCCCCATCTGCAAGAGGCGCGCGTGATCGACTACAAGCGTTTCGCGGCCGAGACGTTTTCGCATGCCAACAAGCTGGACAAACGTGTCTGGGGCAAGCCGGGTGCCAAGATCGGCTTCGTTGCGGCAGGCAAGAACTGGCTGGACCTGACCCATGCGCTGTCTTTGTTGAACATTGATGAGGCTGAGGCCGAACGGCTGGGCATCACAACTTACAAGATCGGACAGACCTTCCCGCTGGATATGGCCGGGTTCCATGATTGGGCCGAAGGTCTGGATCTGATTGTAATCGTAGAAGAAAAGCGCAAGCTGATCGAGGTGCAGGTCAAAGAGGCGATCTTTGACGATCGCCGGGGCCGCCGCGTTTATGGCTGGTACAAGGGCGGCGCAGGTACGCTGCATCGTGAGGAATTGTTCCCCACACGCGGCGCATTGGACCCGATCATGATTGCCGAAAAGCTGGGTGACATCCTGATCGAAGAGGGGCGCGATACGGATGGTGTCCGCGCAGGCCTCGTCAAACTGTCCGAGGCGCGGCGTGCTGACAACGCGCAGGAAATCGCGACGCGTTTGCCGTATTTCTGCTCGGGCTGTCCGCATAACAGCTCAACCAAAGTGCCCGAGGGCAGCCGCGCCTATGCGGGTATCGGCTGCCACTACATGGTGCAGTGGATGGACCGTGAGACGACCGGCTTCACCCAGATGGGCGGCGAGGGCGCGAACTGGATCGGTGAGGCTCCGTTCTCGACTACCAACCACGTGTTCCAGAACCTGGGCGACGGGACGTATAACCACTCGGGCGTGCAGGCGATCCGGGCGGCGCTGTCGGCGGGTACAAACATGACCTTCAAGATCCTGTTCAATGACGCGGTTGCCATGACTGGCGGGCAGGGGAACGAAGGCGATCTGACGGCTGAACGGATCGTGGCCGAAGTGAAGGCCATGGGCGTGCAGCATGTGGCTCTGGTCTATGATGAAAAGGAAGACGTTAACCTTGGGGCTCTGCCTTCGGGTGTAGAGAGCTTTGAACGCGCTGAGTTGATGAAGGTGCAGGATCGCTTCCGCGAGATCGAGGGCGTCTCGGTCATCGTCTATGTCCAGACCTGCGCGGCCGAAAAACGCCGTCGCCGCAAGCGTGGTGAGTTTCCGGACCCGGACAAGCGTGTCTTCATCAATACCGATATTTGCGAAGGCTGCGGTGATTGCGGGGTGCAGTCGAATTGCGTCTCGATCGTGCCGAAGGAAACCGAACTGGGCCGCAAACGCGCGATTGATCAATCCAGCTGCAACAAGGATTTCTCGTGCCTGAATGGGTTCTGTCCGTCCTTTGTCACTCTGGAAGGGGCAAAAATCCGCAAGGAGGCGACGAAACAGCTTGATCTGCCCGATCTGCCGATGCCCGATCTGCCACAGATCAAAGGCACGCATAATGTAGTCATCACCGGGGTCGGTGGCACAGGTGTTGTGACCCTCGGGGCGATTTTGGCGCAGGCGGCACAGATCGACGGCAAGGGAGCGGGTATGATGGAGATGGCCGGCCTCGCCCAAAAGGGTGGCGCGGTTCACATCCATTGCCGTCTGGCGAACAAGCCCGAAGATATCAGCGCCATTCGTGTCGCAACCGGCGAGGCGCATGCCCTGATCGGCGGTGACCTTGTGGTCTCGGCCGGGGCCAAAACACTGGGCCTGACACGGGCCGGACAGACCGGTGCGGTGGTCAACAACCACAGCACGGTCACTGGCGATTTCACCCGCGATACCGAATTCCGCATTCCGGGCGACCAGTTAGAGCTGGCACTGCAGGCGCGGCTGAAAAACGGGGTGAGCCTGTTCGATGCGACCGATTTGGCCAAGATCGTGATGGGCGATTCGATCTATTCTAACATGATGGTCTTTGGCGCGGCGTGGCAGCGCGGTACTCTGCCTGTCAGTCTTGAGGCGATCATGACTGCGATAGAGCTGAACGGAACCGCCGTTGAACGCAACAAGCGGGCTTTTGACGTGGGTCGCTGGGCTGTTCTGCACCCGGAGGAGGCGCAGGCGATGCTGGCCCCTTCCGTCTCGGAATTGCCGAAGACCCTGGATCAAATGATAGACTTCCGGGCGCAGCACCTGACGGACTACCAGTCGACCCGACTGGCGAAACGCTACCGCAAGCTGGTGGACGGTATTGCAGATGAAGCGCTGCGCGAGGCTGTGGCGAAAGGCTACCACAAGCTGTTGTCCTACAAGGATGAATACGAGGTCGCGCGCCTGTTGCTGACCAGCCGGGAAAAGGCTGCTGCCGAGTTCGACGGCGATTTCAACATGACCTTCCATCTGGCTCCGCCGATTTTTGGCGGAGCAGGCGGCAATGGCAGACCGCGAAAGCGCGCCTTTGGGGAATGGATGCTTGGGCCTCTCAAGCTGTTGGCCAGGTTGAAGAGTTTGCGCGGCACGCCTTTGGACGTTTTCGGTTACTCGGCCGAGCGGCGGATGGAACGCGCGCTGATCAAACAGTATGAGCGGGACATGAAAGAGGTACTGCCTCTGGCAACGGAAGATACGCAGGAGGCGATTGTTGCACTGGCCCGTTTGCCGCTCGACATACGTGGGTTTGGCCCCGTTTTGATGCAAAACGAAGCCAAAGCTGCCAAACGGCGCGAGGAGCTGCTGGCGACGATCCGCAGCGGCGGACCCGAGATGCGCGCTGCGGCGGAATGAGGTGTCACAAACCTGTCACCTTCGCTAGGCAAAATCTCGGATTAACGTATAATGCAGGCAGATAGTTCGGAGTCCTCAGATGCCCTCGCGCCGTCATGTCGTTCGAGACATTTCTTATTCCCATTCCGCCGAAACCAAGGGCGGTCGGATGGTCATCAAGCTGATGGAAAATACGACAGGCCGCATGCGCCTGATCAAGCGTGCGGACGGGTATGAACAAGACGTTGCCAAGGGGCGCGATTTTTGGGGTGTCATGGTCGAACGCTACGGTCTGACGCTGGATGTTGTGGGCGGGGCGCTGTCGAATATCCCGAAGGATGGCCCTCTGATCCTGATTGCCAATCACCCTTACGGCATTCTGGACGGTTTGATGATGGGGCATATCCTGTCTGAAACACGTGGCGATTTCCGGATTCTGGCCCATCGCGTGTTCCGCAAGGCGGAAGATCTGAACCGCATCATTCTGCCAATCTCATTTGATGAGACGAAAGAGGCGATGAAGCTGAACCTTGAAACCCGCAAGACTGCCTTGAATTATCTCGGCGAAGGCGGAGCGATCGGGATTTTTCCGGGTGGAACCGTCAGCACGGCCCTTACGCCATTCGACCACCCAATGGACCCCGGTTGGCGGGGCTTTACCGCTCGTATGGTTGCCAAATCGAACGCCACCGTGGTGCCGGTTTTCTTTGACGGCCACACCTCTCGTCTGTTCCAGATCGCCAGTCATTTGCACAACACCTTGCGGATGGGGTTGCTGATCAAGGAGTTCAAGAAACGCGTCGATACACCTGTGAGAGTTGTGATCGGTGAGCCGATTGGCCGTGATGTTCTGGACCCACTCAGCAAGGATACGCGCAAGATGATGGATTTCCTGCGCAAAGCCACGTATGAGCTGTCTCCGACACCGCTGAAGTCTTATGACTACGGCTATGAATTTGAGGAACGGCATCGCGCCTGAAGGGGCTAATGGCAGTAGGTATCTTTGATTCCGGTTTGGGCGGTTTGACCGTTCTGAACGCAGCGCAGCAACGGCTGCCCGACGTGGATTTCCTGTACTATGCGGACAGTGCGCATGCGCCTTATGGCGTGCGCGATGCCGAAGATATCTATCAGCTGACCCGCAAGGCAGTTAACGACCTGTGGGATCGCGGCTGCAATCTGGTGATTCTGGCCTGCAACACTGCCAGCGCAGCAGCCCTGCGCCGGATGCAGGAAGAGGGCGTGCCTGAAGGTAAGCGGGTTCTGGGCGTCTTTGTCCCTCTGATCGAGGCGCTGACCGAGCGGCAATGGGGCGACAACTCTCCTCCGCGCGAAGTGGCCGTCAAGCATGTGGCCTTGTTTGCAACGCCCGCTACTGTCTCCAGCCGCGCCTTCCAGCGGGAACTGGCGTTTCGCGCGATTGGTGTGGATGTCGAGGCGCAGGCCTGCGGCGGCGTGGTAGATGCCATTGAAGACGGTGATTTGATTCTGGCCGAAGCTCTGGTGCGCAGCCATGTGGATGCGTTGAAGCGCAAGATGCCTGAACCTCAGGCGGCCATTCTGGGCTGCACGCACTACCCGTTGATGGCAGAGACGTTTCAGGCTGCTCTGGGCGCGGATGTTCAGGTGTTCAGCCAGGGTGATCTGGTGGCCGAAAGCCTGGCCGATTATCTGCAACGCCACCCGACCATGCTCGGTGAGGGGGAAGGCGGCTATCTGACCACCGGCAAGCCCGGTTTTGTCAGCGATCGGGCGACGCAATTCCTCCGACGACAAATCTCGTTTGAGGCGGCCTGATTTAGGTCAAGGACGCCTCCCTTCCGATTTTCTAAATCCAAGACCGTCACAGTGGCGGTCATGATATGTGACACATGCAAAGAAGAGGTCTGATATGACCCATAAAATCGCAATTCTGGGCGCCTCGGGCTATACTGGCGCTGAACTGGTGCGGCTGATCGCCGAACACCCGAACATGGAGATCGTGGCGCTGGCGGCGGAACGCAAGGCGGGCCTGTCGATGGCGCAGGTCTTCCCGCATCTGCGCCATATGAACCTGCCGGATCTGTGCAAAATTTCTGAAATCGACTTTTCCCAGATCGACCTGTGTTTCTGCGCGTTGCCGCATAAAACCAGTCAGGAAGTGATCCGCGACCTGCCGAAGAACCTGAAAATCATCGACCTTTCCGCTGACTTCCGTTTGCAGGACGCGGATGAATACGAAAAATGGTACGGCAACCCGCATAGCGCGTTGGAGCAGCAGGAAGAGGCGGTCTATGGCCTGACCGAGTTCTATCGTGACGACATCCGGACTGCACGGCTTGTGGCCGGTACGGGCTGTAACGCGGCGACCGGTCAATATGTGCTGCGGCCGCTGATTTCAGCCGGTGTCATTGATCTGGATGACATCATCCTCGACCTGAAATGCGCCGTGTCGGGCGCTGGCCGGTCGTTGAAAGAAAACCTGCTGCATGCGGAACTGAGCGAAGGTGCCAATGCCTATGCCATCGGTGGTACGCATCGCCATCTGGGTGAGTTCGATCAGGAGTTCTCGAAACTCGCCGGGCGCACGGTGCATATCCAATTCACGCCGCATCTGATCCCGGCGAACCGGGGTATTCTGGCAACCTCCTACGTGAAGGGCGACCCGCAGAGCGTCTATGAAACGTTGGCAAAAGCCTATGCAGATGAGCCGTTCATCGAGGTGCTGCCGATGGGGGAGGCACCCTCGACCCACCATGTGCGGGGATCGAACTTCTGCCATATCGGCGTTGTTGCGGACCGGATAGAACGGCGCGCGATTGTCGTCGCGGCGCTAGATAACCTGACAAAAGGTAGCAGCGGGCAAGCCTTGCAGAACGCCAACCTGATGTTAGGTGAGGATGAAACCCGAGGGCTGATGATGGCCCCCTTGTTCCCGTGAGGACGGTATGAAAACGCTCAAGAAACGTCGTCGAGTTCAGATTATTCTGGTGGCTGTTGTTGCCTTGGTCGTGTCGACGGCGTTGATTGGGTTTGCGATGCGTGATGGCATCAACTTCTTCCGCTCGCCCAGCCAGGTGATCGCCGAGCCGCCCGCACCGACCGAGGTGTTTCGGATTGGTGGTCTGGTCGAAGAGGGTTCGATCGTCCGGGGGCAGGGTGAGACGGTGCGCTTTGTGGTCACTGATGGCGGAGAAAGTGTTCCGGTGGCTTTTACTGGGGTTCTGCCGGATCTGTTCTCGGAGAATGAGGGTATGGTCGGGACAGGTCGCTACGTCAACGGTGTATTCGAAGCGACTGAAATCCTTGCTAAACATGATGAAACCTATATGCCGAAAGAGGTCATGGACGCGTTGAAGGAACAGGGTGTTTACAAGAACCCTGGCGAAAGCTGAACGCAGCTGCGCTGCGTGCCTCCGGCGGAGGTATTTTTGAACAGAAGAAGCAGGGGCGTTGCGTGCGTATGGCAGGCGGCGCTCTGTTTCGTTTGGAGGTGTTAAGAATTTTGCAGGATCGTTCCCTCGACTGATGAAGGCGGGGTGCGTGATGCAGACGGTTCGACAGATTGCCGAAGAGATTGTGCGTCGGGAAGGCGGGTTTGTGGATGATCCGGATGATCCGGGAGGAGCCACTAATTTCGGCGTCACCATTCACACGATGCGGCGTTTGGGATTGGACTTGACACGGGACGGGGTGGTTGATGCCGCCGATGTGCGGGCGCTTGGCCGGGGGCAGGCGGTCGATATCTTTGTGCAGCATTATTTTGAGAAACCCGGGATTGCCGCTTTGCCTGAGGCGCTGCAGGCCAGTGTTTTCGACATGCACGTAAATGCAGGTGCGCAGGCCGTGCGTATTTTGCAATCGCTGTTGGGGAAGATGGGGTTTGGTGTTGAGGTGGACGGGGTCATCGGCCCTCAGACCTTACGCGCCAGTCAGGATGCCGCACGCCCGAGCCCGGTTCAGTTGCGAGACGCTTATGGGGTGGCGCGGCGGAACTACTACTTTCGGCTCGCGGATCGGCGACCCGCTTCGCGAAAATATGCGCGAACGCGTGCGGGTGGGAAAGGCGGCTGGATCAGGCGGGCGGAAGAGTTCCTGTCTGATCGCTATCACCTGAGCGATGAGGCGTTTCAGAGGAGGGTTGCGGGATGGGATTGATCTCGGGCGTTTTGGGTTTCTTGTTCGGTGGAGGGCGCAACGTGGTGCGCGAAACCGCAGAGGTCTTTCGGGAGAACGCAGATGCCGGTGCCCAGCGCCGGATGGTGGCGCAAACTCAGGCTATGACCCAGTTCGGGGCCGAGTTTCAAAGGCCCGCCAAAGGCATGTTCGACCGGTTCATGGACGGATTGAACCGCCTTCCGCGTCCGGCTTTGGCGCTGGGAACGTTGGGCTTGTTTGCGGCTGCCATGATCGATCCGATCTGGTTTTCAGCGCGGATGCAGGGGGTTGCACTGGTACCCGAGCCTTTGTGGTGGTTGCTGGGCGTGATTGTCTCGTTCTATTTCGGAGCGCGGCATCAGGCGAAATCGCAGGATTTGCAACGCGAGATCTCAGCCGTGATGGCGCGTACTCCGACCGTTCTGGCCAATCTGGATGCGCTAGGAAATATGCGCAGTGACCGACCGGGTGTGGCAGATACGGGGCCGGATGCGCGTTTGTCGCGTGAGGTTCTGGTGACCGATGCGAACCCGGCGTTGGAAGATTGGCGACGCGAACGGGGCTGAGTTGCGACACTATGTGCCCCGAAATCAAACGAAAGTGGTTGGCGATTGCCGCGCCCCCGACGTATATCCTGCCCTATGGTTACAGAGCTAGGTCACTTCGCGCTAATCCTCGCCTTTTTCGTCGCTATCGTGCAAAGCGTGGTGCCCCTGATCGGGGCGTCGAAACGCTGGGCCGGATGGATGGCTTTTGCGGAACCGGCGGCAATCTCACAATTCCTGCTGACGGCGTTTTCCTTCGGAGCGCTGGTCTGGGCGTTCACCACCTCTGATTTCTCACTGAGGATCGTGGTTGAGAACAGCCATTCGGCGAAACCGATGCTCTATAAGGTTAGTGGAACCTGGGGGAACCACGAAGGCTCGATGCTGTTGTGGGTGCTGATCGTGACCCTGTTCGGCGCGATGGCCGCGTTTTTTGGCGCTGGCCTACCGCCCACGCTGAAAGCGCGCGTGTTGGCTGTGCAGTCGGCGGTGGCCGTGGCGTTTTTTGCCTTTATTCTTTTTACTTCGAACCCGTTTGATCGGCTGGCTATTGCCCCGTTCGATGGCCAAGACCTGAACCCGCTGCTGCAGGATCCGGGCTTGGCGTTTCACCCGCCGTTTCTATACCTTGGTTATGTGGGCCTGAGCATGGCGTTCAGCTTTGCCGTGGCCGCGTTGATCGAGGGGCGCATTGATGCCGCCTGGGGCCGGTGGGTGCGGCCGTGGACGCTTGCCGCCTGGGTGTTTCTGACCATCGGGATCGCGCTGGGGTCGTGGTGGGCCTATTATGAGCTGGGCTGGGGCGGCTTCTGGTTCTGGGATCCGGTCGAGAATGCCTCGTTCATGCCGTGGCTGCTGGCGGCGGCGCTATTGCACTCGGCCATCGTGGTGGAGAAGCGCGAGGCTTTGAAGAGCTGGACAATCCTGCTGGCGATCATTGCCTTTGGGTTCTCGCTGATCGGGACATTCATTGTGCGATCGGGGCTTCTGACCTCGGTCCATGCCTTTGCGACAGATCCAGAGCGGGGCGTGTTTATTCTGTTGATCCTTGTGTTCTTTATCGGCGGCGCGCTGACCCTGTTTGCGGCGCGGGCGCAGGCGATGGAGGCGAAGGGCGTCTTTGGTATGGTCAGCCGGGAAAGCGCGCTGATCGTGAACAACGTGCTTTTGGCCGTCAGCTGTTTCGTGGTGTTCGTGGGCACCATGTGGCCGATGGTGGCCGAGATGATGTTTGACCGGAAACTCTCGGTCGGGCCACCGTTCTTTAACGCGGCCTTCACGCCGTTCATGGTGTTATTGGGGCTGGTCCTGCCGGTTGGCGCGATGTTGCCGTGGAAGCGCGGCAAACTGGGCAAGACAGCGTGGTCGTTGCGCTATGCGTTTGTGCTGGCCGTCGCCCTTGGCGTGCTGGTCTGGGCGATGCAGACAGGGCGCAGTGCTTTGGGCCCCGTGGGTCTGTTTCTGGGCGCATGGATCACCTTTGGTGCCGTTCTTGATTTATGGAGCCGGACAGGGCGAAACGGCAGCCTGAAACGCCTGTTCCGGCTGCCGGGGGCCGATTGGGGCAAGGCGGTTGCCCACACGGGTCTGGGTGTGACCATCTTCGCCATCGCCGGTCTGACCGCGTGGGAGGTTGAGGATATCCGCGTCGCCCAGCCGGGTCAGCCCTTCGAGGTCGGCCAATTCACCCTCACACTTGAGGATGTCAATCGCGTGCAAGGGCCGAATTACTTTTCGACCATGGCGGATGTGAAGGTGGAGACCAACGGCCGCAAGATCGGTACGCTGCATCCCGAAAAACGCGACTATCCGGTTGCGCGTATGCCCACCACCGAGGCCGCGATTGACTACCGGGTCATGCGCGATCTCTATGTGGTGATCGGGGACCAGCAGGCGGATGGGGGCTGGGTCTTGCGGACCTATATCAAACCCTTTGCCAACTGGATCTGGGCCGGATGCCTCATGATGGCGTTGGGCGGCGTCCTCAGCCTCTGCGATCGTCGGTTCCGAGTGGCCGCTGGTGCACGCAAAGCGCCTTCGGCCGGAGTACCCGCAGAATGAAACGTCTGATCCTGATCCTCATGCTGTTGGCGGCACCGGGTTTTGCGGTGCAACCCGACGAAGTGCTTGACGATCCGTTGCTGGAACAACGGGCCCGCGACCTCAGCACCGGGTTGCGCTGTCTGGTCTGCCGAAACGAGAGCATCGATGAAAGCAACGCCGATCTGGCGCGCGACCTGCGCTTGCTGGTACGCGAAAGGCTGGTGGCCGGGGATACGGATGAAGAGGCGATTGCCTTCATCGTTGACCGTTATGGTGAATATGTGCTGCTGAAGCCGACGGTTACGGGCTCGAACCTGATGCTGTGGCTGGCCGGGCCGATCATGTTGCTTATTGCCGTCGGTGTCGGTTTGGTCTTTCTGCGCAACCGGGCCAAGGCGCAAGAGCAGGGTGACAGCGACGGGCTGAGCGACTCTGAAAAAGAGCGCCTGCGCCAAATTCTGGAAGACTGACGCGTGGTTCCGCTTTTCCTCGGCCTGTGAATGCGGCAGTGTCCGCGCACGCATAGGCGCGAGGGAGAGCTTTAATGGACTATGAAACGATCCTGCTGGACATCACGGACGGGCTGGCGGTTTTGACTTTGAACCGCCCCGACAAGATGAACGCGCTGACCACGCAGATGCGGGCCGAGATCACGCATGCGATGAAGCATGCGGCCCGAAATGCGCGGTGCATCGTGTTGACCGGGGCCGGGCCTGCCTTTTGTTCCGGGCAGGATCTTGGTGATGCGTCCTCAACCGGTAAGATCGATCTGGAACGCTCGTTGCGCGATGAATACGAGCCGATGCTCGAGACCATCCATGACAGCCCGGTTCCCACGATTGCTGCGGTCAACGGACCGGCAGCCGGGGCAGGGGCCAATCTTGCGCTCTGTGCCGATGTGGTGATCGCAACCGACAGCGCCTATTTCCTTCAGGCTTTTTCGCGTATCGGCTTGCTGCCGGATGCTGGTGGCACATGGTTCATGCCGCGTCAGATGGGGCTGGCCAAAGCCATGGGGGCCGCGTTGTTTGCTGACAAGATCACCGCGCGTCAGGCGGATGACTGGGGGCTGATCTGGGAAGCGGTCGCCGATGATGCGTTTGATGCCCAATGGCGCAGCCGGGCCGCGCATCTGGCCCAAGGTCCGACGGCGGCCTATGGCGCGATCAAACAGGCGCTCCGGGGTACTTATGAAAAGACCTTGCCGCAGCAATTGGCGACCGAGGCGCATCTGCAAGGCGAATGTGGACGCTCACGCGACTTTTCCGAAGGCGTCGTGGCCTTCATGCAAAAGCGCCCCCCGAAATTCGAGGGGCGCTAACTCAGGCGCGGCGACGGCGTCTGGTGCGTCGCTCGGGCGCGGCCTCGTCGCCGGTGCCGTCCGAGGCGGATGAGAACGGCCCAAGCGCATCTGTGATCTGATCCAGCGTCGGGCGCGCGCCACGTTCCGTGCTGTCCAGTGCGGCGCGCATTTTCTCAAGATGCGCGGGCATGGTGCCACAGCAGCCACCGATGATCTTTGCACCTGCATTGCGGGCCATCACGGCATAGTCAGCCATCAGCTCGGGCGTGCCGTCATAGTGGATGTGGCCGTCGACATATTTCGGGATCCCTGCATTGCCTTTCGAGATCAAAGGCCGCTCGGTCCCTTGGGCGGTGAACCCAAGTACGGTGCGCAGGATGTCCGACGCTCCGGTGCCGCAATTCGCGCCAAACGCAATCGGAGGGTTGGGCAGCGTTTCCACCAGAAGGGCCAGATCAGCCGAGGTGACACCCATCATGGTGCGCCCGGCAGTGTCAAAGCTCATGGTGCCGCACCAGGGCATATCGGCCAGCGCGAAAGCCTCGGCTGCGGCGCGGAATTCCTCGGGGGCGCTGATCGTCTCGACCCAAAGAACATCGACGCCGCCCTCTTTGAGGGCCTCGGCCTGTTCATGAAACATCTCTACCGCCTCGGAATGCGACAGGCTTCCGACCGGCTCCATGATCTCACCGGTGGGACCGACCGAACCAGCAACCACGATGGTGCGTCCGGATTTGTCCGCAACTTCGCGCCCCAGTTCAGCGCCGATGCGGTTCAGTTCACCCACGCGGTTTTGCGCGTCATGCAGCTTGAGCCGGGCCGAGGTGCCGCCGAACGTGTTGGTCAGGAACAGATCGCTGCCCGCATTGACCGAACCCTGATACAACGCGCGGATCTTGTCCGGCGCATCCACATTCCACAGCTCAGGCGCGTCACCCGATTGCAGCCCCATGTTGAACAGATTGGTTCCGGTCGCTCCATCGGCCAGAATGGCATCCTTGGTCTCTAGAAGCTGGGTCAGCGCGTTTGTCATGGGCGTGGTCCGAGTAATTGGCGCAATGCGCCTTTATGAATATGAGACGCCCCGTGTCTCATGACCGGGGCGTCAAATCAAATTCATAATACTCATGAAGATCATGAGGTGGCCGCTGGTTTAGTCGGCCTCGCTCATGACCTGAGCTTTGGCTTCGGGCAGAAGCTCGGCCATTTTGGCGCGGATTTCATCATCCGAGGACAGACCGCCCAGATCGGCCGAGACCTTGCGCACGACATCTTCGTGGCCTGCCTCTTCCATGTCAGCGACTACGACGGTTTTGGCATAATCATCAGCGTCAGAGCCGGTTTTCCCCAGCTTTTCTGCCGCCCACAGACCCAGCAATTTGTTGCAGCGGGCCTGTGCCCTGAACTGCATTTCTTCGTCATGGGCAAACTTGGCTTCAAAGGCGTTTTCGCGTTCGTCGAACGTGGTCATTTTATTGGGACCTCATAGCGTGGACATTCCCGAACTAGATAGGAAACGAAAACCGGAATGTATAGCGAAAATGGCCCTTGCGCGACCAAATGCGCTGTGCAACCAAGGGTTGTTGCTAGGATTTTGTTACCAATTTTGATCAGTGGAGGTTTGATGGCACGGTTTTCCGATCTCAGGGCTGCTATGAAGCATGAGCCAGCGTTTGACGCGACTATTCCCCGGGCCTTGCTGACGCCTGCCGTGATCGCAATCACCGCAGATGGCGAGATTGATGAGGCGGAGGTTCTGCAACTCAGAAATCTGATCGTGTTCAACCCGACCTTCCACGGCATGTCCGAGCAGGACCTGGACGCGCTGACCAATTCCATTGTGGACGATCTGATGATGGAAGGACGCGAGGCCGTTCTCAAGACATGCGTCAAGACGCTGCCTGGTGCACTATATCAAACGGCTTTCAGCTTTGCCGTTTTCGTTGTCATGGCCGACGGGGTGCTGGCGAACCGCGAGGAAACTGTTCTGGCCGAAATCGCGGGGGCGATGAAGCTGCGTCCGCAAGCCGTTGAGCGCATCTGCCACGTGATCCGCACGATGCAATACACCGCAGAGATTTGAAGGCCCCGTTATGAGCAAGACCAAAACCCCAAGCAAGCCGGAAGGGTTTGCCGCATATATCCTGCTGTCCGAACCGCTTCAGTTCTCGACGACCGAGATCGAAGAAGCGTTGCTGGAGGACTATCCCGATCTGGACCTGCGCGCCGAAACCGCCTTGAGCATGCCGCAGAACTGCGACACGGCTGATTTCATAACGGCCCCCATCCTGTTTGGTGCCGGTGGCGCTGACGCAGGCATTGCAAGCCTGATACGGTTGCCGGGTTACGGGACATGGGATCCGGTGCAATTGACACCGTCGCAGCGCTTGCCCTTCATCGACGTGGACTTGGTATTACCGTCTAACGCCTCGTATATCTGCGTATCGGTGGGCGGAAAGGACGAGGATGAAACCTCGCAATTCCGGGCGGCGCGGCTGTGTTCCTGCCTGACGGCCCTTTTCGCCAAACTGCCCATCGCGCTGGCTGTCTATTGGGAATCAGCGGATCATTTCCTGCGCCCCGAGGATGCCGTCGCTATGGCAGACAGGGCCCTGAAGGATGAATATCCGATCGAGCAATGGGTTGGCATGCGGCTTGTCCGGCCCGAAGACACCCCGGATGGGCCGGTCATCGGGGTCACGAAGGGCCTCAACAGGTTCAAAGGGGTCGAGCTGGCCTATGCAAAGGCGCCGGTTGATCTGAACACGGTTGCCGCAACGCTGATGACCACTTCGGCCATGCTGACCGGTTATGGCCACAGATTCTCCGACGGAGATACAATAGGGTCCGAGGACCAGTCGCCCGAGGATGCTATCAGAATTCGCTTTGCCCCCAAGGCCAAGCTTGGGGCCGCTGACGACTATTGGCTTATGGTGCCGCCAGAAAGTTCGGTCGATCATGTGAAATTGCTCGGTAAGATCAAACGTCGGGCGGGGCCGAAGAATGAGAAGGTTCAGGTCAGATCGCGTCTGAACTTTTTCAGATGGATCATGCGGGGCAGCAAAGCGTCGTGATAACTTGCGGGTTGGGGCGGGCTGCTCTATGAGGGCCGCAGCCGCGCGATCTGCGCGTATTGCCGATATGGAAGGGGCCCCGATGGCGCGTCGCAAGAAAATCTACGAAGGCAAAGCCAAGATTCTGTATGAAGGCCCCGAGCCGGGCACAATCGTGCAGTACTTCAAGGATGACGCCACCGCGTTCAATGCGGAAAAGAAAGATGTGATCGACGGCAAAGGTGTTCTGAACAACCGCCTGTCCGAGTTCTTCATGAACGGCCTGACCCAGATCGGTGTTCCAAACCACTTCATCCGCCGCCTGAACATGCGCGAGCAGTTGGTGCGGAATTGCGAGATCGTCCCATTGGAAGTGATCGTGCGCAACTATGCCGCCGGTACGATGTCCAAACGTCTGGGCATTGCCGAAGGCACGCAGCTGCCGCGTCCGATCGTCGAGTACTGCTATAAGGACGACTCTCTGGGTGATCCGCTGGTCACCGAGGAACATATCGCGGCCTTTGGCTGGGCCAGCCAGCAGGACATGGATGATATCCTCAGCCTCGCGCTGCGCGTGAATGACTTCATGAGCGGCGTCATGCTGGCGGTCGGCATTCGCCTGGTTGATTTCAAGATCGAGATCGGTCGCGTGTTCGACGGTGACTATCAGCGTCTGATCGTCGCTGATGAGATCAGCCCCGACAGCTGCCGCCTGTGGGATATCGAGACCGGCCAGAAGCTGGACAAGGATGTGTTCCGCCGTGATCTGGGCAATCTGGCCGACGCTTATTCCGAGGTCGCGCGCCGCTTGGGTGTTTTGCCGCAAAGCAACGTGACCAAACCGACGCTGATCAACTGATCCCGATTTTTGTCTGACAGCAATGCAAAGCGCCGCCTGACTCCGGGCGGCGTTTTCGTATCGGGGGCAGGGCAAGCAGCCCGGCCCGAAACACCCACGCGGCCCGTTTTGGGACACGCCCTTTCATACCTTTGCAATCTTCGCCGCAAACAGGGTTGTCCCAAGTGCGCAACCGCGCTATCCCCCGCGCAACGAAATGGGCTTGCGATCATGGCCCTCAGGTGGAGTTGCGAAGATGAAGGCACGGGTGCATGTGATGCTCAAGAACGGGGTGCTGGACCCTCAGGGTGAGGCGGTCCGCCACGCATTGGGTGCCATGGGCTTTAATCAGGTCGAAGGTGTACGTCAGGGCAAGGTCATTGATCTGGAACTGGCCGAAGGCGCAACCGAGGCCGACGTGACCGAGATGTGCGAAAAGCTGTTGGCCAACACCGTCATCGAACGCTACGAGATCGAACTGGTCTGAGTTTACCCATCAAGGAGGGTCCGCCATGCGCGCAGCCGTCATCGTTTTCCCCGGATCGAACTGCGACCGGGACCTTGCCGTTGCCTTTGAACAGGCCGGGTTTGCCGTTGACATGGTCTGGCACAAGGACGCCGCGCTGCCCGAGGGGGTCGATATTGTCGGCGTTCCCGGTGGCTTCTCTTATGGCGACTACCTGCGCTGTGGGGCCATCGCGGCGCAATCTCCGATCTGCAAGGCGGTGGTCGAGCATACTGAACGCGGCGGCTATGCGGTTGGTATCTGCAACGGCTTCCAGATCCTGACAGAGACCGGAATTCTGCCCGGTGCGCTGCTGCGCAATGCCGGTTTGAAATACATCTGCAAAACGGTTGGCCTGAAGGTCGAAACCAGCGACAGCGCCTTTACCCAAGGTTACAATGCGGGCGATGTGATTGGCATTCCGATTGCACACCATGACGGAAACTATTTTGCCGATGACGCCGTATTGTCCACGCTAAAGGACCAGGACAGGATCGCGTTCTCCTATACCGAGAATCCAAATGGCTCGGTCGGTGATATCGCGGGCATCCTGTCGGAAAACCGTCGCGTTCTTGGCATGATGCCACACCCTGAACGGGCCGCGGATGAGGGGCATGGTGGCACCGACGGGACGGCATTGTTCCGCGCATTGTCAGGTGTTCTGACCCCGGCGTGACTTGAGGTCGTCGCTCAGCCCGCGTAACTTCCGGGGATGAGTTCAAGGCTTTTTTCGATCAAGGGCAAGATGACACGTCCATTTCGCGGCGCGCCACTGGGGTGGCGGCTTCGGGTTGCCGTTACTCTGGTGCTTTTGACGGCCGTTGCGACGATCTGGGTCACGAATCGGCTGTTGACCGACCGCTTCACCGAATCGACCCGCAACCGCGCCGAGTTGCGCCTTGCCCTGTATTCCGGCAACCTTCTCAGCGAATTGCGGCGCAACGCGATTGTGCCGCAACTTCTGTCACGGGATCCGACGCTGATCTCGGCGTTGCAATCCAGTGATTATCTATTGTCCAGCCAAAGGCTGATCTCATTTGTCGAAGAAATCGGGGCCGCGTCCCTGATGCTGATGGACGGGGATGGTATCACGGTGGCGGCCACCGACCGCAACCGTCTGCTGGAAGGACATCGCAACGCGCCTTACTTTGTGGACGCAATCCGCTCGAATGCGACGATTTTCACGGTCAGCCCACGCGAAACCGGCGACTACAGCTTTGTCTATTCCCGCCGGATCGAAGCGAATTCCGAGATCCTCGGCGTGATCATGGTTGAGGTCGACCTGCAGAAATTCGAACGCGCCTGGGCCGGGATTTCCGACGCCGTCTTGGTGCGGGACAGCACCGGCAACATCATCCTGTCGACCGAGCCGCGATGGCGCGGGCTTGACGAAAGCTCGGCCATGCTGCGGCAGACGCCGGAAGGCGCAATCCAGCGTGCATTGCGGGCGACGGCGGATTGGTCCTCATTACCGCCGGATGGCTATCTGGAAGGCGAGGCCGTGATGCGGTTGGAGACGCGCATTCCGTTTCGCGGCTGGCAGATGGCGTCTTTTACCACCTATGCCTCGATCCGTGAAAAGGTGAACAGCGTGCTGGCGCTGGAAATCATGGGCTTTGCGATTCTCCTGGCAGCGGCGTTCTATCTGCTCAGCCGTCGTGCGGCCTCGCGCGTGGTTCTGTTCCAACGCGAGTCGGCAGAGCTTCGCGCATTGAACGCAAGGCTACAGCGGGAAATCGCTGAGCGCGAACGGGTTGAAAAGACGTTGGATTTGGCCGAGCAGACGCTTGCGCAAAGCTCGAAGCTGGCCGCCTTGGGTGAGATGTCGGCGGCGGTAAGTCACGAGCTAAATCAACCTCTGGCTGCAATGAAAACCTACCTTGCCGGGGCGCGTCTGCTGCTGCGCAGAAACAGACCCGAAGAGGCGCTGGCCAGCTTTGGTCGCATTGATGGCCTGATCGAGCGGATGGGTGCCATTACCCGGCAGCTAAAGTCTTACGCGCGCAAGGGGGCGGACGCGTTTTCGCCTGTAAACCTTGGCGAAGCGCTGGCCTCGTCGCTGTCGATGATGGAGCCTCAGCTGCGGCAGCGCCATGTGAAGATCACTCAGATCCTGCCCGAAGACCCCGTCTTTGTGATGGGCGACCGGATGCGGATCGAACAGGTGATGGTGAACCTCTTGCGCAATGCGCTGGACGCCACCAAATCTGTAGCAGAGCCGGATGTCGAGATCATCCTGGCGGCGGGCGACATGGCGGTGCTGACCGTGCGCGACAATGGGTATGGTATCAAGGATATCGAGAGCCTGTTTGAGCCCTTCTATACGACCAAACAAGCCGGTGACGGGGTCGGGCTGGGGCTTGCTATCTCGTCCGGGATCGTGAACGACCATGGTGGACGGCTAACCGCACGCAACGGCCAGAAGGGTGGCGCTGTCTTCGAGATGCAACTGCCACTGGGAAGCGACGGCCTGCAGGCCGCTGAATAACACGAGGGAATACTATGGCACAGGCCATGAAAATCGCCATTGTCGATGACGAACAGGACATGCGCCAGTCGATCAGCCAATGGCTGGCGCTGTCGGGATATGACACCGAAACCTTTGCCAGCGCCGAGGATGCGCTCAAGGTTCTGGGGCCGGACTATCCGGGGATCGTGATCTCGGACATCAAGATGCCAGGTATGGATGGCATTCAGTTGCTGAAGAAACTGATGGGGGCCGATAGCACGCTGCCGGTGATCATGATTACCGGTCACGGCGATGTACCGATGGCGGTTGAGGCGATGCGCGTTGGCGCGTTTGATTTCCTTGAAAAGCCCTTCAACCCCGACCGTATGTCCGAGCTGGCCAAACGCGCCAGCAATGCGCGGCGGCTGACGCTGGACAACCGCGCCCTGCGGCGCGAGCTTTCGGGTGGCACCCAGATCATGAACAAACTGATCGGCGCCAGCCCGGTGATGGAGCGTCTGCGCGAAGATATCCTCGATCTGGGGCAGGCGGATGGCCATGTCCTGATTGACGGCGAGACCGGCACCGGCAAGACACTTGTCGCGCATGCTCTGCACGCTGTCGGCAGCCGCGCGGGCAAGAAATTCGTACTGGTGTCCTGCGCGGCGCTGGAAGAGGAGGTGCTGTCCAAACGTCTCTTCGGCCCCATGTTACCCGAAGATGCGCAGCTTCCCGCGATAGAAGAGGCCCGTGGCGGCACTCTGGTGCTGGAAGATGTCGAGGCGCTGAGCGACACGTTGCAGGCGCGCTTGCTGAGCGTGATGAACGAGCAGGGGACACCTGCAGAAACACGCATCGTCGCGATCTCGAATCTGCAAGAAGCTGGCAAGACCTCCGAGGACGTGCTGCGCCCGGACCTGTTCTACCGTCTGGCCGCGCTTCGCATCACCATGCCGCCGCTGCGTCAGCGGGGTGAAGATATCCTGACCCTGTTCACCCGCCTAAGCGAGCAATTCGCCGAGGAATATGGCTGCGACGCCCCTCAGGTGAGCGCGCAGGAAGCGGCGCAGCTGTTGCAGGCTCCGTGGCCTGGCAATGTGCGGCAACTGATCAACATCGCCGAGCGCGCGGTGCTGCAATCGCGGCGTGGTTCCGGGACGATTGCATCCTTGCTGATGTCCGATCACGAGGAAATGCAGCCTGTGATGACCACAGAGGGCAAACCGCTGAAGGAATATGTGGAAGCGTTCGAGCGGATGCTGATCGACAACACCATGCGCCGCCACAAAGGGTCGATCGCGTCGGTGATGGATGAGCTTTGCCTGCCGCGCCGGACGTTGAACGAGAAGATGGCCAAATACGGCCTGCAGCGGTCTGATTATCTTTAAGAGCTACGTAGGTGCTTTTTTGGCGCTCCGATCACGCAGGTGTTCGGGGCGTTTTTTATGGTGAAAAGGCCCGCGCTGGGTTTTTGCGCGTATCTTAAAGAGATTTTAACCCGCTATAGGGGAAATCTGTTATACTGCATTCACTTATCGTTGATGTGGATTTGAATTTGGCAATGGCAATTCTAGGTTAAACACTCAAATACGCGGGTGTTTGGCCCGCAAAGAACCGGCGATGCGCCTGTTTTGGAGACGTGTATGAAGCCCCTTTCGCCCCTCATTGTTGCTGCGACAATGGCGATGACCAGCACGGCCTCGGCCGAGGACTGGACGGGGGCCTATGCGGGGTTCAGCTTTGGCTATGCGGATGCGGACGGGTCCGGTGGCGCGGGTGGCAACGATACCGTTTTCGGACCTCATGTCGGGTATGACCGCGATTTCGGCGCCTTCGTTCTGGGCGGTGAGCTGGAGTATAACCGGCTGTCCCTCAACCTTGGTGAGGATCAGGGCAGTGTCGACAGTATCACGCGGCTGAAGTTTCGGGGCGGGTATGATTTCGGCGCGGCACTGGGCTATGTCGTGGTCGGCGCTGCGCGTGTTGAAACCTCGGAAGAGAATGACACAGCGGCGGTTTATGGCATCGGCATCGCCTATCCCATCGGCGAAAACTTCGTGATCAGTGGCGAGGCGTTGCGGCAGGATTTTGACGATGTCACCCGCTCGGGCGGCGGGCTCGACACGAATATATTCAATCTGCGTACAACATTCCGGTTCTAAGGGCCCTCACTCGGCGGCTTGCTGACCCGCCATCTCGGACGCGAAGGCACAGATCGTCTTCAGAGCCGTTTCGAAACACGCGTCATCGACGGTCATGGCAACGCGGACGTGACCTGCAGCGGCTGAACCGAAACTCTCTCCGGGCATGACGGCGATTGCGTGTTTATCGAGAAGAGCGTTTGCAAATCCCTCACCAGTCAGCCCGGTCGCACGGATATCCAACATCAGGTACATCGCGCCATCTGCCGGGACGAGGCCTATTGTATTCTGTTCAGCCAGCACTTCTATCGCGCGGGCGCGGCGACGGCGGAAGGGGGCGGCGATGTCATTTTCGAGCGTTGTGCCCGCGCTCAGGGCAAAGTTCGCGGCATCCTGAATGAAGCCCGGAACGCCATAGGTGGTGTGGGTGGCAAGGTTGATGAGGTGGCTGATGACCTCTTCCGGACCAATGATCCAGCCGCAGCGTGATCCGGTCATCGCGTGGGATTTGGACATGGAGCCGACGACCAGTGTACGATCGACCATGCCGGGCAGGGCGCGCGGAGACAGATGCGCGCCGTTCCATATTTGAGTGTCGTAAACCTCATCCGAGATCAGCCACAGGTCGCGCCTCTGGCACAGGTCAGCGATGGCTTTCAGCGTTTCGGGTGAATAAACCACTCCGGTCGGGTTGTTCGGCGTGTTGATCAGCAAGGAAACCGCGCCATCGGCCTTGGCCTCGATCCGCTCAGCGCGAGGTTGAAACGCATCTTCGGCCATGGTCTGGACTGCCCGCGCCACAGCCCCGGTTCCGCGAATGGTGCCGGGGTAGGTGGCGTAGTAGGGGTCAAGGAACAGCCCGACATCTCCGGGATTACATACGGCCATATGAGCGGCAAACAACGCCGCCTGCCCGCCCGGAGTGATCAGGACGTTTTTGCGGGTGGTCGGCACTCCGGTCCGGGTCTGAACCCGTGCAGCGACCGTGTCGCGCAGCAGATCGGTGCCGGGCACCATGGCGTAACCGGTATGACCATCGCGGGCCGAGCGGTCCATTGCGGCCAGTATCGAAACATCGGTGCCGATGTCATGTTCACCGATCGTCAGCTCGGTCACCGCGTTTCCTTCGGCGACCATGCGGCGCGCACGGTAGAACACATCCCATCCGTCGCTGCCGCCTTCGGTGATCTGCGTGATACGATCTGACAGTTTCATGATCTTGCCTCGGTTTGTATTTGTGGCGACAGGGGCAGAGCGATCCGAAATTGTCAATCAGCTTCGCGCAGGAAGGGTGGCCTGAACCTTTTTTGTGAGCGATGCACGCACCAGATCGTAAGAGGCGGCAAGGCGGTACCGCATCTCGTCCTCATCCGCGTCAAAGGGCAGGCGAACCCAGCTGCGGTGGAAATACGGGGCTTTCACACCGACACCTGCTTCAATCAGCATCTGCGCGGTTTCGATATCCGGTGTTTTGACCGAAACGCCATCATTCGCGGTCCCGATGCAGGCGAACATCTTGTCGCCGACCTTCCACGCATCATGCCCACCACCCCAGGGGTCCGACCATTCGGCCCCCGGCAGGTCGCGGCAGATAGAATTGACGAAATCCCGGCTCATGAGCGCAGAGTGCTGGAGAAGACGCGCGAACTCAAGCCTTGGCTTGCCGCGTGACGCATGTTATGCCGAGCGCATGAACCGGATGACCTGCATCACTATCTGCTGCATTACCTGCTGAATTCTCAAGCGGGCCGGTTTCTTTCGTTTTCATCCCTGAGACAAGTTGCTAAGCCCGCGCCAACGCGCAAGCTTTAGGAGCCCGAGTGATGACGACAATCAAGCTGCACAATACGCGGACGCGGACGAAAGAGGATTTCGTGCCGATCGACCCTGAAAATGTGCGGATGTATGTCTGTGGACCTACTGTCTATGACCGGGCTCATCTGGGCAATGCGCGGCCTGTGGTGGTTTTCGACGTACTGTATCGGTTGCTGCGCCATGTTTACGGCGCGGATCACGTGACCTATGTGCGCAATTTCACCGACGTGGATGACAAGATCAACGCCACAGCGCTGAAGCGCAAACAGGCCGGGGCCGAGGGATCGTTGGAGCAGTTGGTGCAGGAACGATCCGATGAAACCATCGGCTGGTATCTGCATGATATGGGTGCGCTAGGGGCGCTGGAGCCGAACGCGATGCCGCGTGCGACCGAATATATCGCGCAGATGATCGCGATGATCGAAGGACTGATCGCGAAGGGTCATGCCTATGCCGCGGAAGGTCATGTGCTGTTTGCTGTCGATAGCTGGAAATCGGGGTATGGCAAGCTTTCTGGTCGGTCGGTCGATGACATGATCGCCGGCGCGCGGGTCGAGGTTGCGCCATACAAGAAGAACCCGATGGATTTTGTGTTGTGGAAGCCCTCGACCGATGATCTTCCCGGTTGGGATTCGCCGTGGGGTCGGGGCCGTCCGGGCTGGCATATCGAGTGCTCGGCCATGAGCTATGAGTTGCTGGGCGACAGTTTCGATATCCACGGCGGCGGCAACGACCTGATGTTCCCGCACCATGAGAATGAGATCGCCCAAAGCTGCTGCGCCCATCCGGAGGGTGAGTTTGCGCGCGTCTGGCTGCATAACGAGATGCTGCAGGTCGAAGGCAAGAAGATGTCCAAATCTCTGGGCAATTTCTTCACTGTGCATGACTTGCTGGAACAGGGCGTGCCGGGTGAGGTGATCCGGTTTGTGTTCCTGCAAACGCATTACCGCAAGCCGATGGACTGGACCGAGAAAAAGGCGCGTGAGGCTGAGGCCACCTTGCGCAAGTGGCGGGCGCTGACAGCGGGCATCGAGCCCGCCACCAGCGCGGCCCCCTCAGTCATCGAGGCGCTGGCGGATGACCTGAACACAGCGGGTGCCATCGCCGAACTGCACCGTTTGGCTGCGGATGGAGATGCGGCGGCTTTGCTGGCCAGCGCGCGGGTTCTTGGCCTTTTGGGCGAAGATATGGGCGCTTGGGCTGAAGCGGTGGATTTGAGCACTTTCGCTGCCAGATTGGCAGAGGCACGTGCCGAAGCGATGCAAAGCAAGGACTTCTCGGAAGTGGATCGTTTGAAATCCGCTTTTGTCGCTGCAGGTCTGGAAGTGCGCATGAGCAAAGAAGGCGTTGAACTGGTTCCGGCTACGGGATTTGATGCGTCGAAACTGGATGATGTTTGAAGGAAATCCGCGCGCCACGTGGAAAGATCGCCTACTCTGGGCCAGCGGGAGCAAGCCATGACCAAGGAACGCCTCTATCTCTATGACACGACCCTGCGTGACGGGCAGCAGACGCAGGGTGTGCAGTTCTCGACGGCTGAGAAAGTGCAGATCGCGCAGGCTCTGGACGCGCTGGGGGTGGACTATATCGAAGGTGGTTGGCCCGGGGCGAACCCCACGGACAGCGCGTTCTTCGAGGTCGCTCCAAAGACCTCGGCCCGGTTGACGGCTTTTGGGATGACCAAACGTTCCGGACGGTCGGCCGAGAATGACGATGTGCTGGCGGCGGTTATGAATGCCGGGACGCAGGCCGTCTGTTTGGTGGGCAAATCGCATGACTACCACGTGACCCATGCGCTTAGCATTTCGCTGGAGGAGAATGTCGAGAACGTCCGCGCCTCGGTCGCGCATATTGTGGCACAGGGGCGCGAGGCGCTGTTTGATGCCGAGCATTTCTTTGACGGCTACAAAGACAACCCGGCCTACGCGACCGAGGTATGCCGGGCCGCTTTGGACGCGGGCGCGCGTTGGGTGGTGTTGTGTGACACCAATGGCGGCGCTTTGCCGTCCGAGGTCGGGCGCATTGTCTCCGAGTTGATCGCCGCAGGCCTGCCGGGGGATCGGTTGGGCATTCACACCCATAACGACACCGAAAACGCCGTGGCGTGTTCACTAGCGGCTGTCGACGCAGGCGCACGCCAGATCCAAGGCACTCTGAACGGGTTGGGAGAGCGCTGCGGCAATGCAAACCTGACGGCTCTGATCCCGACCTTGCTGTTGAAAGAGCCCTATGCCTCGAGGTTCGAGATCGGTGTCGATCCGCAGGCGCTGGCCGGTCTGACGCGGGTGAGCCGGATGTTGGATGATATCCTGAACCGGGTGCCCAGTAAGCAATCAGCCTATGTTGGGGCCTCGGCCTTTGCGCACAAGGCGGGGCTGCATGCGAGTGCGATCCTCAAGGATCCATCGACCTATGAACACATCGACCCGGCGACGGTGGGGAACACGCGGATTATCCCGATGTCGAACCAGGCCGGGCAATCGAACCTGCGCAAACGGCTGACTGACGCAGGCCTGATGGTGGAAAAGGGGGACCCCGCCCTTGGCCGTATTCTCGATCGGATCAAACAACGCGAGGCTGAGGGGTATTCCTACGATACCGCTCAGGCGAGTTTCGAACTGCTGGCGCGCGATGAACTGGGGCAGATGCCCGAGTTCTTTGAGGTCAAGCGCTACAAGGTCACCGTTGAACGCCGCAAGAACAAGTACAACAAGATGGTCAGCCTGTCCGAGGCCGTGGTTGTGGTGAAAGTGGACGGTGAAAAGAAGCTTTCGGTCAGTGAATCGGTGGATGATCAAGGCAGCGACCGGGGGCCGGTGAACGCGCTCTCCAAAGCGCTGGCAAAGGATCTGGGGCAGTATTCGCAGGTGCTGTCGGATATGCGATTGGTCGACTTCAAGGTTAGGATCACCCAGGGCGGGACCGAGGCTGTGACCCGCGTTATCATCGACAGCGAAGACGGGCAGGGGCGGCATTGGTCGACCGTGGGTGTCAGTGCCAACATAGTTGACGCTTCGTTCGAGGCTCTGCTGGAGGCGATCCAGTGGAAACTGGTCCGCGACAGCGGGCATCGGAAAGCAGCGGCCGAGTGACTGCCGTCTTTGACGATGACGTAAAGGCTTGCGCGGCCCTTGTGCAAAAGGCCGATCCGGACCGGTTTCTTGCCACCATGGCCTCGCCAGTCGAAGCGCGGGCCGTTCTGTTTCCGATCTACGCGTTGAATGCCGAAATCGCGCGGGCACCGTGGGTTACGCAAGAAGCGATGATTGCCGAAATGCGCCTGCAATGGTGGCGTGATGCGCTACAGGAGATCGCCGAAGGACAGCAGGTGCGACGGCATGAGGTGGTGACCCCTCTGTCCCGTGTTCTGTCGCCACATCTTGCCGGTTTACTGGATGAATACGTGGCCGTCAGGCGGTGGGATATCTACCGCGATCCGTTTGAAGACACCGAGCATTTCGAGAACTATATCGACCAAAGCGCTGGCACGTTGACGGTGGTTACTGCCCAGTCCCTCGGGGCAGCGGATGAGGGCGTTTTGCGCGATTTCGGTTATGCGGTCGGCGTCGCGAACTGGTTTCGGGCCATTCCGGAGCTGGAAGCCCGAGGCCGGATTCCGTTGCTCGATGGCACTGAAGCCGGAGTGCGTGCGTTAGCAGATACTGCGCTGAGGCGGTTGAAATCGGCGCGCAGCAGGCGATCTGAGGTTTCCCGCGCCGCTCGACCGGCGTTCTATGCCGGGTGGCAGGCCGAGTGGGTTTTGCGAAAGGTTCTAGCCAATCCTGCGCGGGTCGCGCGCGGGGAGCTGACTCAGGGGGGGGTCGGGCGCAAAGTCTCTCTGATGTGGACGGCCAGCACAGGCCGCTGGTGATCAGGCGGTGTCCGGCTCGGCCGGGCGCATGACCAGCCACAACAGCGCGCCTCCGGCCAGTGTAAGCAGGGGGACCATGGCCAGGTTCACAGCCGTCCACCCCTCGACCGGGGACCCACCGGAACAGTTCATCAACCCGCCCGAGGCCAGCGAGGCAAAAGTGACGCCGCCAAACACCAGAAGGTCGTTCATGCCCTGCATGCGGCCACGCTCGCTGACGTCATGGGAATCGGCCAGCATCGAGGTCGCGCCAATGAAGCCGAAGTTCCAACCGATCCCCAACAGGATTAGGGCTAGGAAAAAGTTGCCAAGCTCCACCCCTTGCAGGGCGACAACGCCTGCGGCACCCAGAATGGCAAGGCCGAGAGCCACGATCTTTTCAACGCCGAAACGGGCGATCAGGTGGCCGGTGAAGAAGCTGGGGATATACATGGCCAGCACGTGGCCAGTCACCACATCTGCCGCATCATTTGCCGTGTATCCGCACCCAACCACAGCCAGCGGGGTTGAGGTCATCACAAGGTTCATCAGCGCGTAGGACACCATGGCGCAAATAATGGCGACGGCGATCCGAGGGGTCTTCAACATCTCGATCCGCGACCGGCCTTTGGGGCTGTCTTCGCTCGCGCGTGGGGGTGTGGGGATGTCGAGAAAGTAGAACAGCGCCGAGCCGATGACGTTGATGCCGATCACTGCCAGATAGGTGCCCAGGAACGGAATGACATAGGCCGTTGAGGTCAGTTTGACGATCTGTGGGCCAATAATGGCCGCCGCCAACCCGCCTGCCATCACATAGGAAATCGCCTTGGGCCGAAACGTGTCCGAGGCCGTGTCCGCCGCCGCAAAACGGTAGAACCCGTGCGCGCTCATGTAGATGCCGGTTAACAGGCTGCCGATCAGGAAGATCGGGAAAGAGCCCAGATACAGACCATATGCTCCGATTAAACCGCCAAGCGCACCGGCGGTTGTTCCGACCAGAAACCCGGCGCGGCGGCCCCAGCGTTGCATGATCGCAGAGATAGGCGTGGCCGCCAGCATCGACCCCAGAACGATCAGGGATATCGGCAGCGTCGCAAGGCAGGCGTTTGTGGCCAGCGATTGGCCTGCCAGCCCGCCGACAATGAACATCATCGGCATTTGCGCGCCAAGAACAGCTTGTGCCGCCACAAGTACGGCAACGTTGCGCTTGGCCTGATAGTCGTTCGGAGTCTCGGAAATCACAGTCATGACGCCATGCGTATCGGCGATCTGTCGCGCGCACAAGCGGGTTGCATACGGGGCAAACCGCCCTAACGTGCAAGTGACCCAAAATGCCGGAGCGCACATGTCCGTCGGACGCATCATCGAAACCAACGCCTGTGTGTCCGAAGGGGCCGAGTGGCTGGCCAAATCCTGTCCACGTATGGCCTATGCGATGGAACAGACGGGGCCGCTGCCTCTGCGGCGCAAACCGGATGGTTTTGCGCAATTGTTGAGCGCAATCGTCAGTCAGCAGGTCAGCGTGGCCTCGGCCAATGCGATCTGGAAACGGTTGCAGGACGCGAAACTGACCGGCCCGCGCAAGATCATGTGGGCGAGTGATGAGGATTTGCGGGCTGTCGGGCTAAGCCGCCAGAAGATCCGCTATGCCCGTGCTCTGGCTGAAGCGCGTATTGACTACAGGGCGTTACGTGACGCGCCTGATGCAGAGGTTATTTCAATCCTGACCGAAGTATCCGGCATCGGCGTCTGGACAGCCGAGATTTACGCCATGTTTTCGCTGGGCCGCGCCGATGTGATCGCTCCGGGCGATCTGGCCCTGCAGGAAGCCGCGCGCTTTCTTTATGATTTACCCAAACGTCCAACAGACAAGGAACTCAGGCAGATGGCCGAGGCATGGTCGCCCTGGCGGTCGGTTGCGGCGCGGGTTTTGTGGGCCTATTACCGGGTGGCCAAGAAAAGAGAAGGGATCAGATGACACGGGTTTTGAACGCGCTCAGGAAAGAGCCGGTTTCGGGCGACACACGCTCGGTCGTGGTGTTCGTACACGGCTATGGGGCGAACGGGGCCGATCTGTTGGGCCTTGCCGACCCATTGGGCGAGCATTTGCCCGACACGCTGTTCGTCGCCCCCGATGCGCCGGAACAGATCCCCGGAATGCCGAACGGGTTTCAGTGGTTCCCGATCCCATGGATCGACGGCTCGTCCGAAGAAGAGGCGCGCCGCGGGATGGAGATGGCGGTAGAAGACTTCAACGCCTTCCTTGACGCGCTGATGGTGGACGAAGACGTGCTGCCCGAGCAGGTCGTACTGTTCGGGTTCAGCCAGGGCACGATGATGAGCCTGTACGTCGCCCCGCGCCGCGAGGACCCGGTGGCCGGGATCGTCGCGTTCTCGGGCCGTTTGCTAGAGCCAGATTTGTTGCCGGATGAAACCGTCAGCCGGATGCCAATCCTGTTGGTCCATGGGGATGCTGATGACGTGGTGCCTCCGCAGTCTTTGCCCGAGGCGGCAGAGGCCCTGCAGGCGGCGGATTTCAAAGAGGTCTACGCCCATGTCATGAAAGGCACCGGCCACGGTATCGCGCCGGACGGCCTGAGCGTGGCGCTGGCCTTCATGCGCGACAAGCTGAGCCTGTAGGCGTGATTGCGGTTCGCCCCATGATATCCGAGGATTGCGCGGATATTGCCACCTTCACCCGTCGCGATCCTCTTTTGCGCGGCGCAGGGCGGGCGTTGTTTCAGGAAACCTTGAAAACTGCGGCGGCCATGGGGTTCAAGGCGATCAATGCCACCATACGCGCATTTCGCCACACCACATATGGCTGTGTTTCAAGCCGCGCTAGCTGAGGTCGGTGTGATCCCAAGCGCGATCTATCGCGTTGTGGGTGGGGAAAAGCAGCCCTTGCGCTGACGGATTCAGGCCCAAAGATGCCCTTCCGAAAATTCGACTGAATTGCCCGCAGGGTCCCGCACGTACAGGGATCGCGCGCCACTGGGCCAATCGAACTCGGCATCCAGAGGGATGTTCCAATCCAGCAGATGCTTTCGCATTGCAGCCATCTCATCCCGTGTCAGGACAAGGCACACATGCCCCGGCCCACGCGCGCCATGCGGAGGGACCGGCAGATCCGGGTTTAGCGGCGGCTGCTGGGTCTTTTCAGGATTGAAGATCAGCAGGACTGAGGCTCCGACCCGATAGAACACGTGGCGGTCCTGAATGCGTTGTATCTGTTCCAGCCCCAGAACCTCACCATAGAAACGCTCAGCAGCGTCCAGATCATCCACGTACAGCGCCGCTTCCAGAATGGCTGAGGGGGCCGGTATCCCGGGTGTCACCTTCATAGGGTACAGTTTAGCCTGGCCCGCGTGACCTGTCACCGTCGCGGGCGTCGATCGCGTTTACGCTGTGCCGTGGCCTGTATCTGCGGTATCGGCAGGCTGTCCCATTGGCCTGCCTCCAGCCCTTCTAGCGTCCAATCTCCGATGCGATAGCGGATCAGGCGCAGGGTCGGCAGGCCAACGGCCGCTGTCATCCGGCGCACCTGCCGGTTCTTGCCCTCGCGAATCGTCAGTTCGATCCAACTGTCCGGCACAGTCTTGCGTTCGCGGATCGGAGGGGTGCGGGGCCAGAGGTCTTTGGGCTCATCAATTTCCCGCACCTTGGCGGGGCGGGTCAGGCCATCCTTTAACTCGACCCCGTCGCGCAGGGCCTTGAGGGCCGCCATATCCGGCTCGCCTTCGACCTGCACCCAATAGGTTTTGGCCATCTTGTGCTTGGGGTCTGATATCTGCGCCTGCAGCTTGCCATTGTCGGTCAGCAACATCAGCCCTTCGCTGTCACGGTCCAACCTACCGGCGGGATAGACGCCGGGCAGGTCGATGAAATCCGACAGTGTACTGCGCGGCGATTCCGCGTTTGCGCGGTCGGTGAACTGCGGCAGCACGTCAAAAGGTTTGTTGAATCGAATGAACCAGCTCATACCTCCGCCATAGCCTGCAAAACATGCTGTGTGCAACCTGTGGATAACTGTCATCTGTCTGTTACGGATTCGGCTTACCCAGTCTTCGACATATTGTGGAAACTCAGGGCTTGTCAGAGTTTTAACACGATATATAGTTATCTTAAGGCTAGGGCGGGTGCTCTCCGCTCTGGTGTCACAAACGGGCAGCTGAGAGCGAGGAGCGATTCTGTGATGGACGGAGACTTCAGGACCGATTTTGTAAGAGAGCCGGGTATGCTCAAACAGCATCCGGCCTTGGTTTTGAATGCCGATTACCGCCCTTTATCCTACTATCCCTTGTCTCTGTGGCCGTGGCAGGAGGCGGTCAAGGCGGCCTGGCTGGACAGGGTCGATATCGTGGCTGAATATGATGAGGTCGTCCGCAGCCCGAGTACCGAGATCCGAATACCGTCGGTCGTTGTCCTCAAAGACTATGTTAAACCCAGAAAGCGCGTGGCCTTCACGCGCTTTAATTTATTTCTGAGGGATGAATTCCGCTGCCAGTATTGCGGCAGTCGCGACAACCTGACCTTTGACCACGTGGTACCGCGCGCCGCCGGAGGGGTGACGAGCTGGCAAAACGTGGTCGCCGCGTGCAGCCCATGCAACCTGCGCAAAGGCTCCAAGTCGCTTCGTCAGGCAGGCATGAACCTGCGCAAACCGCCGCGTCAGCCCAATGCAGAGGCTTTGCGCAATATCGGACGGAAATTCCCGCCGAACCACCTGCATGACAGCTGGATCGACTTTCTCTATTGGGATGCGGAACTGGACGAGGCTTAGGCTTTCGCCCGCCACGCGGCCAGCCAGAGCAGAACCAGAACCGCAGAGATGGCTGCGTTCCAACCGGCCATGGACAGACCAAACAATTCCCACGGAATCTCGTCGCATCGAACCAGCGGGGCGGACATGATCTGGTTCATCAATTCTTCTGCCGACAACCCTCCGATATCACCCGAGGTGCAGGTTGAGGGACCTTCCCACCATCCCTGCTCGACACCAGCGTGGAAGAAACCAATTCCGGCTGTGATCAACGCAGCCAAAGCTCCGATCAGTGGTAGCGGGTTGAGTTTTGGCAGCATCAGGGCCAGAGCGCCGATCACGACTGCAGCAGCATGTGGATAGCGTTGCCAGATGCACATTTTGCAGGGTGCGAGACCGCCAATATGCTGAAAACCCCATGCGCCCAACAGTAGGGCCGCCGACCCTCCGGCAGCGAGGATCACGTAAGTCGATCGTTTTGTCATAGAAATTTAACCGCCAGAAAGCCACCAAACAGCAGGATGATGAACAGGGTGAACATAAGCCCGAGGCGCTTTTCGATGAAGTCCCGGATCGGTTCTCCGAACTTCCACAACAGGCCTGCCACAAGGAAGAACCGCAACGCGCGCGCCAGAATGGATGTTGCGATAAAGGTGCCCAGCGGCATTGCGGTCCAGCCGGACATGATGGTGATCACCTTGTAGGGGAAGGGGGTCACACCGGCCGCCAACACGGCCCAGAAGCCGAAATCGTTGAAGCGGGTGTTGAACTCTTCCATCGCGTCGGCCTTGCCCATGGACTCGAGAATGGGTTGTCCGATGCTTTCATAGGCAAAAGCGCCAATCGCGTAGCCCAGCATGCCGCCCAGAACCGAGGCCACCAGCGCCACGCCGGCAATCAGCCACGCCCGCGAGGGACGTGCCAGAATCATCGGGATCATCAAGACATCGGGTGGAATCGGAAAGAACGAACTTTCGATAAAGGCCACAACTGCAAGCGCCCACAGGGCGTGAGGGTGCTCGGCCAGCCGAATGGTCCAGTCATACAGGGATCGCAGCATCACACTCTCTTCGTCGCGTCTTGGGTCGTGACAGGCAAACCACGGGCGTGCAGAAGGGTCAACTGCCGTGCGGCCAACAATCGACGGGGCAGTATGTTTTTGCCTCTGGACCTTCCCAGTCAGGGACGCTAATCCAATATCCGTGGCCCAAGTGGCGGAATGGTAGACGCAGGGGATTCAAAATCCCCCGGTAGTGATACCGTGCCGGTTCGAGTCCGGCCTTGGGTACCAAAGTAAAAACAGAGGGATAGGGGAACCTGCTCTCTGTTTTTTCTTTTGTACGTTACTTATCTGGTACTCATGTCGATCCTCGTGGGGCATGAAATCTGCATTCCTCTGAAAAAAACGTGTTTTGCCGCGATGCGGGGCCATTGCCTCAGTAGCCGCCGCGCGATGGGGAAAGATTTGAAAACAACCTCATATCTGATGTCAGCGGCGTTCTGTTGACGGGCTGGCCTTGACTTTCAGTGTATCTGAATGAAACTTCGGACCTGTTGGGAGATATCGGAAAATCAAAATAGCTGACCCTTTTGCAATGCGGATTGACGTGTCCTATCGGCACAATACCCAATGCGGGTCCCGAAAGGGGGGCGTCGGCCTTTTCCCAACCAAGTGATAATAGTGGGAGTTCTACAATGAAAAACAGCAGCAAGCTTAGCCTCGGCGCGTTTGTCACCGCTGCAATGATGGCCCCTGCCGCCTATGCGGAAGAGTTCATCACCATCGGTACAGGTGGCGTGACCGGCGTGTATTACCCGACAGGTGGCGCGATCTGCCGTCTGGTGAATAAAGGCCGCAAGGAACACGGCGTGCGCTGCTCGGTCGAATCGACCGGTGGTTCAGTCTACAACATCAACACCATCCGCGAAGGTGAGTTGGAGTTCGGTGTGGCCCAGTCCGACTGGCAGTACCACGCCTATAATGGCACCTCGAAATTCGAAGATGCGGGCGCGTTCGAAAATCTGCGCGCGGTGTTCTCGGTCCACCCCGAGCCGTTTACCGTGGTGGCCCGTGCCGATTCCGGCATCACCAGCTTCGAAGACCTCAAGGGTAAGCGTGTGAACATCGGTAACCCCGGTTCCGGTCAGCGCGGCACCATGGATGTCGTTCTGGAATCCCTGGGCTGGACCATCGACGATTTTGAGTTGGCATCCGAGCTGAAAGCGGCCGAGCAGTCGGCAGCTCTGTGCGATAACCAGATCGACGCGATGATCTACACTGTTGGTCACCCGTCGGGTTCGATCCAAGAGGCGACCACCGCATGCGATTCCGTTCTGGTGAACGTGACCGGCGATGCGATTGACGGCCTGATCGACGGCAATTCGTACTACCGTACCGCGACCATTCCGGGTGGCATGTATCGTGGCTCGGACGGTGACACCACGACCTTTGGTGTGGGCGCGACGTTCGTGACTTCGGCAGATGTGTCGGATGACGCGGTCTACGCGGTTGTCAGCTCGGTCTTTGAGAATTTCGACGACTTCAAAAAGCTGCACCCCGCATTTGCGAACCTGAAGCCGGAAGAGATGATCTCGGACGGCCTGTCAGCACCGCTGCATCCGGGTGCTGAAAAGTACTACAAAGAAAAAGGCTGGGTTCAGTAAACCAGACCCAAAGCAGGGTGCCCAAGGGCGCCCTGCAACCCAAGCCCGGATCGAACGGGCAAAGAATAAGGCCAAAAAGGCCACATGACGGGGAGACATCTATATGAGTTCCGACACGCAATCCAACCGACCGCTATCCGAAGAAGAACTGCAGGAGCTTGTTGCCTCCTCCGATGCGGGCGGGCGTAACCCGGTCGGCAACGTCGGGGTATTTCTGGCGATTGTTGCCGCGCTTTGGTCAGTGTTTCAGGTCGTTTTGGCCTCGCCAATATCAAACGTGATGTTGCCCGGTAGCGTGGTCAACAACTCGCGCCAGATCCATCTGGCCTTTGCGATGTTTCTGGCCTTTGCAGCCTATCCAGCGCTGAAATCCAGCCCTCGGAACTATATCCCCGTGCAGGACTGGATCATGGGCCTGCTGGGCGCGTTTGTGGCGCTTTACGGCTATTTCTTCTACGAGAAGATTGTGAACGCCGGCGGTCTGGCGGACGACACCGATAAATGGATCGCGCTGGGTGGATTGCTGTTGCTGTTCGAGGCCGCGCGCCGTGCGCTTGGCCCGGCAATGGCGATTATTGCGACGATCTTCCTTGCCTATGTGTTCTTCGGCTCTTCCGAATGGGTGCCTGAGGTGATCCGCTGGAAGGGCGCGAGCCTGAAAAAGGCCATGAGCCATATGTGGATCACGTCCGAGGGCGTGTTCGGTATCGCGCTTGGTGTGTCGACTAAATTCGTCTTCCTCTTCGTTCTGTTCGGCGCCTTGCTCGATAAGGCCGGGGCGGGGAACTACTTTATCAAGATGGCCTTTGGCGCCCTCGGCCACCTGCGCGGTGGCCCGGCCAAGGCGGCGGTTGTAGGCTCAGCGGCGACCGGCCTGATCTCGGGGTCGTCGATTGCAAACGTTGTGACCACTGGCACATTCACCATTCCGCTGATGAAGCGCGTGGGCTTTTCCAGCGAACAGGCGGGCTCGGTCGAGGTCGCCTCATCCGTGAATGGCCAGATCATGCCGCCCGTCATGGGGGCCGCGGCCTTCCTGATGGTGGAATATGTGGGCATTTCCTATGTTGAGGTTATCACCCACGCCTTCCTGCCGGCTGCGATTTCCTACATCGCACTGGTCTATATCGTGCATCTGGAAGCCGTGAAGCGCAACATGCCGACGCTTGGCAACCGTGAGGTTCACCTCGCGCGGACCGTGGTTGGAATGCTGTCCTTCTTCCTCGTCTTCGCCGGGCTTTGCTATGGCTCTCAGTTCCCCGTCGAAGCGGTCACCAGCATGGTGCCAACGGCCGCCGGTCTGGTGCTGAGCCTGATCGTCTGTGCTGTCTATGTGGCGCTGCTGTATCTGGCCGCGCAGGTCCCGGACCTTGAGCCGGATGATCCAAATGCCAAAGAGGTAGAACTGCCCGTCATCGCGGACATCTACAAGGCCGGTCTGCACTACCTGCTGCCGATCATCGTGCTGGTCTACTTCCTGATGATCGAGCAGAAATCGCCCGGTCTGTCCGCCTTCTGGGCAACGGCGCTGCTGTTCGTGATCCTTCTGACGCAAAAGCCGCTCAAGGCGATTTTCCGGGGCCAAAGCGAGGTCTACAACCGCTTCATCGACGGTGTTGCCGACCTATGGCAGGGCCTGATCGACGGCGCGCGCAACATGATCGGGATCGCCTTGGCCACGGCCACGGCGGGGGTGATCGTGGGCACCGTGACGCTGACCGGTGTGGGCCAGGTAATGGCCGATCTGGTCGAGTTCCTGTCAGGCGGCAACCTGATCCTGATGCTGATCATGGTCGGTATCCTCAGCCTGATCCTGGGCATGGGCCTGCCGACCACGGCGAACTATATCGTCGTCAGCTCTCTGATGGCCGGAGTGGTTGTGGAACTGGGTGCGCAGAGCGGATTGATCGTGCCGCTGATCGCGGTACACCTGTTCGTGTTCTATTTCGGGATCATGGCGGACGTGACGCCTCCGGTTGGTTTGGCAAGCTTTGCGGCTGCCGCCGTGTCCGGCGGTGACGCGATCCGTACGGGTTTCACGGCATTCTTCTACAGCCTTCGCACCGTCGCGCTGCCGTTTGTGTTCATCTTCAACACAGACCTGTTGTTGATCGATGTAACATGGTTCGAAGGGATCACCGTCGCCATATTTGCCACGATTGCGATTTTGGTCTTCACGGCGGGCACCATGGGTTATTTCCTGACCCATAACCGCATCTACGAAAGTGTTGCCCTGATCGCGGTGGCTTTTGCGCTGTTCCGGCCGGACTTCTTCATGGACCGCATCTCGCCGCCTTATACCACGGTCGAGCCTGCGGCCTTCGTGGAAACCATCGGAGAAACCCCTCCGGGCACCGAGGTGCGCGTCGTGGTCAGCGGCCCTGACTTCGACACGCTTGAGATGACCGACACGACGGTCGTTGTCACCGTGGGTGAAGAAGAAGGCGGCGCCGCGCGCGTTGACGCCATGGGCCTGCTGCTGTTGGACGAGGACGGTCTGGTCAAGCTCGAAGAGCCGCTTTTCGGTTCGCCCGTCGCGGATGAGCTGGGCATATTCGACTATTACGGCGATGACGCGGTGCGTCTGAGTTCGGTCAGTCTGCCGTCCAGTCAGCCTCCGAAACAACTGATCTATATCCCGGCGATGCTCTTGTTGGGGCTGATCGCCTTCCTGCAACGCGGCCGCGCCGCCAGACAAGAAGAGGTGACAGCATGACACAATCGGTTCTCTGCGCCATTGATATCAGCAACGGTGAACTGGACAGCCCGGTGCTGAAGAAAGGGGCCGCTCTGGCGGATATGGACGGCGCGCAGCTGGATGTGGTGACCGTCCTGCCGGATTATGGTGAAAGCTGGGTCTCGGGGTTTTTCGAGGCCGACCATCACGAAAAGGCGCTGGAACAGGCGCAATCTCAGTTGACCGCGCTTTGTGAGGCGACCCTGGGCGCAGAGCGCAACGCATCTGTCCGGCATGTCGTCGCCACCGGGACCGCCTATCAGGAGATCCTGAAAACCGCGGAAAACGCGGGGTCCGACCTGATCGTAATCGGCGCGCATAAGCCGGATCTCAAGGACTATCTGCTGGGGCCGAATGCCGCCCGCGTGGTCCGGCACGCAAATGCTTCGGTCTATGTTGTGCGGTAAAACGTTTCGAGTTTACCTTGAATCGCTTGTTCGCTGCCTCTCCCTTCGGTCGAACGCGAAAAGCGATGCAGGGGTGTTTCAACAAAAACTCGAAACGCTATAGATCAGTATCCGGTCATCTCTAGATAGCCACGCCCTGCGTGGCTGCCTGAGACGGTGACCGGGCCTTCCCAGTACTCAAATCGCGTTCCCATCCACGCATCAGGGATCAGGGCCCCGACCTCAACATCCACATCATAGTCAGGCAGTGTGACACTCCACAGCACAGGCACGTCGCGCCCAGCAACCGTCGCTTTTTCAAGCGGCGTGAATAAGGCGGACCCATCGGGCAAGGCCCGCGTGCTGCCATCCGCATTGATCCAAGTGGCCGCCGTAAAGTCCTGACGATCGCCACGCAGGCGAAAACCCATCAGTTTCTCGCCGGAGTCGAAGCTGAGCGAGAACCAATCCCAACCGCTCTGATCCTCGGCCAGCGGTTGCGAGGACCACTCGCGATCCAACCACGCCTGACCGGTGACGGTGACATTCCGGTCCGGCAGGTGCAAGGTACCCTCGACGGCGTAGAACGGTTGCGAGTAGTAGTAGCTCGCCTGTCCGTCGGCGGATTTTACCGAAAAGCCATCGTCCCCATGAAAGACCAACGGCCCTTGGGCGTTCAGCGCAAGGTCATAGCCAAAATCCGCGCCATGGGCCGTCAGGGACAGAGTATCAAAGTCCGGTCCACTCATCCGCCATTCGTCGATCCACGCCGCAAAAGGTTGCGCCGTGACACCGGCCTGACCCACACCACCGCGCGACAGGCGTTCCGTAAAGAAGTGGCGCTCAGGTGTGGTCATTGCCGCATGGCCCATCCAGATCTGGGGACTCTGCCAGCCTTCGGTGTCAAAAGGCTTTAGGGCAGATCGGAACAGGGTCCATTGAATGCCATAGTCCGTCCCATCGTCGCTCTTCAGGTTGGCTGTCAGGTACCACCATTCGATCCGGTACGCGGGATGAGGGCCATGATCTGCCGGGAATTCGAACGTGTAGCCGCGCTGAGGCGTTTCGAACCCTTCGGCCGAACCTCCAAGCCCTGCATACCCCTGAGCCAATGCGCCAAAGGGGAATAGAAACAGCAGAGCTATAAAAAAAGCCTTAGCGTTCATTGGCAAATACTCTCAGCAAATCGGCGGGTGGCAGGCGCAGCAGACGCAAGGCGGGTAGGGCGGCCGCGGCCAGTGCGGCGATCAGGGTCAGCAGGAACAGAGCCAACCAGTCCCAAGGGAAGACATACATGGGCAACCGCCAGCCGAAGGCCTCGACATTGATCACGGCCAGCAACACCCAGGCGAGGATCAGCCCAAGAGGAAGCGCAAGGCACGCCGTCATCGCGGCCAGAATGGCGCTGCGCGAAAGTTCCAGCCGCGCCAATTGCGCGCGGTCCAACCCAAGCGCCCAAACCGGCGCGATCTGGGGCAGGCGCTGGGTCCAGAGCGTCAGGAGGCTGGTGAGGATGGCAAACCCCGCAACCCCAAGTGTCAGGACATTGAGGGCAGAGGTCACCACAAAGGTCTTTTCGAAAATCGCGCGGGATTGGGCCTTCATTGCGGCCTGCTGGACGACGGCCTGAGGCGCAAGGTCGAACCTTTCGCGCAGGGTCTGCGCCAGATCGGTTGCGCGGTTTGGGTCGAGACGAATGCCGAACCGGCGCGCCTCTTGCCCCGGTGCGATCAGGTCCAGTTGAGCCATCGAAACAATCGCCTGTCCGGTTGGATTGCCATAGTCCGAATAAACCCCCGCGACCGGCAACCGGTGGTCCGGGCCTAGGCGTAGCACGTCGCCGGGCCAGAGGTCGGCGCGTCGTGCAAGCTGTTCGTTTATCAAAACCGCATCACCCGACATGACCTGATCCCAACTCTCATCGGTGCGCGCGATCAGTGGCCAATACTGGCGATAGCTCGGATCATCGACCACACCATACAGGAACAACGGCCCGGTTTCATGCGCCAGTTCGACGTTGCGGATGGGAAGGATGGCGGTGACTTGCGGCTCTAGCCACTGGGTGATCTCATGCCCTTGTTGGTCGCTTTCAGCGGTCAGATACAGTTCGGAGGTCAGTCGTTGATCCAGCCATCCGACAAAGGTGAGGCGGAAGCTGGAGACCATGGTTCCCACGCCGATATTCGCCGCCAAGGCCAGCAGCAGCGCCATCAGCGCGAGCGACAGACCGGGCAGTTGCGCGCGCATGTCAGCCCAGACCCATTGCGCAACCGGGCCGTGGGCGCGACGGGCGCAGAGGTTTAGCGCAACAGACAGGCTGAGCGGCAACAGCAAGGCCGCACCTGTCAACAGGCCCGCCAGCAGCGCGAAGCCACCGATGAGACCTCCGACCGTGGTATAAACCAGCCCGCCAAAGACAAGCAGCGCCACGCCGCAGTAGGCCGCCAGCCGTTGGCCTTGTCCACTGCCGCGCCAGGCTTGCACGCCCGGACCTGCCAATAACGGCATGCGTGACAGGCGCCAAAGGGCTTGCGCGCTGGCGATCAGGGTCCCTCCGAGCGCCATTCCTAGTCCGGCCAACGCCCATACGGGTTGGAGGGTCAATTGCCCGGTGACAGGTGCGCCGTAGAGACCGCGCAATGTGGCGGCCACATCTGGCAAAAGCGCTCCGGCGAGGAAGAAGCCCAGGATCAGGCCGATGATGCCCCCGATCAGGGCCAGAAGGGTCAGCTCGGCCAGGATCAACCAGACCAGCCGACGCATCGACACCCCCAGCGCACGCAAGGTTCGGATCATGCCGCGACGCTGCGCAAAGGCCAGACCAACCGTACCATTGACGATGAACAGCCCAACGGCAAAGGACAGCATTCCAAACGCGGTCAGGTTCAGGTGGAAACTGTCGGTCAGCTGCGCGGTATCGACTTGTGAGGCGGGGCTGATCCGCTCTAACTCCGGCGCGATTTCGGACAGTGGAGGGGCCGAACGGGGTTGGTTTGGCAGAACCACTAGGCGCGAAATCTGACCGGGCGCACCGAGCAAGGTTTCGGCGACTCCTATGTCGGTCAGGATCACATCCGGAGGAAGCTCGGATGTGATCAGCACCGGTGGCAGATCGTCCTGCGACTGCAATAGGGTGGCCAACTCAGCCGAAGCCAGCAAGCGGCCCGGTGCCGTCAGGATATCTGCAGGATCTGTTTCGGCCTCAGCCTCGGTGATCGCAGGGAGGGCTGGATAGGCGAGCATATCGACGCCGAGCACGCGCAGCGTTTGGCCCTGTATACGATAAGGCCCTTCCAGCACCGCTGCCACCTGCCACCCGGCGCGGCGCAGCTCGGCATAGCGGGCCAGCGGGATCACCCCCGAAGGATCGCGCAACTCATCGAACTGACCCAAGGCAAGCTGCGCATTGGCCCGAGCGTAACTGGCGCGGGCCTCGGCATTGATCGCCTGAACCGCCGACCAAAGCCCTGTTGCCAATGCGATCCCGATCAGTAACGTCGCAAGCTGCAACCAATGGCGTCGCCAATGAGACGTTAGCGCCTGTATTGTGGCTGCCGTCATTGAATGCGCCCGCCTGCCAGATGAACTCTGCGATCCAGTTGGCCTGCAATGTCATGCGAATGCGTCACCAACAGCAGCGCGGCGCCGGACTCAGTTACCAGAGACAGCATCAGGTCGAGCACAGCCGCACTGGCGGTTTCATCCAGATTGCCCGTCGGCTCATCCGCGAGCAGCAGCTTAGGCCGCACGGCCATTGCGCGCCCGATGGCGACGCGTTGCTGCTGACCGCCGGAAAGACGCTCGGGGAAGCGGGGCAAAAGATCGCTCAGGCCGAGACGATCCGCCAGGTGCGCCTCCCATTCGAGGTCGTGGCAACCTGCCAGCCGTGCGTGGAAGGACAGGTTCTGGGCGACCGTCAACGACGGGATCAGGTTGAACTGCTGAAACACCAGCGAAACATGTTTCCGTCGAAGCCCGGCGCGCCCGGCATCGTCCAGATGTGACAGAGCAATACCATCCAGCGTGATCTCTCCGGCGTCGAAATGATCAAGCGCGGCTGAAAGGTTCAGCAAGGTGGATTTGCCACTGCCGCTTTCGCCGGTCAGTGCCAGCGTCTGGCCATGGTCCAGCGTCAGCGAGACATCCTGTAGCACAGGCCGTCCACCGGGATAGGTCTTGTGAACATGTTCAATCGACAACAGCATGATCCGCCTCGCTTTTCGTCCTAGATGTGCAACTGTTTGATCCGCTGTCCAGTGCCGACTGGGCATTGATGTGCAACAAAGGCGTGCGCCCTTGTGCTTGACCGCCGCAAAGGTCATGCTGAGGCGACCGTATCGCAGCTTGATTCAGGACGTAAAAACATGACCTTGCTACATCAGATTGTCTGGGGAAGCACCTTTCTGGGCCTGTGTTTTCTGGTCGAGATCCTTCTGTTGACCTGGTGTACTGTTGTGATCATGAAAATGGGGGCCAACCTGGAAAAGAAAGGTGTGTTTCTGGGAACGGCGGTGCCGATCGGGATTGCGCTTGGCTTTATTATCGCCATCCACACCATTCAGGTCTGGATCTGGGCGATCGTCTGGGTATTGCTGAATGTGCTGCCCGATTGGAATACGGCCATCTACTTTTCCCTGGTGACTTTCACGACGCTGGGATATGGCGATATCGTATTGGGCGAGGCGCTGCGGATTTTTGGATCCTTCGCGGCCGTCACGGGGCTGTTGGCCTTTGGCCTGTCGACCGCGTATATGGTTGCGCTGATGACGCGCGTGTTTCAGGACAGGATTTTCTCTTAAAGAATAGGGGCAAACAACCGCGCAAGAGGGGCGCCAAAACGGATATGGGCCGGTTGCTGGGGCAGAGAGCGTGTCAGCTCGTAACTGTTATCGAAATCGGCAGACAGCATCTGGCTGACGGCGTCCGCCGCGCGCGGGTCGAAAAACAGCGCCATCGCTTCGAAATTCAGCCGGAATGAGCGGTTGTCCAGATTGGTCGTGCCCACCGCGGCCAGAGCATCATCCACCACAAACGCCTTTTGATGCATGAACCCGTCGGTGTAGCGAAAGACGCGCACGCCACAGTCCCGGATTTCATCGAAATAGGCGAAGGCGGCAAGCCAGGGCAGGCGGTGGTCAATCACGTCCGGCACCAGAATGCGCACATCGACCCCGCGCATGGCCGCGTGTTGCAGGGCAGTCATGATGTCGATATCCGGCACGAAATAAGGCGAGGCGATCCACAGCCTCTCTCTGGCCTCGGCGATAGCGGAAAAAAACAGCATGGCACCGGTTTCGGTCTCATCTCCTGGCCCGGTTGCCACCAAAAGGGCGTTCATGTCCTGTTCCGACTCGTTGCCTGCCCAATCGAGCTGGTCAATCAGGTCTTCATTCCGCGCCCAGTGCCAGTCTTCGCAGAAAATCAGTTGAAGCTGCCGCACGATATGGCCGGTCATTTTCAGATGAGTATCGCGCCAATGCCCAAAGCGGGTGCTTTGGCCCAGATACTCGACCCCAACGTTGTGGCCGCCGATGAACCCGGTTTCGCCATCAATGACTACCGTTTTGCGGTGATTGCGATAGTTCAGTTGAAGCCGGAAGTTCGGGCCGCGTTGCTGCTTTGGGTCGCCCACATCTATCCCGGCCTCGCGCATCGTTTCAAGATAAGCGGTCGGAAGACCGTAGCTGCCAACAGCATCCGTCATGAAACGGACATGCACACCGCGTTTCGCAGCGGCGATCAGCTTTTGCTGCAACTCCTGCCCCAGCGCATCATCCCGGATGATGTAAAACTGGATCAGGATGTAGTTTTCAGCCGCGTCAATGGCCTTGAAAATCGCATCGAACGTGGCCTGCCCATCGACCAGCAACTCGGCCCCGTTCCCGCGCGAGACGGGCAGGTGGGCCAGAACCTCAAACGGACGAGGGTTGAGTGTCATGGTCGCGGGATCGGGTTTCGAATAGTCGGCGAAAGTCTTTATGCCTTCGACAACCCGCTCGCTTTCCTGCCGCGCGATGCGGTAGCCGCGAAAGCGGTGGTGGCCCAGAAACAGATACATAGGCACCGCAAGGAACGGGGCCGAGATCAGAAACACCACCCAGCCCACAGCCCCCTGAGGGGTACGCGCGGTCTGCGCCGCGCGTAGCGAGAACACGCCCGCCGTCACGTAGAGACAAAAAACGAGGGCAGAAACAAGCAATGTCCACATGGGTGCGGCGGCCTCCGGCGCGGGTCAGTTTGCACCAGTGTAGATGCGCGACCAGTCCTGCGCCATATCCACAATGACCCAGCCCATGCCGGGGCCTTGATCCAGCCCGTCGACCAGACGACCTACGGCACTGTCACGGTCATAGGCCCATTCCCGTGCAGCATCTGTATGATGAACAAGAACACCCAGACGCGGACCATCACCCGCGGTGGTCCATTCCAGCATGGCGAAATCACCATCCGAGTTGCCTCCGGCAAGGATGGGGCGCTTTCCGATCGTGCGTTCGATGTTGATCGGCTTGCCCTCTTTGTCGTCGACAAAGGCGATGCCCGGTTCCTTGACAATGGTCGGAACGCCATCGACCTGAGTATAGCTGCTCGTGCCATAGGTACCCAAAACCTGTTCGGGCGGGATACCATAGGCCTGTTCGGCAAAGACACGCATGAAGTCCAGCCCGCCGCCCGAGACGATATAGGTCGAGAACCCCTCATCGCGCAGAAAGCGCAGCAGCTCGACCATCGGTTGGTAAGTCATCTGATCATAGGGCAAGCCGGTCTCGGGGTGTTGTGCGTTGTCCAGCCAATCCGCCACAGCGGCTTGAAACTCTTCGACGCTGATGCCCGAGTGCGAGGCGTTTACGACCTCGATCAACGCCTCATGACCGCCTTCCAGAACGGCGGCCAGATCACCCTTGGCAGCGGCTTGCAAGGTCGGAGTGGTCAGGATGGTGGGGTCCTGCGTGGCCAGTTCGGACAGACGGTCCATTGCGAAGATGAACTGAAAATAGACCGGCTGTTCCGCCCAAAGCGTGCCGTCATTGTCAAAGACCGCGATCCGGTCGGCGGGGGTGACATATTCCGGGCTGTCAGGATCGGTCACGGCCACGACAAAATCCAAAATCGCATCTTTCGAGGTGCCTTGCGTCCAGCTAGGCAAAGGATCTGCAAGCAACACAACCGGGGCAATTGATAATAGGGCACTTAGAACAGCGTGTTTCATGAAATTCTCGGTGGTTTCTTGAATGAATAGGGCCGCCCCGTGACGGGCGGCCCGGTGGATCTACGCGCCAAGTTTAGTTGTTGGCCGGCGTTGTCAGCTTTTCCATTACCTGATCCAGGTTGAAGCTCGCCGCCTTCTGACGCGGCGGGTACTCTTCAAACGTGCTCAGGAATGTACCGACATATTGCTGGGCGGGAACCAGGAAATAAGCCCGCTCCAACAGCCAGTCATAGTAGGTGTTCGAGGTCCGGTAGGCCCGCTCATACGGGTCGCGGCGCAGGTTGATGATCAACGGGATGCGCAGCTCGGTCCAGGGTTCGATCCACGCGCGCAGGGTGCCCCAGGCTTTCTGCTCGAGGAAGATCAGCTTCCAGTCTTCGAAACGAAGCGCCGTCAGGTCGCCATCATCCGAGAAATAGAAGATCTCTTTCCGGGGGCTTTCCGTGGCCTCGCCGGTCAGCAGCGGCAGGATGTTGTAGCCATCCAGATGGACTTTGTAATCGCGGCCCATACCGGTCGAACTGTAGCCCGTCTTCAGCTTTTCCTTGATCTCGGGGTCGCCGGCGATCGCAAGGTAGGTGGGCAGCCAGTCCATATGGTGGACGATCTCGTTGGAGACAGAACCGGCCTCAATCTGGCCCGGCCAGCGCACCATCGAGGGCACACGCCATCCGCCTTCCCAGTTGGTATTCTTCTCACCCCAGAACGGCGTTGAGGCGCCATCCGGCCACGTGTTCATGTGCGGGCCGTTGTCGGTGGAGTAGTGAACGATCGTGTTGTCTGCGATGCCAAGCTCGTCCAGCAAATCCAGAAGTTGCCCGACATGCATGTCATGTTCGATCATGCCTGCGGTGTACTCGTCGGCCACACGACCCGAGATTTCGTTGGCCTTGGCGCGCATCTCGTCCTTGACGTGGGTGCGGAAGTGCATCCGGGTGCCGTTCCACCAGACATAGAAGGGTTGACCCTGCTCATTGGCGCGCGTGATGAAGTCGATGGCGGCGGCCACGGTTTCATCATCCACGGTTTCCATACGCTTGCGGGTCAGGGGGCCAGTGTCTTCGATCGTGCCATCGGATTTGGATTTGATCACACCGCGCGGGCCGTACGCTTCGCGGAAGGTGCGACCGTCAGCCAGAATGCGATCACCGGGATAGTCTTCGTTTTCCGGTTCTTCTTCGGCATTCAGGTGATAAAGATTGCCAAAGAACTCGTCAAAACCGTGGTTTGTCGGCAGATGTTCATCTTTGTCACCCAGGTGGTTCTTGCCGAATTGACCGGTGACATAGCCGTGGTCTTTCAACAGACCCGGAATGGTGGGATCTTCGACCTGCATTCCCAAATCCGCGCCTGGAAGGCCGACCTTGGACAGACCCGTCCGATACACGGATTGCCCCATGATATAGGATGACCGGCCCGCTGTGCAGGACTGCTCACCATAGTAATCAGTAAAGATCATACCTTCCTTGGCAACGCGGTCGATATTGGGCGTCTGATACCCCATCATACCCATCGTGTAGGCCGAGATATTCGACTGACCAATGTCATCGCCCCATATCACAAGAATATTAGGCTTCTGGTCCTGTGCCCAGGCAGGCAGGGAAAGCGCAACGGCAACGGTCGTGACAGCGACCCTGCGCAGAGCCTTGCGCCAGTTGTTTGCAATTTCCAGTGGAGGTGACATGGAATACTCCTTAGTAGACGGGAATTATTGGCCCGGCAATTTTGTTTAGTGGCATCGGCTGTTGCAAGACAGATGGCCGCGAACAAGTTGTTGATTATCAGACGAAAAATGATCTATTTTTCCGAGAATCTAACGAGACTAGTTTAAGCTATGAAATGTATCGAAAACCTATCATATGAGAGATTTCAAAGATACAAATGTTTGATGTAGATGAAGATATTCGCACCCTGACCCAATCGGAATGGTTTGGAGGGCGCGGGCACAGGTTTCAGAGCGATCTTATGTCTTGCGCGGTGCGCAAGAACTTTGATGCGGGTGAAACGCTCTATCATTATGGCGACACGGCCAATGGAATTCACGCGGTCCTCAACGGGTCGGTGCAGATCACGGCGCCAGCGGATGACGGGCAGGAGTTTGTCGTACATCGCGATGGGCGCGGGTTTTGGATCGGGGATCTTGCACTGTTTGCAGAAGCGCAGCGTCTTGTCAGTGTTATGGCCATGCAAAAGACCCGGGCCTTGTTCTTTCCCTCATCACGGATTGAAAGGCTGGTGCAGGACAATCCGGAATACATACGCGATTTCTATGCGTTGACGCGTGAGAATATGAAAACCGCGTTGCGTATCACGGCCAATCTGGCCGTAACAGGCACCGAGAAACGCCTTGTGCTGCGTCTGTTGCATCTCGACGAAGGGGCTTCGAATGACGGTGGTTGGATCGTTGTCTCGCAGGAAGAACTGGCTGCGATGGTGGCGGTTTCTCAACCCACCTTGCACCGCAATCTGCATCGTCTGGTGGATCTGGGTCTGGTCGAACTTGGCTACGGGCGCCTGCGCCTGATCGACCGCAGCAAATTGATCGCGAATTGCCAGAGTTGACTAAGGATTGAGCGGAGGCAAAGCATCCCTGTCGCGCGCTACCGGACCTCGCAACGAGGCCACGTTTTGAAGGGCGCGGCCCCAGTCCTCCGTGTTATTGCGGCCTGAATACCGCGCAGCTCCGATACGGGTCAGACATTCCTCTAGATTCCGCGCATTTTCAAGCGGTCCGCCGCGCATTTTCCAAAGCTCCAAAGCGGTATAAGTTGCCGTTAAATCATGGGCTTGTACTGCTGTCTTCAAAGTATCCACGGCATATTGTCGTGATGCCAGGTACCGATTTCGCCGTGCCTGTCGCAGATCGCTGTAGCGTGGGTAGAGAAATCGCACCAACGCGCCAATTGCGATAAGGACAACTGCGACCAACGCGCCCGCTTTCAAGACCTCTGCCAAATTGGGCGGCTGCCATTTCGGCGGCGCAAGCGTCAGCTCTGTCTCCGGAATATAGGCGGTTTCAATCTGGTTGGTCTGCAGGTTGAACCAGTCGATGGATACCGGCGGCAATTGCGCATCACCTTCCTGCTGCGCGATATACACGACCTCTTCCAGGCGTTGGCCGGACAAAACTCCACGTTCCTCAGATTCTGAAATCCGGGGTTCCTTGGGATAAGCGCGCAGCAGCGGGCTTTGCTGTTGCGGTGTCAGAACCGGGATCAACAGCGGCGTTGTGCCAGAGATACGCGCAGTCAACTCGCGCGTAATGGCATCCCCGGCCTGCATGTCGGTTGGGCCTTCGAGATTCTGCTCAAGGGTGAACCCGGTTGCGATGATCAACGGGTCCAGGCCTTCCGCGCCATCCGGTATTTTGGCTGTGACCTTGACCGGAGGCAGGTCAACCAAGGCTTGAACCGGGGCGTTTGTCGCGGGATCGGCATAGGTTACGGCAACTGTCTGCGCGTCGAATGTGATGTCGCCGGCAATCAGAGGATACACACGATAGCTGCGCTGAACACCCGACCATGTCTCTCCGTTTGCGGTCTCGCTGACTGGCCCCGAGGCTCGTTCAGGCAGGCGCACCAAAAGGTTTTGTTGCTCCAGAGAGGGAAATTCCGGCGGTTGTGGCATGAAGGTCGGCACCAGAACCTTGATCCGAACAATCGCTGGCTGGCCGACGATGACGGGCTCCTCCGGTGCTTCAACCGTGATCTGCGGGGCGGTCGTTTCGCGGCCTTGCGCGACGACGGATACCGGGAATAGGAGAATGAAGAGGAGCGCGTATCTCATTCTGTTCGCTCCTGATTTTCCAACAGGAAACGGTTGCGCAGGAAATCCTGCATGTCGGTATCAATGGTGCTTATCCATTGCTCCGCATTCAGCGTTTGCGGTCCATCCTTGGGCGCTTGAACCGTGGTTTCACTGCCCCGCGCGTCGTCATTGTCAAAGACCGTATCGTCCGCACCAATCCCAGCGTCTTCACCTGTGTCCGACTGTTCCCGGGTCGTTTCGACAAAGTCCAAGATGGCTTTAGAGACCTCAAGGTTATGTTGCGCCTCTGGCCAATTCGGGCGACGTTCCAGAGCGACTTCAAACGCCGTAATTGCGGGGCGGTACTCGCGGTTTCGGATACGGGCCATACCTTCGGCAAAAGCGGCCTCGGCCGTATTCAAACCTGCGAAAATCTCAGAGGCCTGTTCATATTGTCCGTCTTTGAGATAGGCATAGCCCTTGTGATACGGGTCCTCAAACAGCTCGGCCGCGTCTCCAAACCGCTTCTGGTTCATCGCAATTTGCCCCTGCTGATCCGATGTCAGGAACCAATCCCGCCAACCCTCGGCGCGTGCGCCCGAGGGCGGAAGGACGAACAGCGCCAAAAACGCCCATCGGATCACCCATCCTTTGCGGAACCACAAAAGCGACAGCAGCGCAGCCGGCCAGGCCAGCATCCAACCCTTGTCTTGCCAGTCCAAACGATCGTCATCGTTCAGGGCTGCGGTATAGGCCGACTGAATTTGGCGTTGCAGCCGAGAGATATCCCGGTCGTCATCCGTAAACGCAATAGTCGAAGCACCTTGGACATTTCCCAGCTGCGCGATCCGGTCGCCATCGGGCAGCATGGTCAGGAAGAAAAGATCATGAGTTGAGGTGCTTAGATCAGGAACCTGAGATGGATCAAGATCGTCCAGAACGAATAAAACCGCACCCGGGCTCTCGCTTTCGTCCAAAATGGATTGCGCCAGCGTCAGGGCATCAGCGGCGGCATCACCTTGCTTGGGCATCACGGCTGGCGTCAGCCCCTCAAGCAGCGGGCGCAGAATGTTGGCATCCTCGGTCAGAGGCGCAACGCTGTGCGAGGTGCCGGCATAGGCGATCAGTGCGGTGCGCGCTCCGGCGCGTTCGGTGATCAGGTCGGCGATTTTGAACTTGGCCCGGTCCAAGCGCGAAGGCGCAAGATCGGAGGTCTCCATACTTTCGGTGACTTTGAGGGCGATCACCAGCGGCGCATTATCCGCGATCAGCGGATTGGGTGCGCGCGACCATGTCGGCCCTGCAGCTGCGAGGGTGACAAGTGAGGCGATGATCATGGCGACGTCGATGGGATGAATTCGACGGGTCTCCTCCGCGCCCAATTGCAGGGCGGCGGCAAGATGGGGCGCGATCCCGGAAGTCCGTTCAGATTGGCGCGAGGGTTTGGGTCTGATCCTCCACCACAGGACCGCCATGGGGATGAGGAGCAACAGGTAATACACTCGAATAAAATGGAAATCCGTTAGGTCCATTGTCAGCTAACTCCCTTTTTTCGGTGGGAGAAATGGAACCCGGCTGTGCTGATCAGAATGGCCATCAGCGCCAGCAGCAATGGAATATAGGACAGGCTTTGACGGGGTCGATAGCTTTGGGTTTCAACGGTTCGTGGGTTCAAATCATCAATTCGCGCATAGGTTTGCGCCAAAGCTGTCGTATCGTCGGCAAAGAAATACTCTCCGTCCGTGCGGTCGGCTATGTCCTGCAAGGCCTGCAGGTCGACGCGATCTTCGCCCGAGGCGTTCGGATCTCCGACGCCAATCGTGTAGATGACCACGTTTTTTTCGGCAGCAATGGCTGAGGCGTTTACCGGCGTCATGCGGCTTGAGGTATCCGCCCCATCGCTGAGAACGATCATCAGGCGCTGGTCCACTTCGCTTGACTCGAACGTGCGTATTCCAAGGCCAATAGCATCGCCAAGCGCCGTGTTTGGACCGGCCATGCCGACTTGAGTTTGATCCAGGAAGCCGTTCAAACTATTGAGGTCTTCGGTGAAGGGGGCCTGAATGAACGCGCGAGTGCCAAAGATGATCAGGGCCATCCGGTCGCCATCACGTTCGGCAATGAACTGTTTCAAGACGCCTTTGACGGCGTCGAGCCTCTGCATCGGCGTGCCAGAGTCAGTCTGAAAGTCGCGCTGATCCATCGAACCTGAGATATCCAAGGCAAGAACAACATCCCGCGCGGATTTCTCGATCACAATTGGCTCGCCCAAACGCTCGGGTCTGGCGAGGGCCAGAACCAGCAGCAGCCAGATAGCCATGACACTGGCTGTTTGCAGTCTGGCGCGGTTTCGGATCACAGACCCGGATTTCGGATCAATACCAGCAGCTTGCGCGACACGGCGAAAGAAGGGAATGCGGACCGAGGCCGTTTTCTCACGCCGAGGTGGGACGAGGAAATACACGGCTGCGGGCAAAGGCAGCAAGAGAAAGACCCAGGGAGCGGCGAAGGAAAACATCAGGCGCTCCGATATGGTTTGTGAGACTTGACCCAATGCCGGGCCATTTGCCTGAGGTCTTCGTTTGAGCGGGTTGTTTTGTAGGGCGCGCCGGTTAGGGCATGGCTCAATTCTTGGTCTAAATCTGCAATATCAGAGGATTGGTTTAGAAACTTAACCCACTCGTCACCATATAGACTTGCGACCTGCTCCCTTGGGTATGCGGCCAAAGCCGTCCGCCGCAGCACCTCGGCAATCTTTGCTGCCGGGATGCCTGGCACCGACAACTCTGCCAGAGCAGCCCGTCGATAAGCATTGTCGTGTCTGTGTTTGCGGATCGCGAAGACGGCGCCGAACAAGACGATCAGCAACAAGACCGCCAAGGCAGCCCATCCCCATGTCTGCGGCATCATTGAAATGGGCAAAGGCTCGGGCGCGGGTTCGAGCATGTTCAGTAAATCAACTAGCGATTTCCCGGTGGTGTCGATGCTCATCGCCGCGCTCCGCCATGTCCGAACAAGCGCAGCAACTGATCCAGCGCCGGTTCCGAAGTCGTCAGGGGAACCACAGGGAACCCATAACGGCGCGACCATTTGTGGAGCTGCGAAAGGCGATCCTCCATTGCGGCGCGGATTTTCGCGGAAAGCTCGGGATCGGAGCTATCGATTTCAATCTGCGCGTCCCCGTCCGAGACGGTTAGTTTGAGGCCCGGGGCCAACCTGCGCGACGTTGGATCGGCGATGGTGAAGACGATCAGATCGTTCGACGCTGCAAGGCGGCGGAGCAGGGCTTCTGACCGGTCATCCAGCCCGTCGCAGTCCGAAAACAGGCAGATCAAACCGCTGGTTTGGCAGACGCGCGCGGCTTCGGTCAGCATATCGTTCAGGGATACGGTCGGTTCTGGCGTCAGGCCGGCATGCAGGGCAGAGTTGGCCGTCGCTATAGAAGACAGCAGTCGCGTCAGGGCCGTTGCGCGGCGCTGAGGGCGATGTTCGGCCACGCTGGTATCGTTGAAGACAAGGCCGCCCACGCGATCTCCCTGACCCAATACGCGATGCGCCGCGATCGCCGCGGCCTCGGCGGCGATGACGGATTTCATGTAGGCAACGGTTCCAAAGAACATCGAAACACGCTGATCGACCAGCAACAGGGCAGGGCGGTCGCGTTCTTCGGTATAGACCCTAACATGGGGGTTTCCGGTGCGGGCGGTGACTTTCCAGTCGATGGTCCGAATGTCGTCACCGGGCAGATAACCGCGAAGTTCTTCAAAGTTCAGGCCGCGTCCGCGCAGGCGCGAGGCATGGCGGCCATTCAGGATCGACCGCGCGGGTTGGCGGGGCAACAGGCTGAGCGCTCGGGCTTGGGGGCCAAGACGCATAAGCTGGTCGGCATCCACATGGATGCGCGGGTCTTTGGAATATGGCGCAGTCTGAGTCATGCGGCCGGTATCCTTAGGGGTCAGGGCAATGCAACCAAACGCAACAGATCGGCAATCACATCATCTGGGGATTTACCCAATCCTTGCGCCTCGAAGCTGAGAGTCACGCGATGGCGCAGCACGTCATGGGCGATGGCGCGGATATCGGCGGGGTCGACATAGTCGCGCTCGTTCATCCATGCATGGGCGCGCCCGCATTTATCCAACGCAAGCGAAGCGCGCGGGCTGGCGCCGATCTCAATCCAACTTGCCAATTCGGGGCTGAGTGCTTCGGGCGTGCGGGTGGCCTGAACGATATCGGCCATGTAGCGATCCATCGCATCCGAGACGTGGATTTGTCCGATCTCGGAACGGGCGTCAAAGATGGCCTCCTGCGGGATTGCTGGCGGACGTTCTTTGGGGGCATCTTTGCCTGCGGCGATGTCCTCACCACGCACCAGACGGATGACCTCAACCTCATCCTCGACCGGAGGGTAGGTGATCTGCACATGCATGAGGAACCTGTCCATCTGTGCCTCGGGCAGAGGGTAGGTGCCTTCTTGCTCGATCGGGTTTTGGGTGGCCATGACGATGAACAGCGGCTCCATCTTGTGGGTGGTGCCGGACACGGTGACCTGACGTTCCTCCATCGCCTCAAGCAAAGCGGCCTGAACCTTGGCGGGCGCGCGGTTGATCTCGTCGGCAAGGACGATGTTGGCAAAGATGGGGCCAGGTTCGAATTTGAACTCGCTGCCTTTGTCCGTTTGCTGATAGATCTCGGTCCCTGTCACGTCCGAGGGCAGCAGGTCCGGTGTGAACTGAATGCGGCTGAACTGCGCGTCCATGTTCTTGGCCATGGCCTTGACCGCGCGCGTTTTGGCCAGACCCGGCAGCCCTTCGATCAGCAGGTTGCCATTGGCCAGAAGGCCGATCAGCAGGCGATCAATCACCTCGGTCTGTCCAATGATCGACTGCGCCATGCGGGATCTGAGATCCATGATCTGATTGAGTGCGCTCATTAAAATATCCCGTTGCGGCCCGAAAGGAAGGCCGCGCAACCAGATGCCTGCAGGGGCCGGGATTCGGGATTTTCGTGTAATGCGAACACTTTATCAGCGCGGCAGCCCGCAAACCAACAGGAATTCCAACTTCCTTATATTTGATTGTTTTCGCGCGGCGTCGAAACTAGCCTGAAATCGCCCCCTTGTCGTCATCCCCAAGCCTGCCATCCAGAGACATCAGGATCGCAACTGGCCTCAGCGCCGGGATATGGCTGAAGACGATCAGGATACAGACGGTCAGGGGGACGCTCAGGAAGGCTCCGATCAGGCCCCATACGGTGGTCCAGAAGGTCAGGGCGAGGATGACCAGAAAGGTCGACATGTTCAGCGACCGGCCCAGCATCGCCGGGTCCAGGAAATTGCCGATCAGGAACTGGATGGTGCCGCAACCCAGTACAACCACTAGAAAGGGCGCGATGCTTTCGAATTGCACCAGGGCGATCATCGCGGGGAAGATGACGGCAATAATCGACCCGATCGAGGGGATGAAGTTCAGCGCAAAGGTCAGTACCGCCCATGTCTCGGCATATTCAAGGCCCAGCGCGCGAAAGATGCTGTAGCTGATGCTTGCCGTGATCAGGCTGATCAGGGTTTTGACCCCGACATAGCGGCGCAGGCTGAACGAGATCGCATCCAGCATGGCTGCGAATTCCCGCCCGGTCTGAGGGGTGCCAGCCGCCATCTGGATCTTCTTTCGGAACGCCAGACGCTCGGCCATCAGAAACGCGACATAGAGGCTGATCAGGAAGAAATGGTTCAGCAGGGATGTTGCGCTGCCCAGAAGGATACGCGCGACATAAGACATGTCGATGCTGACCAGATTGTCCCGGATAAAGCGCGTTACGTCACTGCCGACCAATCCGGCGATGCGGTTCACCGCATTGTCGAACTGGGTCTCATAGGTGCCAATGGTGCGGGCGAATTGGGTGGCCTGACTGCCGAGGATATACATGATCATGAACAGGCCAGCCAGAACCACGGTGACGCCTGCGATGTTGGCCACCCAGACGGGGACACGCGTCAGCGCCGTAATCCGGTCGCTGAGCGCGATGATCAGAACATTGACCAGCAGGGCCATGGTTAGCGGGATCAGGAACGCGGACCCCGCATAAAGCCCCAGAACCACAAGCGTTGCGACAATGCATGTGTCACGCACCATGGGCAGTGTCGCGCGGGGTAGGTCATGTTTATTGTTTGGGTCCAGAGACATGTGCAAACCTGAATGTGGCAAGACGCTTGATACGATCCTGCACAGGGCGATCAGTTTATGCAATGCGCTCAACTATTTATATGATTGATTTTCGACCTGGGTGGCTTCTACCCTTTAGATGCGCAGGGTAGAGTCCGGTATGTCCAGTGTTGCGAATCCCATATCAGGCCGATTGATAAAGGCACTTTTCCTGGCCGTTCGACGCTTTGGCGAGAAGAACGGCTTTGTCATGAGCAGCCATGTCGCCATGTCGATGATGATGGCGCTTTTCCCTTTTGTCCTGTTCACCGTGGCGCTGGCGGGCGCCCTGTCTCAGGGCTATGTGAATGATGAGTTGATCGAGCTGATTTTTGGCGCATGGCCAAAAGATGTGGCAGATCCGATCGTATCCGAGCTGCGCGCGGTGTTGCAAAGCTCGGGCTCGGGGGTGATCACCATCGGGGGTTTGCTGGCGGTCTATTTTGCCTCGAACGGGGTCGCGGCAGTGCGGGTCGCGATGAACCAGGCCTATCACGATCAAGACAGCTGGCCGTTCTGGAAGACGCGGCTTTTGTGCATTGGACTGGTCATTCTGGGCGGTGCCGCGATCCTGATCATCGCCACGGTCGAGGTTGTCTTGCCGGTCTATACCCGGTTGGTGTCCGAGCATACGGATGTGGATGTCTCGAACTGGTTGTCGGTGGACCGGTTGCGCTGGACCTTTACGATTGCGGTTCCGGCGGGAACGATCCTGTTGGCGCATCTGATCCTGCCGACCGGCCGCCATCGGGTGACGCAAATCCTGCCCGGTGTTGTCCTGACCCTTGTTCTGCTGGGTGCTGGGGGGTGGGGATTTTCCATCTATATTGGTCAGTTCGCCAGCTACAGCGCCACCTATGCCGGGTTGGCGGGGGCCATGGCGGCGCTGATCTTTCTGTATCTATGCGCGGCGATCCTGATCCTCGGGGCCGAGTATAACGGCGCTCTGATGGATATGCAGCGCGACGCAGAAAGCGCTCCAGGATGAGATGGGTTTTACTTTTTGTCGCATTGGCCGGGGCCGCCGATGCACAGTCCTATGTTGGTTCGGATCAATGCACCACCTGTCACGTGGAGGAGGCCGAGGCCTGGGCCAACTCTCACCACGCGCTGGCCTGGACCGAGGTCGGGGCAGGTAAGAGGGTTGCCGATTTTGATGGCACCCGCTTTGAGCATGACGGCATGTCGGTCCTGTTTGACCAAAGCGGCCCCATCCCGACGGCTAGGGTTACTGAAAAAGACGGTGTGATGACTGAACATAGCGTCCACTCGGTTGTCGGCATTGAACCCTTGCAGCAATATCTGTTCGAAACCGATCCCGGCCGACTGCAGAGCTTTGACGTGGTCTGGGACACGGAAAACGAGCGCTGGTATCACCTCTACCCGGATCAGGATTTGCCCCCGGATGACGGGCTGCACTGGACCGGGCCCTACAAGAACTGGAACGCCCGGTGTGCTGAGTGCCACGCAACCGGCTTTGAAAAAAACTACGACGCGCAAACGCGCAGCTACCAGTCTCAGCAGGCTGAGATCGGCGTCGGGTGTGAGGCCTGCCACGGCCCCGGCTCGGCTCATATCGACTGGGTCAATGGCCGCGTGCTGCCCGAAGGGGTCGGCGAGGCCGGGTTCGCGATGTCATGGGGCAAAGGTCAGACCGAAGCGGAAATTCAGCAATGCGCGGGGTGCCATTCCCGGCGCGAAGCGCATGAGCAAGGCAACCCGCTGCCCGGAACACCCTATCACGACGCCTATAATCTGGCGCTTCTGCGGCCGGGGGCCTATCACCCGGACGGGCAGATTCTGGATGAGGTCTATGTTTACGGGTCCTTCCTGCAGTCCAAGATGTACGCGCAGGGCGTGGGCTGCATGAACTGCCACGAACCCCATAGCACAACGCTGAGGGCGGAGGGCAACGGGGTTTGCACGCAATGCCATTCTCCGGCTGGCAATCCGGATTTCCCGACTCTGGCCAATAAGGACTATGACACGGCTGAGCATCATCACCACCCAGAGGACAGCAAAGGCGCGCAATGCAAGACCTGCCACATGATCGAGCGTGTATATATGGGCGTCGACGGTCGTCGGGATCACAGTTTCCGCGTGCCGCGCCCTGATCTGGGCCTTGGTCAGGACGCCTGTACTGATTGCCACACCGACGAAGATCAGCCCTGGGCCGCCGAACAAATCGAGGGCTGGTTTCCGGACTCAACCCATCGCGGCCCGCATTTCGGTTCGGTCTTCGCGCCCGCGATGGCGGGGCAGGCGGACAGTCCCGACGGGTTGCTGGCGATTGCCACCGATCCGTCTCAGGCCGGGATCGTGCGCGCAACAGCGGCGTATCTGCTGCAGCCCTTTGGCTCGCGTCAGGTGGCCGACGCCACGGCGGAATTGCTGACAGATGCCGATCCGCTGGTTCGGGCCAACGCTGTGACGTTGCAGCGTCAGGCCTCTCCCCGCGATCAGGTGCAGCGGTTGGAGCCATTGCTCTCGGACCCGCTGCGCAACGTCCGGATTTCGGCTGCCAAAGAAGTCCTGACAATTCCGCCCGAGGCGATGACCGAGGACCAGCGGGTCTTGGCTGGTCAAGTTACCGCCGAGTGGCAGGGGGCAATCGCAAACCGTCTGGATTTCCCTGAAACCCACATGGTACTGGGTGGCATGGCACTGACGTTTCGCAACGCACCCGCCGCCGAGCGTGCCTTTCGTGAGGTTGTGACCCTCGACCCACAACGCGTCGAAGCCTGGCCGATGCTTGTGCAGCTGGCACAGATCAATCGCGGGCCGCAAGCCGCGCGTGCAGTCGTGCAAGAAGGCTTGCAGCGCATACCTAATGATCCAAACCTGCAAGAGCTGTCCCGACAACTCGGGCCATAAGAACGGCCCCAACGCGCCCACGTTGCGCCATCATGCCGGCAGATTTCACCCTTAGACCTGTATCCGAGGGTGTCAGGCCAAAGGGTCGTAATAGGTGTCACATGTCGGATCAGGTTTTGAAACAGCCTAGCGCACGGGGCAGGCAGGTCTCAATGGATCAACGGATCGCGCAGCTTCGGGACCGCAAAGCGATTGACCTGAACCATGGTGAGGGGCTGATGCTGCAAGGCATCGCCGCCGCGTCACTGCGCGAACAGCGGCTAGCTGGTCAGATCGCGCTTGAAGATTAGGCGCCGCCTCGGAACCCTGTTGCAACCACGAACTTCTCGGAACTGTCCGAACGCGATGCAGGCGGTTTGACGTTTGCGACTTTGTCAAATTTCTGCTTGAGCAGCTTTTGCAGATCGCCCTCGGCACCACCGGCCAGAACCTTGGCGACAAAGGTGCCGCCGTCATCCAGCACGTCAAAGGCAAAATAAGCGGCTGTTTCGCACAGGGCCATGATCCGCAAATGGTCGGTCTGCTTGTGACCCGAGGACGAGGCGGCCATATCCGACATCACAACATCGGCCTTGCCGCCAAGCCATTCCTTGACCTTGAGGTCCGCGTCATCTTCCATGAAATCCAGCACATGGGCCGTTGCCCCTGCAACCGGTTCGACCTCTTGCAGGTCAACACCCAGAACGGTGCCGATACGCTTACCGCTTTTCTCGCCCAAAGCATTCACCCGCTTGACCGCGACCTGTAGCCAGCCACCGGGCGCACAGCCCAGATCGACGACGCGCGCGCCGGGGACCAGAAACCGGAATTTCTCATCCAGTTCCAATATCTTGAACGCCGCCCGCCCGCGATACCCTTCGGTATTCGCGCGTTTGACATAGGGGTCGTTCAGCTGTCGTTCCAACCAACGCGTTGAGCTGAGCTTACGCCCACGCGCGGTCTTTACCTTGACCTTCAGGTCACGCTGTCCGCGGCCTGAGGTGTTTTTTCCACTCGGTGTCTTCGCCATCAGAACGGTCCGTCTTCCAATACGCCGTCCGCGCTCATCTGCGCATAAAGCAGGCCTTCACGCAGCCCCCGGTCCGCCACAGACAGGCGGTCGGTGGGCCAGCAACGCAAAAGGGCCTGCAAAATGGCCGAGCCGGACATGATCAGGGCCTGCCGGTCATCCCCAATCCGAGGGTCCCGACGTCGCCCGTGAGGGCCGAGTTCTAAATACCCGCGTATCACTTTGTCAATCTGATCGCTGGTCATGCGCAAACCGTCCACCTTGGTCCGGTCATACCGCTTCAGGCCCAGATGCGAGGCCGCAACGGTTGTCACCGTGCCGCTGGTGCCGACAATCTGAAAACCCGCTCGGGTCTGTTCGTCTTTGTAGGGGGCGAAATCGGCAAGGTTTTCTTCGAAAAACCAGCTCATGAGGGCAAACCGGGCCGAGTCATCCTCGACGTCATGAAACTGGTCGCGCAGGGTTGCGACGCCCAGCGGGACGCTGATCCAGTCCACGACCTTGGCGGCAGGGAATGGGCTGTCGGAGGTGTGAAACCCGTTGTGCAAACGCATGATCGCCGCCGGTCGGTCGCGGCGTGGTACGGATGAGATGTCTATCCAGACCAGCTCGGTCGAGCCGCCACCGATGTCCACGACCAACAACTGGTCCGTCTTGGTTGACACCAGCGGCGCGCAGGAGATGACCGCCAGGCGGGCCTCTTCTTCGGGCTGGATGATCTCAAGATTCAGGCCGGTTTCACGTCGCACCTGCCGGATAAAATCGCGCGAGTTCTTGGCGCGCCGACAGGCCTCGGTTGCGACCAGACGCATCCGTTTGACCTTGTTGCGCTTCAACTTTTGCTGACAAATACGCAGCGCCTGAACGGTGCGTGACATCGATGCCCGAGACAACCGTCCCGTGCGTTCCAGACCCGCGCCCAACTGCACGGATTTGGAGAAACTGTCGACCACATGAAACCCGCTCCCCTTGGGTTGGGCTATCAACATGCGGCAGCTATTTGTCCCCAGATCCAACGCCGCATAGAGTGCATCTGGATCGGGTCTTGCCGGCGCGGGGCTTTCGACCGCCTTCGGGAACGCGCCCGCACCTTTGGGACGCTTGGGCGCCATTCGTAACGCCCTCCGATTTTCGAGTTAAGTTGACCCTAGGCGGGGTCTCGCCGACGCGCAAGTGATTTCAATTTTGAATTTAACGTGAGTGTAACACAGCGTTCATACTGAGATGCAATTCCTGTGCCGATCCCCATTTCGGGATTCTCTTCAAGCCTACAGCCAGATACGGAGACTGCCATGAAAGATGAGCGCACCCTGTCCTTTGATGAATTTGATGAAGTCGTAAATCCACGCCCCGAAGAATGTGAATTCGACCGCGTGGTCGAGCGCGCCTTGTCGCGGCGTGGGTTTCTTGGGGGCGTTTTGGCCATGGGCAGCTTTACCGCAGTAGGCGGCTCGCTTCTGCCCACAGGTGCGCGCGCGTCAGCTGATCGGTTTTCGTTCGAAGCGATTCAGGTCTCCACCGCCGATGAGGTGGTGGTACCCACAGGCTACAAGGCCGAGGTTATGGTGCGCTGGGGCGATCCGTTGTGGTCCGACGCGCCTGAATTCGATCCTGCGACCCGTGGCACCGCCGCCAGTCAGGAGCGCGCCTTTGGCGACAACACCGACGGTCAGGACGTTTTCTTCCATGACGGTCACGTTCTGCTGGTCGTGAACAATGAATACACCAACCGTGATATTCTGTGGGGCAACAACCCCGATGCCAAGGCGGCCTCGGACGATGATGTCGCCAAGGGCATGATGGCGCATGGCGTGACAGTGGTCGAGATTGCCAATACCGACGGCAAATGGGGCATCGTCAAGGACAGCCCGTATAACCGCCGCATCACACCGCAGACCGACATGACCATCACCGGACCAGCTGCGGGCCATGACCTTATGAAAACCGCTGCTGATCCGACCGGCACGACCTCCAAGGGCACTTGGAACAACTGCGGCAACGGCATGACGCCTTGGGGCACTTATCTGGCCTGCGAAGAGAACTTCAACGGCTACTTCTCGGCTGAAGACGAAGCCCACGAAGTCAGCGCCGAGCTGAAGCGCTACGGCGTCTCGTCCAAGGATTGGGGCTATGGCTGGGCCAAGATCGACGAGCGTTTTGACGTCTCGAAGAACCCCAATGAACCGAACCGCGCCGGTTATGTGGTCGAGATCGACCCAACCGATCCAACGTCGACCCCACGCAAACTGACTGCTTTGGGCCGGTTCAAGCACGAAAATGCCGAATCTGTGGTCAACAATGACGGTCGCGTTGTTGTCTACATGGGCGATGATGAGCGCGGCGAGTTCCTGTACCGTTTCGTCTCGGACGGTGTCTATGCGGCGGGCGTCGATACCAACGCTCTGCTGGAAAACGGCACGCTGTCGGTCGCCAAGTTCAACGATGACGGCACCGGTGAATGGCTGGACCTGACGCCCGAGACAACCGGTTTGGCCTCGCAGGCTGAAGTCAGCATCCACACCCGTCAGGGCGCGTCTGCCGTGGGCGCGACCACCATGGACCGCCCCGAATGGGTGGCTGCCAACCCGAACGTGGCCGAGGTTTACTGCTGTCTGACCAACAACAAGAACCGGGGCGTCAAGCCGAATGCCGGTGGAGATGACACCTCGGTCAACGGTCCGAACCCGCGTGAGGCCAACAACTATGGCCAGATCGTACGCTGGCGTCCCGAAGGTGGCGATCATACCGCGTCCGGCTTTGCATGGGATCTCTATGTGCTGGCGGGCAACCCGACCGTGCATCAGGATGCCAATGCGGGTTCTGACAACGTGACTGCCGACAACATGTTCAACTCGCCCGATGGTCTGAAATTCGACAGCAACGGCCTGCTGTGGATCCAGACCGATGGCAAATACTCGAACGAGGGCGATTTCGAAGGGCAGGGCAACAACCAGATGCTGGCAGGAGACCCGGTCACCGGTGAAATCCGCCGCTTCCTGGTCGGCCCGAATGAATGCGAGATCACCGGCCTCAGCTGGTCGCCGGATCGCCGCACCATGTTCGTAGGCGTCCAGCACCCTGGTGAGGACGGCAACAGCCACTGGCCCGAAGGCGGCGATGCCGTGCCACGTTCGGCCATCATCGCGGTCACGCGCGACGATGGTGGCTTGGTCGGCTAAGGCCGAAAACGCCCTTAAAAACAAGCCCCGGACGGTGTTGCCGCCCGGGGCTTTTGCTTGTGTTGAGCCATCCTCATGTAAGCGTTGAAAGTTTTGATATCTGGTTTTCTATGAAACCCGGCTAAAACGACTGTACACCGTCATAAACAAAAAGGTCGCTTGGAAGGCGCTGGGTGTCGAAAACCGACCGCCTTACCCCGTTATAGACGTTTAGAACCGCCCCAATGATTAGGAGGAATCACAGCTATGCCTGACGTCACCATCGTGTACTGGCGCGACATTCCCGCTCAGGTCATCGTCGGCAAAGGCCGACGCGGGGCAAAGCGGCAGTTGGAAGAACGGTTTGAACAAGCCATCGACCGCGCCGCCATGAAGGTGAACGCCAAGGACAGTGATGCCTATCTGGCCGAATGGCGCAAAGCCAAGCCTTTCGCGGTTGAGGGCGACCCGTCCGAGATTGCCGAGGCGCAGGCCGTGCGTCTGGAAACGGAATACGATCAGGACCGCATCAAGGCACTGATCGCGAATGACGGTTGGGCATGAGCCCGAAATCTATATGGGAGGCCGCAATGGCTTTGCTGAATTTCAAGAAACGTGATGCCGCCGAAAACGGCCCTGTAAATCCGACCGTCGAAGCCTTTCTGCAGGGCTACTCGATCGAGGTAATGCCGCGCACCGCCGAAAAAGTCGAAGATTTCCGCGCGCTGCTGCCCGAAGGCACCCGTGTCTACATCGCCCATATCGAGGGCACTCCGATCGAAGACATGGTGAAAACCGCCAAGCGCATCGCCGCCGAAGGCTATCCGGTCATGCCGCACTTTCCGGCGCGCATCATCAAGGATGCCGCGACGCTGGAGAACTGGATCTCGATGTATCAGGGCGAAGCAGGTGTTGATCAGGCGCTGTTGCTGGCAGGTGGCGTGAGCAAACCCCATGGTGATTTCGACAGCTCGATGCAACTGTTGGAATCCGGCCTGTTCGACAAAGCCGGGTTCAAACGCCTGCACGTTGCCGGTCACCCCGAGGGCAACAAGGACATCGACCCGGACGGCTCGACCAAGAACGTCGACGATGCGCTGCGCTGGAAACAGAAATTCAGCGAAACCACCGACGCCGAGATGGCGCTTGCCACGCAGTTCGCGTTCGACGCGAAGCCGATCATCGAATGGGCGAACGGCCTGAAAGAGGCGGGGATCGACATCCCGGTCCATATCGGTATCGCAGGTCCTGCCAAGCTGCAGACCCTGATCAAGTTCGCCATCGCCTGTGGCGTTGGTCCGTCGCTGAAAGTTCTGCAAAAGCGCGCCATGGATGTCTCCAAGCTGCTGCTGCCTTATGAGCCGAATGATGTGATCACCGAGCTGGCCGAGTACAAAGCGGCGAACCCGGATTTCAACATCACCAACGTACACTTCTTCCCCCTTGGCGGCATCAAGACCAACGCCAACTGGGCCATCAACAACGGCGGCGCTTCGGCGAAGCCTGTCAACGCTTAAGGAACGGACATGACCCGTACAGTCGTAGAATCAAAAACAAAAACCGCCGTCCTGGGCTTTGACGAACCGTTCTGCGTGATCGGCGAGAGGATCAATCCTACGGGCCGCAAGAAACTGGCCGCTGAACTTGAGGCGGGCGATTTTTCGACCGTTGAGAAAGACGCACTGGCGCAGGTCGCTGCAGGTGCGACCGTTCTGGATATCAACGCAGGCGTTGTTTACAACTCGAACCCCAACCCGAACGAGACCGAGCCGCCGCTGATGCGCAAGATCGTCGAGATGGTTCAGGGTCTGGTTGATGTGCCGCTGTGCGTCGATTCATCGGTTCCCGGCGCGCTGGAGGCTGGCCTGGAGGCGGCAGAAGGCCGTCCGCTGCTGAACTCGGTAACGGGTGAGGAAGATCGACTGGAGCTGGTTCTGCCGCTGGTCAAGAAGTACAACGTGCCGGTTGTTGCGATCTCAAACGACGACACAGGTATTTCCGAAGACCCCGATGTACGGTTCGAAGTGGCCAAGAAGATCGTTGAGCGCGCTGCTGATTTCGGCATCCCCGCCCATGACATCGTGGTTGACCCGCTGGTGATGCCGATTGGTGCAATGGCAACGGCTGGTTTGCAGGTGTTCGCTCTGGTCCGTCGTCTGCGCGAGGAACTGGGCGTGAACACTACCTGCGGTGCGTCGAACGTGTCCTTTGGTTTGCCAAACCGCCATGGCATCAACAACGCCTTCCTGCCGATGGCGATGGGCGCTGGTATGACCTCGGCGATCATGAATCCGGTGGCTTTGCCAGTTGGTCCGAAGAAACTGGCCGAGAAGAAGGCCGAGGTTGAGGCCAAAGGCATCATCCTGCCTGCTGATATGGATGATGAAACCTTCTGTCAGCTATTCGGTCTGGGCTCGACCTTGCCGCGCGCAGGCAAAGAAATGGAGGCGATCCGCGCCGCCAACCTGTTGACCAACAACGACCCGCACGGTGGTGCGTGGATCAAGTTCAACAAATCGCCTGAAGACGCGGCTGCGGCCGGTGGTGCGGGTGGTCGTCGCGGCGGTGGCCGTCGCCGTCGCGCGTGATCTTGAGAAACAAGTTGGAAAGGCCGGGTTCAACGCCCGGCCTTTTTCGTTCTGTGACTGAGGTTGATAGCGCTTCGGGTTAAACCTGTGACATCAATACCCCGGCACGCTATCCGCGTTCTCGAGACATTCGTGCCAATTGGCGCTTCAGGCAAAGCCCGCAACGCTTCAGGCAAAACCGGGGCAAAGTTCAGCGCGATACGGCTTGCATCACTCGGATCGGGGCAGTATTGAAAACCGTGCTGCGGGTATGGTGAAAAGGTATCACACGAGCTTCCCAAGCTCTTGTTACGGGTTCGATTCCCGTTACCCGCTCCATGCACATGGCGAAATCAGCACATTGACAATCTACTGGTACGCCACGGTTTTCCGAAGCGGCAGTCTCTGACTTTCGCTACATGCAAGGCATGATGAAAACATCGGGTTTGCGGATGCGTTTCGTGATGTTGCAACCAGACTGGATCAGGTTGCAATCTGCCACTGACCTTTTCCTTGAAACGCAATCAGGCTTTCGCGGAAAGGTGGGACATGAAAATCCGGGTCAGAGAAGGCCCACAAAGGGTGTGAGCCTTCCACTACTTTAGCACTGTTTCTTACGAACGCCTGCGACGACGACGTCCGCCGCTGGCGTCGGAATCCCCACCGCCTGTGTTGAAGGACGGCGCGGGCAGGGTGACGACCTGTGCGAGCTCCGGGAACGGGTCGGATTTGTGCGGGATCGCGTTGGCGGCGACAAAATGATCCTGGAACTTTGGCTCGATTGCGGTCTCGATCTTGGTGATCTCGCGCACGACGCGCTCGATCTCGGCGCGCGATCCGATGTTGCACAGGGCGATCCGGGCACCGGTACCGGCCGCGTTACCTGCGCTGGAAACCTTGTCAAGCGGTGCATCCGGGATCATACCCAGAACCATCGCGTGCTTGGTCGAGATATGCGCCCCGAAGGCGCCCGCCAGAACCACGCGATCTACCTTGTCGACCTCCATCTCGTCCATCAACAGACGCGCACCGGCATAAAGCGCCGATTTGGCCAGCTGAATAGCCCGGATATCACCTTGGGTGACAGTGATCCGAGGGCCACCTTCGGCACTTGCGTCATGGATCAGGTAAGAGTTTGTGCGCCCTTCTGGGACACATCGCGAGGTGCCGGTTTGCTCGGCTGATCCAATCAGGCCACTTTCGTCCAAAAGGCCCGCGATGCGCATCTCGGCTACCGCCTCGATGATGCCCGAGCCACAGATGCCAGAGATGCCGGTGGTTGCGATGTCCTGATCGAACCCGTCCTCATTGGACCATTTCTCGGACCCGATTACGCGGAACCGGGGTTCCTTGGTGACTGGATCAATCTCGATCCGCTCAATCGCGCCGGGGGCGGCGCGCTGGCCCGAACTGATCTGGGCACCTTCAAACGCAGGCCCTGTAGGCGAGGAACAGGCCAGAACACGACTGGTATTGCCCAGCAGGATTTCGGCATTGGTGCCTACGTCAACGATCAGCACCAGATCTTCAGATTTGCCGGGCTCTTCCGACAGGGCAACGGCGGCACAGTCGGCACCCACGTGACCGGCGATGCAGGGCAGGATGTAGATCTGCGCCCGCGGGTTCATCGTAGTCAGGCCCATCTCATGCGCGGGCAGGGACATCGCCTCGGACGTCGCCAGCGCGAACGGAGCTTGCCCCAGCTCGACCGGGTCCAGACCCAACAGCAGGTGGTGCATGACCGGGTTGCAGACAAATACGGTCTCAACGATCAGGCTGGCGTTAATTTCGGCGTCTTCCGCGATCGAGGTGGTCAGGTCATTGATCGCCTCACGCACGGCTCTGGTCATCTCCTGATCGCCGCCGGGGTTCATCATGGCGTAGGAGACACGGCTCATGAGGTCCTCACCGAAGCGGATCTGAGGGTTCATCAGGCCCGAGGATGCCTTGACCTCACCGGTCTCCAGATCGGTCAGATGCGCCGCAATCGTGGTTGAGCCGAGGTCAATGGCCAGACCATAAAGGCCCCCTTCGTGCAGGCCAGGCCAGATTTCGACGATGCGGGCCACCGGGTCCTTGTGGCCTTTGTGAACGGCGACCGTGACGTCCCATTTCCCTTTGCGCAGAACCGGTTGCAGCTTGGACATCAGGGACAGATCGGCGGTGACGGCGTCAATTTCCCACTGTTCGCGCAAGGCACGCTCAAGCCGTTCCAGATCGCCTGTGGGCGAGTGCATGTCGGGCTCTTCCACCGACACGAAATATAGACGAGTCGCAGGGTCCATGGTGATGGCGCGTGCAGCAGCCGCCTTGCGGACAACCTGACGGTGGACCTGGCTTTCGGGCGGCACGTCGATCACCACATCACCCTGAACCGAGGCCTGACAGCCCAGGCGACGACCGGGTTTCAGGCCGCGTTTGTCGTCATAGCGCTGCTCGACCGCGTTCCATTCGCTCAGCGCATCCTCAGACACGGTGACGCCGTGCTTGGGAAACTCGCCGTAGCTGGGCGTGATCTGACATTTCGAGCAGATGCCGCGCCCTCCGCAAACCGAATCCAGATCGACGCCCAACTGTCGGGCGGCGGTCAGAATCGGGGTGCCAACGGGAAAGTGCCCGCGTTTGCCCGAGGGGGTAAAGACGACAAGGGGGTCGGTGGTCATGGTCGGCCTGCCTTTATTGTGTTCGCGCGTATGCCGGGGAAGATATGAGTTTATTCACAAAGGGAAAGCCCTGACAGCGGCACGTTTTGTACAACGAGCGTCGTTTTGTGACGTGCTATTCCCACCCAAGGGCAAACAACTTGGGTTCTGGGGCTTTTCCTTCGGGTCAATCCATGCAATAGGGTCACCGCCAAACGGGCTTTTGCATGGGGTTTGATGATGCAGATTCGTGAGGCACTTACCTTTGACGACGTACTTCTTGTTCCGGGCGCATCTTCAGTGCTGCCGGCAACGGCGGATACTAGGACGCGCGTGACGCGTCAGATTACCATGAACATCCCGCTGCTCAGCTCGGCCATGGACACGGTGACCGAGGCGCGCATGGCCATCGCCATGGCGCAGGCAGGCGGGATCGGAGTGGTTCACAAGAACCTGTCGGTCGAGGAACAGGCCCGCGAGGTGCGCCGGGTCAAGCGGTTTGAATCGGGGATCGTCTACAACCCGGTGACGCTGCGCCCCGATCAGACGTTGGTGGATGCGCAGGCGCTGGTGCAACGCTACAACTTCACCGGCTTTCCGGTCGTGGACGAGCAGGGCCGCGTTGTCGGTATCGTGACCAACCGGGACATGCGCTTTGCCACGTCGGATGACACGCCGATCAAGGCAATGATGACCTCGGACAATCTGGCGATGCTGCAGGAGCCCGCCGATCTGGAAGAGGCCAAATCCCTGATGCGCGCCCGCCGGATCGAAAAACTGCTGGTGGTCGATGGTGAGGGCAAGCTGACCGGTCTGCTGACTCTGAAAGATACCGAACAAGCCGTTCTGAACCCGACGGCCTGCAAAGACCACCTAGGTCGTCTGCGCGTTGCCGCCGCGACCTCGGTCGGGGATGCCGGGTTCGAGCGGTCCGAGCAGCTGGTGGATTCAGGTGTCGACATCATCGTCATCGATACCGCGCATGGTCACTCGCAAGGTGTTCTGGACGCCGTGAAACGTGCCAAAACCCTGTCGAACGAGGTTCAGATCATCGCGGGCAACGTCGCCACGGCTGACGCCACCAAAGCGCTGATTGATGCGGGTGCGGATGCGATCAAGGTTGGCATCGGGCCGGGTTCGATCTGTACCACGCGGATGGTCGCCGGTGTCGGTGTGCCTCAGCTGACGGCGATCATGGACTGCGCTTCAGCGGCCGGAGATGTTCCGGTGATTGCCGATGGTGGTATCAAGTTCTCGGGCGATTTCGCCAAGGCCATCGCGGCGGGTGCGTCCTGCGCCATGGTTGGTTCGATGATCGCGGGCACCGATGAAAGCCCGGGTGAGGTGATCCTGTATCAGGGCCGTTCCTTCAAATCCTATCGCGGCATGGGCAGCCTGGGCGCAATGGCGCGTGGTTCAGCAGATCGCTATTTCCAGAAGGATGCAGCCAATGACAAGCTGGTGCCTGAGGGGATCGAAGGGCAGGTGCCCTATAAAGGTTCTGCCGGGGCGGTTGTTCACCAGCTGGTCGGCGGTCTGCGCGCGGCCATGGGCTATACCGGATGCGCCACAGTTGAAGAAATGCGCAAGAACTGCAATTTCGTTAAGATCACCGGGGCGGGCCTGAAAGAAAGCCATGTGCATGACGTTCAGATCACCCGTGAAAGCCCGAATTACCGGATTATGTGATCATGTGATCTGCTGCAGACGGCGCCCCGATGCGGGCGCCGTTTTGCGTTTCTGGAAAACCCGACGGAGGGAAAGATGACCCCGGCAGCCCGTGTTCAGGCCTCGATTGAGATCCTTGACCAGATACTGGACGGCGCGCCCGTTGAAAAAGCCCTGACAGGATGGGCGCGGCGCAGCAGGTTTGCAGGCTCCAAGGATCGCGCAGCGGTAAGGGATCATGTTTTCACAGCCCTGCGTTGCAAGCGGTCCTTTGCCGCACTTGGCGGGGCTGAAACGGGTCGGGGCCTGATGATCGGAGCGTTGCGTGCTGCTGGTCAGGCGCCTGATGCCCTGTTCACTGGCGACCGCCACGCGCCTGCGCCGATCGAAGCCTCTGAGGACGGTCGGGATTTCGTGTCTCTGGCCGAGCAGTTTGACATTCCTGACTGGCTCTGGCCGCGGTTTTCGGCGTCTTTGGGGGATGCGGCCACGGAGGCCGCGACAGCGCTGCAAAGCCGCGCTCCGGTCCATCTTCGGGTCAACTTGCGCAAAACAGACGTGGCCGGTGCGACCCGTGCTTTGGAGGGTGACGGGGTTCAAACTGAACTCCAGCCGGCCTGCGAAACGGCTCTGACCGTCGTTGAAGGCGCGCGCAAGGTTGCGCAGAGCCGGGCTTACCTTGACGGTCTGGTCGAGTTGCAGGATGCGGCCAGTCAGGCGGTTGTGGCGGCTTTACCCCTTGAACCCGGTTGTCGCGTTCTCGACTATTGCGCAGGTGGAGGCGGGAAAGCACTGGCCCTTGCAGCCCATCAGGGGGTCGAAGTGTTTGCACATGACGTCAACCCGAAACGCATGCAGGACCTGCCGAACCGCGCGGACCGCGCAGGCGTCCGGGTGACCTGCCTTGAGACCGCGGAACTGACCCGTTTTGCGCCCTTTGACGTCGTGCTGGTCGATGCGCCCTGTTCCGGTAGCGGCTCATGGCGGCGCGCTCCGGCCGGGAAATGGGCCCTGACCGAAGAGCGGCTGGTCGAGTTGACCAGGATGCAACGCGCGATCCTGCGAGACGTCACGCCCTTGCTCCGGCCCGAGGGTCTTTTGGCCTATGCGACCTGTTCGATGCTTCAGGACGAAAACGAGCGGGTTGTCGAAAACTTTGTGTCCGAAAACCCAGATTGGTCGGTTCTGTCACAGCGGAATTGGCGCGTCACGGACGGTGTAGACGGTTTTTTCACGGCGCATCTGAAAAGATAGCCAGACCAACTTAAGCAACCACAGGTAGTTTTCTTGCCCCCGCAACTCTGTTAAGCGGGCATTAACCATTTTGGGGCGTTATGGCTCTCAAAAAGCTATCCGGGTCGTTCATGTCCGATTCAATATATCCGTTCTCCGATCCCCGTTTGCGTAGAACGCCGTCGGCGGTACGCGTTTTGGCGCTGGTCGGGCTGGCCGCTTTGCTATACGCCGCACCCTATACGGGCAGGGTGCCTTCGGACTGGACGCAGGGCTTGATCGTAGTAGGGGTCTCGATCCTGTTTGCGACGCTCTGGATTCTGGTCAGGGGGATTTTTGCCGACAGGGCAGCGCGTCAAACCCTGGATGTGTTGGCGGGCTTTGTCGATCAGGACGATTGCGCAACACTTGTTGCGGATTCTGAAGGCACTGTGCTTGTCGCAAACCCCGTTGCGCGCTCGCAATTAAATGCAAGCCCGGACACAACATTGCCCAAGGTTCTGCGCTCGGTTTTTGCCAACCCATCAAGCCTGCTTTTGAGGATGCAGACCTTGGCGCAGGCAAGTGGGGCAGCGAATGAGGATATCATCTCCGGTGCCGAGACTATCCCGGTTTCGGTGGTTCGATTGGGCGATCATCTGTTCTGCTGGCGGTTCAAGATTGGTCATCAAGGTCAATGGGACAGGATCAACCTTCCCGTGCTGACCCTCGGCCGAGGCGGATGTCTGCTGCACAGTAACGCAGCAGCCAGAACGTTTTTCGGCACGACTCCGGCTTCTGTTGAAGAGGTGTTTCCGAACGGATTGCCACAGGATGGGCAAATCTGTTCGGTGCGCTCAGGCAAAGGGGATACGCGTGTCGCAGTCACCGGTGTTTCTGCGTCATGGTCTGTTCAGCACCTTATATTGATGCCTGTATCTCAGAATTCCGAACCCGACCGCGGGTCCTCGCTGGCTGATCTACCGGTGCCTATTCTTTGTATGACGCCGGAGGGGGGGATCCTTGAGGCAAACCAGATGGCTCGCGTGCTTCTGGGTGATATCCGTTTGAACGGAGCCAATATCGACCAGATTCTGCAAGGGCTGGGACATCCGATTCTAGAGTGGCTGGCTCAAACCGCGTCGGGCGAGAATGCACCCCGATCCGAATTCCAGCGTTTGACCCGGGGCGACAAAGAGCTGTTTGTCCAGGTGACTCTGGACCGGGTTCAGATCGACGGGAAAACCCGACTGATCGCGGTTCTGAACGACGCGACCGAACTGAAGACGCTCGAGGCGCAGTTTGTACAGGGGCAGAAGATGCAGGCTGTTGGTCAGTTGGCCGGCGGCGTTGCGCATGACTTCAACAATCTTTTGACCGCAATTTCAGGCCATTGCGATCTGCTGTTGTTGCGTCATGATCAAAACGATCCCAACTATGGTGACCTTGTTCAAATCCATCAGAATGCCAATCGCGCGGCGGCTCTGGTCAGCCAGCTTCTGGCCTTTTCGCGCAAGCAAACCTTACGTCCCGAGGTGCTGGATGTGCGCGACACCATCTCGGACCTTATTCACCTGCTGAACCGGCTGGTCGGTGAGAAAGTGCAACTGACACTCAGCCATGATCCTGTCCTGAAGCCGGTGCGCGCGGATAAGCGGCAGTTGGAGCAGGTGTTGATGAACCTCGTCGTCAACGCGCGTGATGCGATGCCCGAGGGCGGCGAGATTCGCATCGAAACCGAGGTGCTGAGCCTGACCGAGCCTCTGCACTATGACCGGGCTACCGTTCCGCCCGGCGAATACATGACCGTCAAGGTAATCGACAGCGGCATCGGTATTCCTGCCGACAAGCTGCAAAAGGTGTTTGAGCCGTTCTTTACCACCAAACGCACGGGCGAGGGCACGGGGCTGGGCCTTTCTACCGTTTACGGGATCGTCAAACAGACGGGTGGCTTCATTTTTGTCGACAGCGTTGTAGGTCGCGGCTCGGAGTTTTCCCTGCTTCTGCCGGTTTGCGTCGAAGCGAAACCCGCTGACGTTGAGTCAGAAGATGTGCCGGATTTCAAGACCGCGCGTCAGGGTGAGGGCGTAATTTTGCTGGTCGAGGACGAAGCCCCGGTGCGCGCCTTTGCAACCCGTGCGTTACGCCTGAAAGGCTACACGGTGCTCGAGGCTGAATCCGCCGAGGACGCCTTGACCTTGTTGGAAGATGTCGACCTGAACGTGGATGTGTTCGTAACCGATGTGGTCATGCCCGGAATGGATGGCCCGACTTGGGTTGCCAAAGCTATGCAGACGCGGCCCGATGTCCGGGTCGTGTTCGTCTCGGGCTATACCGAGGGCGCGTTTGGCGATTCCGGTCCCCAGGTTCCGAATTCGACCTTTCTACCCAAACCGTTCTCGCTGACACAGCTGACCGAGGCGGTTTTTCAGCAGATGAACTGACGCCTATTGCGCCGCATCGTACACCGCAAAATCCGCCTTGGAATGCGTGCGAAACGCTGCTTCGGTTTCCGGTGACAGAGTTGTTTCTGCGGGCGGCGAGACGTTTTCGCGCTGTAATATGAAATCGTAATTCAGCCTGTTTTGCAGGAAATCTACGATTCTATCCTGATGGTCATATTTGAAAACATGACTGGCCCCGACGCCATTGTTGCGGGTGCGAAAAAACTGGCTCTGACTGCCGACATCTGCAAATTCGGGCTTTGGGGTCTGCATATAGGCCTGTACGAAGGCATCAAAGCTCAGATCTCGCGTTGAATGCGGATGCCCGATGCGATCTTCGCGTCGACGAAACCGGTACCAACTGCCCAGCCAGTCAATGGGTTCGCGGACAACGGCCATGATCTCCATCTCGGTGTCGTACATTTTGCGGAACATGTTCTGGATAAAGCGGTCATATCGGCGCACCGGCGCGTGTTTCAGCTCGGGCGGATGGGTGATCACAAGATCGGCCCGAGCACGCAACGCAGAGTGATAGGCGGTGCTGCCGGTTTTGGGAACAGATAAAAACGCAAGGCGTTCTTTATAAAAAACAAGCATTTAGTGTTCCCGTGTCGATCGCCGTTAAGATGGCAGATTGCCGTAAACGGATATTTAACACAATTGGCCAAGTGTAGGTTCTGTAAGTTTTAGTTGAAATGTTCTCTTTTTGGTCTCATAAGGAACAAGAGGCGAACAAAGCAGCGATTGCCGCCCGGCAAAGGGTGTGACAAAAGGGAAGGCGACAGGACAATGGCGGATCTTCTGACGATGAGCGACAAGAAAAACGCGGACAAGCAAAAGGCGCTCGATAGCGCGCTGGCCCAGATCGAACGGCAGTTCGGTAAAGGTTCGATCATGAAGCTGGGCGAAGATGCCAAGCAGGATATCGAGGCGAGCTCGACCGGGTCTCTGGGTCTGGATATCGCGCTGGGAATCGGCGGCCTGCCGATGGGCCGGATTGTTGAGATTTACGGGCCTGAAAGCTCGGGTAAAACCACACTGACCCTGCATTGTATCGCGGAACAGCAAAAGCGCGGTGGTGTCTGTGCCTTTGTCGACGCAGAACATGCGCTGGATCCGCAATATGCCCGCAAGCTGGGTGTTGATCTGGATGAGTTGCTGATCTCGCAGCCCGATACCGGCGAACAGGCGCTTGAGATCACCGATACACTGGTCAGGTCCGGCGCGGTGAACATGGTCGTGGTCGACTCGGTGGCGGCCCTGACGCCGAAATCCGAGCTTGAAGGCGATATGGGCGACAGCAGCGTGGGCGTGCAAGCCCGCCTGATGAGCCAGGCGATGCGCAAACTGACCGGCTCGATCAGCCGTTCGAATTGTATGGTGATCTTCATCAACCAGATTCGGATGAAGATCGGCGTGATGTTTGGCAGTCCGGAAACCACGACCGGTGGTAATGCGCTGAAATTCTACAGCTCGGTCCGTCTGGACATCCGCCGCATCGGCGCGATCAAGGATCGGGACGAGGTTGTCGGTAACCAGACACGTGTAAAAGTCGTTAAGAACAAGGTAGCACCGCCGTTCAAGCAGGTGGAATTCGACATCATGTATGGCGAAGGCATCAGCAAAATGGGTGAACTGTTGGATCTGGGCGTCAAAGCCGGTGTGGTCGAGAAGTCGGGTTCGTGGTTCAGTTACGGCGACGAACGGATCGGGCAGGGGCGTGAGAACGCCAAGCAGTATCTGCGCGATCACTCTCGGATTGCCCTGGATATCGAAGACAAGATCCGCGCGGCCCATGGTCTGGACTTCGACATGCCGCCCGGCGCGGCCGAGGATGACGATATCCTCGAAGCCTAAGGAACGCGTGAGAGGGAATACCAGAACTCCCCGGCACTCCAACAGTGCTGAGAAAACTTTAAGCAGGGCGGTCCATGGGGGTCGCCTTGTTTCGTTTGGAAGGTCAATGCTGTGGACACTCTGCGGGCACGGCGATAAACCTGCGCAGACCATTCTGATTGCGCGCTGAGAGAGCCCCATGCCCACGTTGAACGACATCCGATCGACCTTTTTGAACTACTTTGCCAAGCAGGGGCACGAAGTGGTGGCGTCCAGCCCTCTGGTGCCGCGCAATGATCCGACTTTGATGTTCGTGAACTCGGGCATGGTACAGTTCAAGAACCTGTTCACCGGTGTGGAAACACGCGACTATCAGCGCGCAACTACCGCGCAGAAATGTGTGCGCGCGGGCGGCAAGCACAATGACCTCGACAATGTGGGTTATACGGCGCGCCACCACACTTTCTTTGAGATGCTGGGGAACTTCTCCTTCGGTGACTACTTCAAGCACGACGCGATTCCTTTCGCGTGGGAGCTGATCACCAAGGAATTCGGCATCGACAAGAACCGGCTGTTGGCCACCGTCTATCACACCGACGACGAAGCCTTTGAAATCTGGAAGAAAGTCGGCGTTCCCGAAGACCGTATCATCCGTATCGCGACCAGCGACAATTTCTGGCAGATGGGCCCGACCGGTCCCTGCGGCCCATGCACCGAGATTTTCTATGACCATGGCGATCACATCTGGGGCGGCCCTCCGGGATCGGCCGAGGAAGATGGCGACCGTTTCATCGAAATTTGGAACATCGTTTTCATGCAGAACGAGCAGTTCGAAGACGGCTCGATGGTGGAACTCGACATGCAGTCGATCGACACCGGCATGGGTCTGGAGCGGATCGGCGCACTTCTGCAAGGCAGCCATGACAACTATGACACCGACCTCTTCAAGACGCTGATCGAGGCTTCGGCGGAAGCAACCGGCGTTGATCCTTACGGCGATCAGAACGTCCACCACCGCGTGATTGCGGATCACCTGCGCTCGACCTCGTTCCTGATTGCCGATGGCGTGATGCCCAGCAATGACGGACGTGGTTATGTACTGCGCCGGATCATGCGCCGTGCCATGCGTCACGCGCATCTTCTTGGTGCGAAGGACCCTGTTATGCACCAACTGGTGCCCTCGCTTGTACAACTGATGGGTGCGCAATACACGGAACTGGGGCAGGCGCAGGCGTTGATCGAAGAGACTCTGCTGCTGGAAGAAACGCGGTTCAAGCAAACGTTGGATCGCGGCCTGAAATTGCTGGATGACGAGGTGGCGGGCCTGCCCGACGGCGCGGCCTTGTCCGGAGATGCGGCGTTCAAGCTCTATGACACATACGGTTTCCCACTCGATTTGACACAGGATGCCCTGCGGGAAAAAGGCCGGACCGTCGATACCGACGGGTTCGATGAGGCCATGGCAGAGCAGAAAGCCAAGGCTCGTGCGGCTTGGTCCGGGTCGGGTGAGGCAGCGGATCAGGCGGTTTGGTTTGACGTGGCCGACAGCGCTGGCGCAACCGATTTCCTGGGCTATGACACCGAAAAGGCTGAGGCTCAGGTCGCGGCGCTGATCGTCGATGGCGCTTTGGTCGAAAAGATTGAACAGGGCGGCAGTGGCTGGGTCGTCGTGAACCAGACCCCGTTCTATGGCGAGGCTGGCGGTCAGGTCGGCGACAGTGGTGAACTACGCCGTCTGGAAGCGCGTGAAGATGTCGCGCGCGTTGAAGACACCAGGAAATTCGCCGATGGCAAGGTCTATGCGCACAAGGTGACCGTGGACCATGGCACCCTATCCAAGGGTGACGCGGTTGAGCTGGAGGTCGATCACACACGCCGGTCGGCCATTCGGGCCAACCACTCGGCCACGCACCTTCTGCACGAAGCCCTGCGTGAAACGCTGGGCGATCATGTGGCGCAGCGGGGTTCATTGAATGCCTCGGATCGTTTGCGGTTCGATTTCAGCCATTCGAAGGCTCTGTCATCGGAAGAAATCCAAAAGGTCGAGCGTGAGGTGAATGATTTCATTCGCCAGAATTCGAGCGTTGAGACCCGGATCATGACACCGGATGACGCACGCGAGCTGGGCGCTCAGGCGCTGTTTGGTGAGAAATATGGCGACGAAGTTCGCGTTGTGTCGATGGGCAAGGCGCCGACCGGCAAGGGCCAGGATGGCGAAACCTGGTCGATTGAACTGTGCGGGGGCACACATGTCCGCCAAACCGGCGATATCGGTACGTTCGTGGTTCTGGGTGACAGCGCAAGCAGTGCGGGTGTCCGGCGGATCGAGGCGCTGACAGGCGATGAAGCCTTCCGCTATCTGTCCGCTCAGGATCATCGATTGGCACAGGTCGCGTTGGAGCTGAAGGCGCAGCCGGATGATGTGGTGGCCCGTGTGAAATCGTTGCTGGATGAACGCAAGGCACTGCAGAACGAAGTCGCACAACTGCGCCGCGACCTCGCCATGGCAGGTGGGGCCGGGCAGGGCGGCGGCGCGGAAGCGACTGAAATCAATGGCGTAAAGTTCCTGGCCCAAACACTCAGCGGTGTGTCCGGAAAAGATCTTCCTGCGCTGATCGACGAACACAAAAGCCGCCTTGAATCCGGTGCGGTTTTGCTGATCGCCGACACAGGTGGCAAGGCGGCCGTTGCTGCCGGCGTTACTGCGGACCTGACCGAAACGATTTCCGCCGTTGATCTGGTCAAGGCCGCAGTGGTTGAGCTGGGCGGCAAGGGCGGCGGTGGTCGTCCGGATATGGCCCAAGGTGGCGGCAAGGACGCGACCAACGCAGATGCGGCGATCAAAGCCGCCGAACAGATATTGGAGGGATAAGATGGCTGCTCTTTGGATTGCACATGTTACGGTGACCGACACCGAGGCCTATGGAAAATACGCTGAGCTGGCTGGCCCTGCAATCGCTCAGCATGGCGGAGAGTTCATCGCGCGTGCGGCGCGTTATGTGCAGCTTGAGGGGAAAGAACGCCCGCGCAACGTGGTCGCGCGTTTCCCGTCGGTAGAGGCCGCAGTCGAGTGCTACAACTCTGCCGAGTACCAAAAAGCGCTTGATCACGCCCGAGGCGCAAGCGAACGCGAACTGGTTGTCGTCGAGATCACGGATTGAGAATCAGCCGGTTCGGCCGGGACTGACTGGCGATCTCGGCGAAAATCAGCACATGGAAGCCAGCGCGGCTTCCACGTATCCCTTGGGGGCTGCAATTTCATAAAAATACCGTTGAAACAATCGCTTACGGTGTCTTCGCCTTTAAGGCCCGACACAAATGTGGCGCGATGCCCTCATTTCTTGCGCGAAATCGCCTTGGATTGTGACGAATTTCCGCCTTTTTTACCCCTGATCCTAAACCTTGATTGCGTCAGCAGAGCCTCTTGCGGTTAAAGTCGGAAAACTTCGACACCCAGATTGGCCGCAATGACGCGGACAAACTTGGATTGAGGAACGGGCATGACAAATTCGGCAGTAGGTATTTCGGCGGGTCTTCGGTCGGTCGCCCGTTTTTCAGGGCGCTCGGTTGGGGTTTGTGCTCTGGTCCTGACGTCGTTCTTTGCCACTTCGGCGGCGCAAGCATCCGAGGGGGCTTTCATCACTGCCATCTCAACCTCTCCGCCACCATCCGGAGCTCAGCAGCTTTGTCGTCAGTACAGCTGGGCTTGTTCGGGCCAAAAAGTCGCATCGTTGACAAGCAAGCAGGAAATGCAGATCGTCAAAAAAGTGAATCTGCAGGTCAATGCGTCCACCCGTTCTATTACGGACCAATCGCAATACCGCCAGCGTGAGTTTTGGGCCTTGCCGACCACAAGAGGTGGCGATTGCGAAGATTTCGCTCTGTTGAAAAAGCGCAATCTGATCAAAGCGGGTATTGATCCCAGCAAGCTTTTGATTGCGACCGTTCTGGATACGCGTCGGAATGCACATGCTGTGCTGGTCTATCGATCAGCTCAGGGCGATCTGGTTCTGGACAACCTGACCAACAGCATCAAACCTTGGAAGGCGACCCGCTATCTGTTTCTGAGGATGCAAGACCCAAAACAGCCGCGCCGTTGGGTTGGGGTTTACGGGAACAGCTAAGAAGTCTGGACATTGGAAGCTCAGCAAATTTGCTGAGCTTCATTTCCTCATCTTCCATGTTGTTCAACTGACGGAAGGAACAAGCCTAGGACGATTAGTTCTATTACTGATCGGCCTTTGGTTCACCTTTGGGCTCTCCCTTTGGTTCACCTTTGGGCTCTCCCTTTGGTTCACCTTTGGGCTCTCCCTTTGGTTCACCTTTGGGTTCTCCCTTTGGTTCACCTTTGGGCTCTCCCTTTGGTTCACCTTTGGGTTCGCCCTTTGGTTCTCCCTCAGGTCCGGGTCCTTCGCCACCCCCAGTCGGGCCACCCGGATTTCCGGTTGGATCAGGTTTGCCATCACCGGATCTTTGGTCAGCGAACCCTGTGGATGCGGTCGGCAAATCCGAAAGCAACGCGGCAAGTTGAGGGCATTCCGCACCCGTGCGGGCCAAGAAGTTTCCGAAGTCGGCACGACGCTGAATATAACGGATCATGCCCGATGTGACGGCGTCACATTCGCAGAGGATCTCGGGCGAGCTTGCTGCCTGTCGTGCCGTTGAAACGGTGCAAGCGGCTTGTGCGGCTGTAACGCCTACCATTTGAAGGGCAATGGCTGCGGTGATTACTTTTAGTTTGCTGGTATGGATGCCCATGATGGAACTCCTCGGTACTCGTTAATCTCTGCGTCGAACTTATGCACGGAAAACAAACCTGCTTGTATGAACGACGTCACACTTTGGACAAGATTACACCTTTTTAAGGTCGAACTTGCAAGTTGCTGCCCACTTGGTGAGATTGCCAAAGGACCAGGAAAATCGCTAAAATCACGTAAAACCAATAAGAAAGGCCAGCCGAGGGCTGACCTTTCCTAGAGTATCATTTTTCAGGATTGAGGAAATAATGTCACAAACATGGCATTGTTTCCCAATCGAGAACGCCTGTTTACCCGGCTCTCGACATCCGTTTCCGCTCATGCGGGTCAAGGAATCGTTTGCGAAGACGGATGGCATTGGGCGTCACCTCGACCAGTTCGTCGTCATCGATATAGGCAATGGCTTCTTCCAGCGAGAACTGAATGTGAGGCGTCAGGCGAACAGCGTCGTCCGAGCCGCTGGCCCGCACGTTGGTCAGTTTCTTACCTTTCAGCGGGTTCACTTCCAGATCGTTGTCGCGGGAATGCTCACCAATCACCATGCCCTGATACACATCGGTCTGAGGGCCAACGAACATGCGGCCACGCTCTTCGAGGTTCCACAGGGCGTAAGCGACGGCCTGGCCGTTCTCCATCGAGATCAGAACGCCTGCGCGGCGGCCCGGGATTTGACCTTTATGTGCGGCCCAGCCATGGAACACGCGGTTCAGAACGCCGGTGCCGCGGGTATCGGTCAGGAACTCTCCGTGATAGCCGATCAATCCGCGCGATGGCACATGGGCGATGATCCGGGTCTTGCCGGCACCGGCGGGGCGCATCTCGACCAGTTCACCTTTGCGCGCACCGGTGATCTTTTCGATCACAGCGCCCGAGTATTCGTCATCCACGTCGATCGTGACTTCTTCGACTGGCTCCAGCCGTTGACCATCTTCCTCACGGAACAGAACCTGCGGGCGCGAGATGCTGAGCTCGAAGCCTTCGCGGCGCATATTCTCGATCAGAACGCCCATCTGCAATTCGCCACGACCGGCCACTTCGAACGCCTCGCCACCCGGTGTGTCGGTGATACGGATCGCGACGTTGGATTCCGCCTCTTTCATCAGACGGTCGCGGATCACACGGGATTGCACCTTCTTGCCGTCACGACCAGCCAGAGGCGAGTCGTTGATGCCGAAGGTTACAGTGATGGTCGGCGGGTCGATGGGTTGCGCGGGCAGGGCCTCTTCAACCTGCGGCGCCACCAGCGAATCCGCAACGGTGGCTTTGCTCATACCTGCAATGGTCACGATGTCACCGGCTTCAGCTACGTCGATCGGCTGTTGGGCCAGACCACGGAAGGCCAGGATTTTCGATGCGCGGAAATTCTCGATCAGCGCGCCATCGCGGCTGAGCGCCTTGAGGCTGTCGCCCGCCTTCAGAGTACCGCTTTCCACACGACCCGTCAGGATGCGGCCGATGAAGGGATCGCTGCCAAGGGTGGTCGCGAGCATGCGGAACGGCTCATCCTTCTTTTCAGCCTGTTTCGGCGCAGGCACGTGATCCACGACCAGATCGAACAGCGCGGTCAGGTCCTTGCGCGGCCCATCCAGCTCCATATCCGCCCAGCCTGAGCGGCCCGAGGCATACATGGCCGGGAAGTCCAGCTGATCGTCATCCGCGCCGAGGTTGGCGAAGAGGTCGAAACACTCATCCAGCGCGCGATCGGGTTCGGCATCGGGTTTGTCGACCTTGTTCAGGACCACAATGGGGCGCAGGCCCAGTGCCAGCGCCTTGGAGGTTACGAATTTGGTCTGAGGCATCGGGCCTTCAGCCGCATCAACCAGCAGGACAACACCATCCACCATGCTGAGGATACGCTCAACCTCACCACCGAAATCGGCGTGGCCGGGGGTGTCGACGATGTTGATGCGCGTGCCTTTCCATTCGACCGAGGTCGCCTTGGCCAGAATGGTAATGCCGCGTTCGCGTTCCAGATCGTTGCTGTCCATGGCGCGTTCCGCCACGGCCTGATTTTCCCGGAACGCGCCGGATTGTTTGAGCAGCTCATCCACCAGGGTCGTTTTGCCGTGGTCAACGTGAGCGATGATTGCGATATTGCGCAGGTCCATGAGAGGTCAGCCTTTGAACGGGAAGTTGCCCGGCGCATAGCGCGGCTTGACCCAATATACCAGCCCAAACCGGCGTTCAGTGACCTGCGGTCTTCGAAAACAGATGAATGATCAGGATTCCGGCCAATATCAAGGCCAGCCCCAGAACCGCCCATAAGTCTAACTTTTGTCCGAACACCACAAAGCCGATGATGGCGATGAAGAAAATCCCAAGCCCGGACCAGATCGCATAGACGATGCCCACCGGCATGTATTTCAACGTCAGCCCCAACAGGTAGAACGCTACCCCGTAACCGACTACGACTAGAACCGAAGGCCAGAAGCGCGAGAATTGCTGACTTGCCTGCAAGGCCGTTGTACCTACGGTTTCGGCAAAGACGGCCATCAGCAGGATCAGGTAGGCTTTGGGCATGATCTCAACCTCGTGCATGCAAATCACGCGCGAATTCTCAACATGAAAAAGGCTGCCACGGCAAGCACATTCGGTTGCCTGGACGCGTGACACCACAAGATAAAGGTCGGGTATACCTGACTACGATCTGATCAAAATTTATGTAAGTAACAGAACAGTATTTGTTGATTTGTTTTCGAGTTTTTCAATGACTGTTTTTGCTAGATACGTCGTTTTTGCTTCGACTCTTATTGCGGCGCTAGGGTGGCTTGCAGACGGGGGGTCCGTCGATTTTGATGCAGCCCAAATGTTAATTGGTTTCTTTGTTTTGTAGTTTTGGCGTTAGTGAAGATCCAAGCAGGGAAAAGGGCCGTTTTGGGCCCTTTTTCTTTTGCCTAACCACTCGCTGAAACCGTGAAGTAATCCGCCAGCTGCGGTTGCAACCAATTCCAAAGAAAGGGCGAACCGCGTTCTATGGCGGGCCGGACCCGCGCTTCGATCTGAGGGTAGGTCACGGCATAATCCACCCACGAGCCGCCGCCCGTTTCAAGATTGGCAACTGGGGTTTGAAACCGGTCCACGGCCTTGGCAAAACGCGCATCGGCTGAGCTAGCGCTCTCAAACTCGTGCCAGAGATCGGACAACGCCTGCGTTTGATCTTGGGGCAGTAGGCCGAACAACCGCCGCGCTGCGGCCTCTTCCTTTGCGGCTTGTGCGGTGTGATCGACCTGACCGTGGATTGGGTGGTCTCCGGCGTCGATCTCGACGATATCGTGCAGCAGTAGCATTCGCAGGACTCGGTCCAACTGAACCTCAGCTTCGGCATGTTCGACAAGAACCCATGCGTACAGCATGATGTGCCACGAATGTTCGGCCGAGTTTTCGAACCGGTCCGTTGCCATCAGGCGCGACGCACGCATGACGGATTTCAACTGATCCGCCTCAACCAGAAACGCCAGCCGTTGGGTAAAGCTGTTATCCTCGGTCGGCGCATCGGCCAACAATGCAGCTGCGTGTTCATAGGCCTGAGGCAGCGCCTCAGACAGATAGGCCGCACGTCCCGTCGCCAGATTCTCGCGCGCGATCTCGATATGGTCAGGCCGTTTGGGCGAGGCATACAACACCTGAAACAGAGGCTGACACCGGTCGAGCATCTTGGCGAACTTGGCGTCAGGCGTCTGGTCGGCTTCGAATTCCGTCCATAGATCCAGAAAACCCTGGGTCTGGTCCGGCGGCAATAAACCGAACAAATCCAATGCGGCGGCATGTTCGGCCTTGGCAACGCTCTGCCAGTCGGTCTCCAGATGGATTGGGTGGTCGCCCACAATGATCTCAACCAAATCATGCAGCAACAACATGCGGATGACGCGATCAATTGACACATCCGGCCCGGCCAGAGGCCCCATGACCAGCGCCCAAAGCGCCAGATGCCAGCTATGTTCTGCAGAGTTTTCCGGGCGAGACTGATCCAGTAGGGTGTTTGCCCGATCCACCGTTTTCAACCTGTCCGCCTGTTTCAGAAACGCGATTTGCGCGGACAGTCGTTCATTCATTGTTTTTCAATCGCTTTCAGCTTGGAGCGGTGATCCGTCAGACGTTTGATCACGAATTGGCGGGCCTGACGTTCCGACAGGCGTACGCGGATTTCTGTCAGAAAAGCCTCTTCCAGAGATTGGGAGGAGGCCGCCAGCAAGTTGCCGACCTCCATGTAAAACCGGTCATCGCCGGTTTCGTCCATGACCTTCAATGTATCCTCGGCCAGTTTGGCGGCGAGGGTATTGATGGTGTTTGTCATCAGCGCGTAGTCTCGGTCAGGCGGCGTTTCACATAGTCGCTGACATCGGTGATCAGCGTGTCCATGTGCTGATCCTGGAAGAAATGGTCCGCGCCTTCGACCTCATTATGCGTGATGGTGATGCCCTTCTGCTCATGCAGCTTGTTGACCAGTGCGGTTGTATCCGCCGGAGGCGCCACGCGGTCGGACAAGCCGTTGATGATCAGACCCGAAGACGGGCAGGGGGCGAGGAACGAGAAGTCATACATATTCGCCGGGGGCGACACGCTGATGAAACCGGTGATTTCCGGGCGTCGCATCAGCAACTGCATTCCGATCCATGCACCGAACGAGAAGCCGGCAACCCAGCAATGCTTGGAGTTGTTGTTCATCGACTGCAGGTAATCGAGCGCTGATGCGGCATCGCTCAACTCGCCTACGCCCTGGTCATATTCACCCTGGCTGCGGCCTACACCGCGGAAGTTGAATCGCAACACGGTGAATCCCATGTTGTAAAACGCGTAGTGCAGATTATAGACCACCTTGTTGTTCATGGTCCCGCCGAACTGAGGATGCGGGTGAAGCACGATGGCGATCGGTGCGTCTTTTTCCTTTTGCGGGTGGTAACGGCCTTCCAGGCGGCCTTCGGGTCCGGGAAAAATCACCTCGGGCATGTGTGCTTTGGTCCTGTCTTTATCTTGGGCGCCGGGAAATACTTGACTGTATTCGTTGGGCACCTTAGAACGGTTCTAAATGTGATATCCTGCGCAACGCGCTGTCAGTCGGAGATACGCACTGGCGGCGGCGGCGTCAATGATTTCGCGTCCAACGTGCCGAAGGGAATTGACAATGAAGCTGTCGACAAAGGGCCGGTATGCCATGGTGGCGCTGGCGGACATTGCGCTGCAGCCCTCGGACAAGATCGTGACACTGGGTGAAATCTCGGAACGGCAGGATATCTCGCTGCCGTATCTTGAGCAGTTGTTCGTCAAACTGCGTCGCGCCGAGCTTGTGACCTCGACCCGAGGTCCGGGGGGAGGATATCGCCTTGCGCGGCAGCCCTCCGAGATTCGTGTGGTCGAGATTCTGTCGGCCGTCGATGAGACGGTGGATGCGTTGACCAAAGGGGCCGGTGCTACGGGTGCGTCCTCGGGCAGCCGGGCGCAATCCCTGACAAACCGGCTTTGGGAAAGCCTCAGCGCTCATGTCTATGTGTTCCTGCACCAGACCCGCCTGTCGGACGTGATCAAGAATGACCTCGCGCCCTGTCCTGCGGTTCCGAGCCTGTTTGCTGTTGTGGATGAGTGATCCGTAGCCTCTGAGTACAAGTTTCAGAAATATCCGGGAAAAGATGACTCCATGAATCGCGTTTATCTCGATCATAACGCCACCACGCCTTTGCGACCCGAAGCACGGGACGCGATGGTTGCGGCGATGGATGTCTGCGGAAACCCATCCTCGGTCCATGCCGAGGGGCGGGCGGCGAAGGCTTTGATCGAACGCGCACGGGCACAGGTGGCCTCGGCCTTTGGGGCGGATGGTGCGGATATTGTGTTTACTTCGGGATCAACCGAGGGGGCTGCATTGGCTCTGTCTGGCCGGAAAATTCACGGCACGTCTATTGAGCATGACGCGATAAGGTCTTGGATTACTGAGGATATCCCGGTTTCTTCTGACGGGTTGGTCGCTCTGTCCGATCCGGCAAACGCGACACTGCAGGTTGCGAACTCGGAAACGGGTATTGTTCAGACGCTGCCCAAGGGGCTTGCGGTGACCGATGCGACTCAGGCGTTCGGCAAGCTGCCGATTGCGTTCAACTGGATGGACGTTCAGATGGCGCTGGTGTCTGCGCATAAACTGGGTGGCCCAAAGGGGATCGGAGCCATCGTGATGAAACGCGGCACGGATCTGCCTGCTCAGATCAAGGGTGGCGGGCAAGAGATGGGGCGGCGATCTGGAACCGAAAATGTCATTGGAATCGCGGGGTTCGGGGCCGCTGCTGAAGCGGCTGCCAAAGATCTCGCCAATGGTGTTTGGGAGCAGGTCGAGGAATTTAGAAATATTCTAGAAAACGCTCTTGAGGCTGGTGAAAGATCACCTATTTTTGTCGGGAAAGACCAGACTCGCCTGCCGAACACGTCATGTTTCGCGTCACCTGGTTGGAAGGGTGAAACGCAGGTCATGCAGATGGACCTGTCTGGTTTTGCGGTCAGTGCGGGCTCGGCCTGTTCAAGCGGAAAGGTTCGCGCCAGCGCTGTTCTGACCGCGATGGGATTTGATGAGGGGACAGCAGCCAGCGCAATCCGCGTTTCGCTGGGACCTCGGACTACCAAGGAAGATGTGCTGCGTTTCGCCGAAACGTGGCTTGAGAAAGAGAAAAAGCATCGCGCGCGGGCCGCGTGATCTGACGGAGGGTAAACAATGGCCGCTTTGGACCAGACCCAGGTAAAAGAGGGTGTCGATCAGGAAACCGTGGATGCGGTGCGCGAGGTCAGCACTTATAAATACGGCTGGGAAACCGAGATCGAGATGGAATACGCGCCCAAAGGCGTGAACCCTGATATCGTTCGGCTGATCTCGGAAAAGAACGAAGAGCCTGAATGGATGACCGAATGGCGTCTGTCGGCCTTCGAGCGCTGGACCAAGATGGAAGAGCCGAAATGGGCCATGGTCAACTATCCTGAGATCGACTTTCAGGACCAGTATTACTATGCCCGTCCGAAATCCATGGAAGAGAAACCCAAATCCCTGGATGAGGTCGATCCCAAGCTTCTGGCTACTTATGAAAAGCTGGGCATCCCCCTGAAAGAACAAATGATTCTGGCTGGTGTCGAAGGCGCCGAAGATATGCCCGCCGAAGGCCGCAAAGTGGCCGTCGATGCCGTGTTCGACTCGGTTTCTGTTGGCACGACCTTTCAGGCCGAGTTGAAAAAGGCCGGCGTGATCTTTTGCTCGATCTCGGAAGCAATCAAAGAGCATCCTGAACTGGTGAAGAAATATCTGGGCACCGTGGTTCCGGTGTCGGACAACTTTTATGCCACGCTGAACTCGGCTGTGTTCTCGGATGGCTCGTTCGTCTACATTCCGCCGGGTGTCCGCTGCCCGATGGAGCTGAGCACCTATTTCCGTATCAACGCGGAAAACACCGGCCAGTTCGAACGGACCCTGATCATCGCTGATAAGGGCTCGTACGTGTCTTATCTGGAAGGCTGCACCGCACCGCAGCGCGACACCGCACAGCTGCACGCGGCTGTGGTCGAGATCATCATCGAAGAAGACGCCGAGGTTAAATATTCAACCGTTCAGAACTGGTTCCCCGGGGATGAGAACGGCAAAGGCGGCATCTACAACTTCGTGACCAAGCGTGCCGACTGCCGTGGGGATCGCTCCAAGGTGATGTGGACGCAGGTCGAAACCGGCTCGGCCGTAACCTGGAAATACCCGTCCTGCATCCTGCGTGGTGAGGAAAGCCAGGGTGAGTTCTACTCGATCGCGATTGCCAACAACTATCAGCAGGCCGACACCGGCACCAAGATGGTTCACCTGGGCAAGAACACCAAGTCGCGCATCGTCTCCAAGGGTATCAGCGCGGGTAAAGCGCAGAACACCTATCGTGGGCTGGTTTCTATGCACCCGAAGGCCAAAGACAGCCGCAACTACACCCAGTGTGACAGCTTGCTGATTGGCGACAAATGCGGGGCGCATACGGTTCCCTATATCGAGGTCAAGAACAACTCCTCGCGCGTTGAACACGAGGCGACGACCTCGAAGGTGGACGACGATCAGCTGTTCTACTGCCGTCAACGTGGCATGGATGAGGAAGAGGCCGTGGCGCTGGTTGTCAACGGGTTCTGCAAGGACGTGCTGCAGGCGCTGCCGATGGAATTTGCGATGGAGGCCCAGCAGTTGGTGGCCATCTCGCTTGAAGGGTCTGTGGGTTAAGCCCAAGCTCCTCTGAAATCAGAATTTACGCGGGGGCCGTGCGCCCTCTTGCGATACGCAAAAGGACTAAAAATGCTGGAAATCAAGAACCTGCACGTAAAGCTTGAAGAAGAAGACAAACAAATCCTCAAAGGTGTGGACCTGACGGTTGAGGCCGGTAAGGTGCATGCGATCATGGGGCCGAACGGCTCGGGCAAGTCGACGCTCAGCTATGTGCTTTCGGGGCGTGATGGCTATGAAGTCACCGAAGGTTCTGCCTCTCTGGACGGTGAGGACCTGCTTGAAATGGAGCCGGAAGAGCGTGCCGCAGCCGGTGTGTTCCTCGCGTTCCAATACCCGGTTGAGATCCCGGGCGTTGGCAACATGACCTTCCTGCGCACCGCTGTGAACGCGCAGCGCAAAGCGCGCGGGGAAGAGGAGCTTTCGGCCGCGGACTTCCTGAAGCTTGTGCGCGAAAAGGCGAAATCTCTGAAGATCGACGCGGATATGCTGAAGCGTCCGGTCAATGTCGGCTTCTCGGGTGGTGAGAAAAAGCGCAACGAAATCCTGCAGATGGCGATGCTGGAGCCCAAAATGTGCATTCTGGACGAGACCGACTCGGGCCTCGACGTGGATGCGATGAAGCTGGTCTCGGAAGGCGTGAACGCGCTGCGGGATGAGGGGCGTGGTTTCTTGGTCATCACCCACTATCAGCGCTTGCTGGACCATATCAAACCGGATGTCGTTCACATCATGGCCAATGGCCGCATCGTGAAATCGGGCGGTCCCGAGTTGGCGCTGGAAGTTGAAAACAACGGCTACTCTGACATTCTTGCCGAGGTGAACTGATGGCTTTACCGCAAGCAAAACAGACCGCAACCGAAGAGCGTCTGGCGTCGTTGACGATGCCTGATCCGGGCTGCACCAAGGCCGCGCGCCAAGGGGCTTTGGCCCGCGTACGCGAAATGGGGCTGCCCAGTCGGCGCGATGAATACTGGAAGTATACACGTCCGGATACGCTGGTCTCGACCGACGCGCCTAAGGCCGCCATTTTCGAATCGGGCGAGTCGATGGTGTTCAACGATGTCGATCGGCTGCAGATCGTGTTTGTCGATGGCGTGTACGACGCCGAGGCCTCGGATGATCTGAGCCTTGAAGGGGTCAAGATCGACCGGCTGGAAGATATCTGCTGCAAGGACATCCACTGGGCCAAAGATCTGTATGGCAAGCTAGAGGAGCGGGGCCAGACGCCGGTAGAGCGCCCTCTGGCTGCTTTGAACACCGCGTTCGCGACCGACGGCGTGGCCATCCATGTAACCGGCAAACCGTCGAAACCGATCAATCTGGTATACCGTCACGAATCCGAAGATTCCGATGCCATCCTGCACCATGTGGTCCGCGTTGAAAGTGGTGCCGAAGCCACGATTCTCGAGGTCGGTCCCGCCGCGTCGCGCTTTAACAAATGTATGGAAATCGACATCGCCGACAACGGAACCTTGCACCACGTACGGGCGCAGGGCCGCGATCATGAACGTCGGGCCGTGACCCACATGTTTACGCGCCTCGGTCAGGAATCGACCTACAAGTCGTTCACTCTGACAGCCAATGGTGTGCTGACCCGTAACGAGCAGGTGGTTGAACTGACCGGTGACGATGCCGTGGCCCATGTGGCCGGTGCTTGCGTCGGGGACGGTGACTTTCACCACGACGATACCGTTTTTGTCACCCATGACGCGGTAAATTGCGAAAGTCGTCAGGTGTTCAAGAAGGTGCTGCGCAACGGCGCGACAGGCGTTTTCCAGGGCAAGATCCTTGTGAAGGAAGGCGCGCAGAAAACCGATGGCTACCAGATCAGCCAGTCACTTTTGCTGGACGATGACAGCCAGTTCCTCGCCAAGCCCGAGCTTGAAATCTATGCCGATGACGTCGCCTGTTCACACGGGTCGACCTCGGGCGCGATTGACGAGACCGCTTTGTTCTACCTGCGCTCGCGCGGGGTTCCAACGAAGGACGCCACCAACATGCTGACGCTGGCTTTCCTTGCCGAGGCGGTGGAGGAGATCGAGGACGAGACACTGGCCGAAGAGATCGTGACCCGTCTGGAAGGCTGGCTTTCGCGTCACAGCTGATATGCCGGTCTCATCAGATATCGTTGCCACATACCGGGGGCCGGGGCGCGTTGTGCGCCGGCTTCTGGATATGGGGCCGCGCGAAGACCGGGCGCTGATCTTCGTCATGAGCTTTTGCATTGTTGCGTTCATTGCGCAGATGCCCAGCCTTGCGCGCCGTGCGCATCTTGAGCAGGTCGAGTTGAACATGCTGTTGGGCGGAGCGTTGTTGGGCTCGGTCTTTATACTGCCCTTGTTCTTCTACACGCTGGCCCTGGTGTCACATTGGGCCGCGCGTCTGGTGGGCGGGCAGGGCAGTGCCTATGGCGCCAGACTGGCATTGTTCTGGGCGCTCCTGTCCTCGGCGCCTTTGGTTTTGCTGAACGGGCTGGTCGCCGGGTTCATTGGCCCCGGTCCGACACAAACTTTGGTCGGATTGATTTGGGTTGCCGTTTTTGTCTGGTTCTGGTTATCCGGATTGCGACAAGCACAAAGGTCGGCTGAATGACTATCCCCCCACTGGGCCCATTGGCGAGCCTGACGCTCAGAAAACCTGCCGAAGCGGCGCGACAGATTTTGGACCTCAAACCGGGGCGAGAGGTTCTGTGGCTGGCGTTCTTTCTGGCCGTTGTCCTCAATTGCATTGCGCAATTGGGCATAGATCTGTCCATCGCCGCATCAGGTGGCCCAACGGTATCCCAATCTGTCCCAGTTGTTTTGATCCGATCCGCCGGAAGTATGCTGTTCAGCATTCTGGCCTTTCTCTATGTCGGGCGCTTTTTAGGTGGGACGGGCCGTTTCGAAGATCTGATGATCCTGACGATCTGGCTTCAGTTTCTGCAAATTGTCGCATTGGTCGCGACCTTGGCGCTGAGCTTGGTTGCGATCACCTTTATGGCCCCTCTGATCCTGGCAACGGCGATCTATAGCCTCTACATAACGCTTCATTTCCTGAATGAGGCGCATAAGTTTGGGTCGCTGGGCAAGTCCTTTGGTGTCATTTTGTTGACGGCGTTGCTGGCGGTACCTTTTGTCCTATTTCTCAACCCGTTGGGTCCTGTCTAGAAAGTTCTCTCATGTATGATGTGCAGAAAATCCGGTCTGATTTCCCGATCCTGTCGCGGCAGGTGAACGGCAAACCCCTGACATATCTGGACAATGGCGCGTCGGCGCAGAAACCTCAGGTTGTGATTGACGCCGTAACGCGCGCCTATGCCGAGGAATACTCCAACGTGCATCGCGGGCTACACTACCTCTCGAACCTCGCGACCGAAAAATACGAGTCCGTTCGCGGCACCGTTGCGCGTTTTCTGGGGGCTGTGGATGAGGATGAGATTGTCCTGAACTCTGGCACGACCGAGGGGATCAATCTGGTCGCCTATGGCTGGGCCATGCCCCGGCTTGAGGCCGGGGATGAGATCGTTCTCAGCGTGATGGAGCACCACGCCAACATCGTGCCCTGGCATTTCCTGCGCGAGCGTCAGGGTGTGGTGTTGAAATGGGTCGATGTCGATGCGGATGGCGGGCTTGAACCGCAAGCCGTGATTGACGCAATCGGCCCCAAAACCAAGCTGGTCGCGGTCACGCAATGTTCAAACGTTTTGGGCACTGTTGTCGACGTCAAGGCCATCACCGCAGGCGCGCATGCCAAAGGCGTTCCGGTTCTGGTCGATGGCAGCCAAGGCGCGGTTCACATGCCGGTCAACGTGCAGGATATCGGCTGTGATTTCTATGCCATCACCGGGCACAAGCTTTACGGTCCATCCGGTTCCGGCGCGATCTATATCAAATCCGAACGCATGGCCGAAATGCGCCCCTTCATCGGCGGCGGTGACATGATCAAAGAGGTCAGCAAGGATCAGGTCATTTACAATGATCCACCGATGAAATTCGAAGCTGGTACGCCCGGCATCGTCCAAACCATCGGTCTCGGCGTCGCGTTGGACTACATGATGGATCTGGGGATGGAGAACATCGCCAGCCACGAGGCGGGTCTGCGCGATTATGCCATGCAGCGTTTGACCGGCCTGAACTGGCTACAGGTTCAGGGTACACGGCCGGACAAGGCCGCGATCTTCAGCTTCACGCTGGATGGGGCAGGGCACGCGCATGATGTCTCGACGATTCTCGACAAGAAAGGCGTCGCGGTTCGCGCTGGTCACCATTGTGCCGGTCCTTTGATGGATCACCTCGGGGTGACGGCCACCTGCCGCGCCAGTTTTGGCCTCTACAACACCACGGATGAGGTCGACACCCTGATCGACGCGCTTGAACTGGCGCATGATCTCTTTGCCTAAATCTCGGCCGAGCCGGACAGTTTTCCAGTTGCACCCGGCTCGGAACAAGGTTAGCTAACGGCCAAGGCACCTGTAGCTCAGCTGGATAGAGCGCTGCCCTCCGAAGGCAGAGGCCAGAGGTTCGAATCCTCTCAGGTGCGCCATACAAATCTAAAAAATTTGGATACTGAAATTAACATGGATGCTCACTTTGATGAGCGACGCATTGCTTGTCCGATGTCGGTTCAACTTCCGTCAGACGGTTCGCGCCTCACCTCATTTCCTTGCGCTTTCCACGAAGTCTCCACGCGCTATTTTTTGTTTAAGCTCTTCGGTGAAAACAACATCGGCAGATTGCTCGTTGCCATGCGCAAGTCCCAACCAATTGCCCATGAAATGTGAAAGAATATCTTCGACCAATGTGAGCGCAAACTCTTGCTGTATCGCGTTCGCAAACTGTCTTGCGTTCGTCATTTTAAAGGTTTGTAGATGTGGTCTGGTCAGGACTTTGGCTAGGTTTTCATATTGCGCACCAATATGCCCAAACTCCCAGTACCTTGATCCATCCTCGCGATCACTCGACGCAAGCATCAACCTTTGCTTGGATGACTTGGAAAAGGCGATTGAGCGCCCCTCAATATGTAGAATGAACACAAACCCAGGTGCATCTCGATCATAGGATTCATACTCATGTAAGAAAACGTTGCCGCGATCTGTCCGAACTGTTCTGGTGTTCAAATCAAACCAGAAAGTCAGGACTGTAAGGCTCAAGTAGCTTTTTTCCTTGCCGGTTTTGAGTGGCTTGGTTTCGCGGATGTCACCTACAAAGCGCTTATTTCCGTCTCCATCGATGAACATCTTTTTTCCTTTACGATCAGCGTAGTCTTCGGGCTGGCGCAATTAATCTGCTCAATAACCGACTAAAGCGTTTCGGGTTTTTCCTGAATCATCAAGTGACACGAATGTCCCGAGAACGCTGAAAGCATGGCAGGGTATTCGTGTCGCAGGTTTAACCCGAAGCGACGTAATTTTTGAATCCTCAATGACGGATTTTCACAGTGTAAGACACTTCAGGGCCGCAGACATGCTACCCACCTTAACCAAACCGGGTTCGCGAGGTTCAAACGGCGCGGCTATGCTCTGCAAATCAGCGGGAGTGGGTAGGCAATTGTACTACCGATCGAGGACGAGCTTTACACGATAAAGGGCAGACCAATCGGCCTGCCATGCACTATCGCATTCGATTGAAGTACGGCCTAGCCGCGCCACGTGCGGACGATGCCGCAATCCATATGGACGAAGTTCGAACGGTAGTATTGCCCAACACCGCCTGCACGGCAGGACATGGCCGCCTTGGCCATCTGCGAAACCGAGCGGGACGCGAGGCGCAGGTCAGCCGCCTGTCCTTGCATATGCAGCGATTTCCGCGCCACCCGGCGCGATTTGGACCGCAGCATCGCGTTGGTCTGCGGTGAGCGATACCCCGACAGGAGCATATAAGGCTCATCAGCGTTCAGAAGGTTGTGCGATGCGGCCATGATGTCGATTGTGCGCAAATCCATGGACTTCACCTGGTCGGTACGCCAGTCGCGCATGAAGTGGTTCACCTCTTTCACGGCGTCTTTGATATATTTGCCGTCAACCCAGTAAACCATATCAATCCGCTCACCCGTGCGACCGGAATACATGCGGATGCGGCGGATATCGCCACCCCCACGAAGAAACCCTGCTGCGTTGGAATAAGTCGGTGCTGCCGCCACGGCCGTTGCCGCAAATGCGCCCAGAAGGGCACGACGGGTAATACCCGAAGTACTGCTCTTGGTCATTTTTCTTGTCGTCCCGTACTGTTCCTGCCTGCGCACGATGTTACGTGCACTGTCTTAATATTTTCCCATCCCAGATGGCGAATGTATGGCACAGTTGGATTCGTGGGCCAAGAAGTCTTTGAAATACACCTTTGTCAGGGGGAATTTTCGGCAGTTTTTTGCGCAGATGATGCAAATGAGTCATTTTATTCAGCAACTGAGGGTTTTCGGCATCGGGTAGATGCAAACGCGCATCAGGGTGTAAAAGAAGGAAATAAGTAAGGTATTTGTGAATAGACAAGGCCAATGACTGAAAACCATATATAAATAAAACGACAGCTAGCATCGCATAAGTTATTGAAGAACCAAGGCCATCCCATGCTCTCAGTGTTACGGACCAGTACAAGTTTTGTTTTTACCGCCTGTTTTCTGGCGACGGCCTCTATGGCGAACGCGTCGTCAGGCGAGGGATCGAACACGGCTTTTCGGATGGCGGTTGCTGAAAATACCTCTGCCTCTGATCAGATTGCCGAGTTTTACCGCAACAATGGCTTTGCGCCTTTGTGGGTCGGAGAGACGCCAGAACACGCCAAACGCCGGGCGGCGTTGATCAAAGCCCTGTCCGAGATCGAGCGCCATGGATTGCCTGCTGCGTATGACGTTCAGGCGTTGCTCGATCAGATGTCTGAGGCGCGCTCGGTTCGTGACATGGGCACGGTCGAGGCTGAGCTGACCCGTGTTTTTCTGACTTACGCAGACGATATCCACTCTGGAGCGTTGCGCCCAGCCAGTATTGACGACGGTTTGGTGCGGAAAGTTGAACGGCTTGATGCAAACCAGCATCTGAAGGCGCTCAGCGCGCAAGGTGCGGCGTATTTTGAAACTCTGATCCCGCAAACGGCCCAGTATCGCGCTTTGATGAAGCAAAAGATCGCACTGGAAAACCTGATCAGCCAGGGAGGTTGGGGGCCGACTGTTCCGGTGTCCAAACTGGAATACGGCGATGCTGGCCCGAATGTGATCAAGCTGCGCAACCGGTTGGTCGCCATGGGCTACCTCAAACCCACAGCCAGCCCGGATTTTGATGACGCCCTTCTAGGGGCCGTTCAAGCGTTTCAAACAGCGCATGGGCTGGCCTCGGACGGTGTGGCCGGGCAGGGAACGATTACCGAGTTGAACCGACCAGCCTCGGACCGGCTGAAAGCCGTCTATGTCGCGTTGGAGCGTGAACGCTGGCTGCCACGCGAACGGGGCGAGCGGCATGTTCTGGTTAATCAGGCCGACTTCTCAGCCACGATCGTGGATGACGGGCTGGTCACCTTTGAGACCCGTGCCGTGATCGGCAAGAACGTGCATGATCGCCGGAGCCCTGAATTCTCGGACGAGATGGAGCATATGGTGATCAATCCAAGCTGGTATGTGCCACGCTCGATCATCACCAAGGAATACCTGCCCAAACTGCAATCGAACCCGAACGCGGTGGGCCATATCCAGATCACGGACCGCAGTGGTCGTCAGGTCAATCGGGGTGCTGTCGATTTCACCCAGTTCACCGCACGCAACTTTCCGTTCGCTATGCGTCAGCCCCCCAGCAAAAGCAATGCGCTGGGGCTGGTGAAGTTCATGTTCCCCAACAAGTACAACATCTATCTACATGATACGCCTCAGAAATCTCTGTTCGCGCGTGAGGTGCGAGCCTTCTCGCATGGATGTATCCGACTGGCGCAACCCTTCGATTTCGCCTATGCGCTGCTGGCCAAGCAGGAAGAGGATCCAAAAGCGTTCTTTCACCGCGTGTTGAATACTGGCAAGGAAACGACTGTGAAGCTGGACAAGAAAGTGCCGGTCCATCTGATCTATCGCACCGCCTATGTCGGCCCGAAGGGCGATGTTCAGTATCGTCGCGACGTCTATAAACGCGATGCCAAGATTTGGGACGCGCTGCAAAAGGCAGGGGTGGCCCTGCCGGACGTTCAGGGGTAAGCACTCAGGGTCATTCCTACCCAAGAGGACGCCCGCCATGCAGTTCACCATCCAACAGATCGCAGATAGCCTTGGGGCCGAATGTCAGGGTGAGACAGACCTGACAATTCTGCGTGCCGCTGAACCGGGTGATGCCGGACCAACCGATCTGGCGATGGCAATGTCCCCCAAATATGCCGAAACGCTTTCAGGCGGCGAGGCTCGTGCCGCGGTGCTGTGGGAAGGCGCGGATTGGCAGGCAATGGGCCTGCGCGCTGCGATCTTTGTCACGCGTCCCCGAATGGCAATGGCAGGTATCACGGCAATGCTGGATCGGGGGCAGGGTGTTGAGGTGGGCATTCACCCCTCGGCCGTTATCGACCCGACTGCTGAAATTGGCGAGGGTGCCTCGATCGGTCCGCTGGCCGTTATCGGCGCACGGGCAAAGGTTGGCGCGGGGTCGGTGATTGGCCCACACTGTACGATCGGAATGGACGTGGTGCTGGGTGAGCAGGCCCTGCTGCGCGAAATGGTTAGCATTGGTGCCCGCGCGCAAATCGGAGATCGCTTCATTGCCCAACCCGGGGCGCGTATCGGCGCCGACGGGTTCAGCTTTGTTACTCCTGAGGTTTCCGGTGCTGAAAACGCACGCAAGACGTTGGGCGATCAGGGCGATGCAAAAGCGCAAAGCTGGCTGCGCATTCATTCTCTGGGTGCGGTGGAAATCGGCGATGATGTCGAGGTCGGCTCGAACTGCACCATTGATAACGGCACCATTCGGAACACGCGGATTGGCGATGGATCGAAGCTCGATAACCTTGTGCATGTGGGTCACAACACGCGCGTCGGGCGCGATTGTCTTCTGTGCGGACAAACCGGCGTCTCTGGCTCGGTCGATATCGGGAATAATGTGGTTCTCGGCGGCCAGACCGGTGTGGTCGACAATATTTTCATCGGCGACGGTGTGATCGCAGCGGGCGGCAGCAAGATCCTGTCCAATGTGCCGGCCGGTCGGGTGATCATGGGCTATCCAAGCGTCAAGATGGAAACCCATACCGAGATGTATAAGGCGCAGCGCCGGTTGCCTCGTTTGGCCCGCGACGTCGAGGCACTGAAAAAGGCTGTTTCCAAACAGCCTCGGAGCGATTAAATCATCCTCAGATTGATAGCCAGGGGATCAACATGAGCATCAGCGACCGCGTCATCGCAATCATTGCAGAGCAGGCCGTTCTGGAGCCATCGGATGTTACACCCGACAGCACTCTTGCGGATCTGGGTATCGACAGTCTGGGTCTGGTCGAAAGCATCTTTGCCATCGAGGAAGAGTTCGACATCTCGGTTCCCTTCAACGCCAACGAACCCGAGGCCAATGATTTCGACATCTCGAACGTGGCCGCGATCATTGCCGGCATCGAACAGCTTGTGTCGGAAAAGGTCTGACCCGGAGTGATGAAACGGGTTGTCATTACCGGCGCGGGCACCATCAATTCGCTGGGCCATTCGGTCCCCGACACGCTTGAGGCCATGCGCGAAGGGCGTTGTGGAATCTCAAACCTGGAATTCCGCGATGTTGACCGTCTGGCGATCAAGATCGGCGGTCAGGTAAGGGGGTTTGAGGCCGAAGGGCGTTTTAACCGCCAGCAAATGTCTCTCTATGATCGGTTTACGCAGTTCACGCTGACTGCTGCGAAAGAGGCGATCGACCAGTCCGGCATTCAGTTCCACGGCGAACTTGCCGCGCGATCCGGTGTAGTTCTTGGCACCGCAGGCGGGGGGGTCTCGACCTGGGATGACAACTACCGCTCGGTCTATGAGGACGGCAAAAACCGGGTGCATCCCTTTGTGGTGCCCAAGCTGATGAACAACGCGGCCGCCAGCCATGTCTCGATGGAGCATAACCTGAAGGGCCCCAGTTTTACGGTTTCGACGGCTTGCGCGTCTTCGAACCACGCCATGGCGCAGGCGTTTCAGATGGTGCGCAGCGGTGCCGCGCCTGCGATGATCACGGGTGGATCGGAATCCATGCTGTGTTTCGGCGGCGTCAAGGCGTGGGAAGGTCTGCGCGTGATGTCAAAGGATGCCTGCCGACCTTTCAGCGCCAACCGCAACGGGATGGTGCAGGGCGAAGGAGCCGGTATCTTTGTGTTCGAGGAATACGAACACGCCCGCGCGCGCGGAGCAGATATCCTGTGCGAAGTTGCGGGATTCGCCATGTCCTCGGACGCGACGGATATCGTGATGCCCAGCAAGCAGGGCGCGGCGCGGGCAATGTCGGGCGCGCTGGTGGATGCAAAGCTGAACGCCAGTGATGTGTGCTATATCAATGCTCATGGCACGGGAACCGCCGCCAATGACAAAACGGAATGTGCTGCCGTGGCGGATGTTTTTGGACCGCATGCGGATGATTTGATGATCTCATCGACCAAATCCATGCATGGCCATCTGATCGGAGGCACCGGAGCGGTGGAGCTTTTGGCCTGTATCATGGCGCTGCGGGACGGCGTGATCGCGCCCACCATCGGCTATGAAGAACCCGACCCGGAATGCGCGCTGGACGTGGTGCCAAACGTCGCACGTGAAGCCAAGGTTGACGTGGCGCTCAGCAATGCGTTTGCGTTTGGCGGGTTGAATGCGGTCCTGGCGCTCAAAAGCGTCTGACCGCAGAAAAAAGCCGCCACAAAACTGCGGCGGCGATCTCAAATCCTATAGCGTTTCGGGTTAAACCTGAAACGATTTAGTTGACGTTAACGGCCAACCCGTCAAACGCCGAAGTGAAGCCCGACAAAGACATATCCATTGTCAGAACCTGATCGGGGAAGCGTGCCGGAACCAGCGAGAAGATCGCTTTACTGCCCGCCTTCATCGCGTCAATGTCACCCTGGCTGAGACCCAGCTGCGCAACGCAGCCAACGGGCAGACAATGGTGGTAATTGTACAGTTTGCGCGGCGCACCGTCGATCGACAAGGCCAGTTGCGCCTGTAGCAGAGTTTCCAACGGAACGATCACATTGGCCCATGCAACGGCTGCTCCGCCTTCGGGCAGCTTGCCTATGGACACTTCGGCAATCGGATCACCCTGAGGACCGTTCAGAACCTGAACGATTGCACAGGGATCTTCGCCCTCCTGCGCCTTGATGCAGGATACGTCCCAATCCCCGGATTGTTCTTTGACAAATTGTTCACCCACACGCGGGCCCGATTGTCCCAGGTCAAGGCCTGCGCCCACATCGGCACCAGAGCCTTCGGAGGTCGTTTCCTGCGCGCTGACCGCACCGCACATCAAAACGGCTGCCAGAGTGTTGAACGAGAGGAGTTTCTTGAACATGAATGCCTCGGTTTGCTGTTCGTTTTGCCTCGTCTAGCATCCTTCGTCGCGGCTGTCAGTCGTTAACCGAATGGCTGAGATCAATGTGAGCGATTTCTTGGGCCAAACCCCGCTTGGGAACCATTCCCGAAATAAGAAAAGAGGGCTGGTGGAGCAGCCCCCTTTTCCAATTTTTTCTCCCCGTCGGACTGGCCGACTTATTTATGCGCAGACGTTACGAAAGGCGAAAGCAGTGGTCAACCGCTATCGCGAAATTTTAATGTACTTATCAGCACAGTCCTAAAACCGCTGACTTTTTGGAAAAAAGCCGTGCCCGAAGGCACGGCCAGTCGACAGGGAGGAAGTGCCCCCTTCGCAACCGGGGGCCACAAAGGGAACGAATAGACTATGGCAGCCAAAGGTTAAGTTTGTATGCTGGTTGCGGATCAGTGAAAAAAGGCAGCGATTACATGGGTAAAGATATATTTCTGGGCGGTGCAGGCGACGGGTATGGAACGCCGCAAGGATTGACGCTGAAATATGCAAACCGCCACGGGCTGATCGCAGGGGCCACAGGCACCGGCAAGACGGTGACGCTGCAAATCCTGGCCGAAGGGTTTTCGCAAGCAGGCGTGCCGGTTTTCCTGTCAGATGTCAAAGGTGACCTTTCTGGATTGGCCATGGCAGGCAGTGACACCCACAAGTTGCATCAGGCTTTCATGGAACGCGCGGAACGGATCGGCTTTGACGATTTTTCCTATGCCGCATGTCCGGTCACGTTCTGGGACCTGTTCGGCCAAAAGGGACACCCGGTTCGAACCACTGTTACCGAAATGGGGCCTCTGCTGCTGTCGCGTCTGATGGAGTTGAGCGAGGCGCAGGAAGGGATTCTCAACATCGCGTTCCGGGTGGCCGATGAAGAGGGCATGCCGCTGCTGGATCTCAAGGACCTGCAGGCGCTACTGGTCTGGATTGGCGAGAACAGGGCACAGCTGTCTCTGCGCTACGGCAATGTCTCAACCGCCTCTATCGGAGCCATCCAGCGTCGTCTTCTGGTGTTGGAGAATCAGGGGGGCACCAACCTGTTCGGAGAACCGGCGCTGGATCTGGCCGATCTGATGCGAACGGACGAAAACGGGCAGGGGATGGTGAACATACTGGCCTCGGACAAGCTGATGGGCGCGCCTCGGCTTTATGCCACGTTCCTGCTGTGGCTGCTGAGTGAGCTGTTCGAAGAATTGCCCGAGGTCGGCGATCCGGAGAAGCCCAAGCTGGTGTTCTTTTTCGACGAAGCACATCTTCTGTTTGACGATGCGCCCAAAGTTCTGGTCGACAAGGTCGAGCAGGTCGCGCGCCTCATCCGCTCAAAAGGGGTTGGGGTATATTTCATCACGCAGAACCCTGCCGACATACCCGAAGATATTCTGGGACAGCTTGGCAACCGGGTTCAACACGCGCTGCGCGCCTTTACCGCGCGGGACCGCAAGAACCTGCGTATGGCGGCGGAAACCTACCGCGAGAATCCCGCCTTCGATACCGAGGCAGCGATCCGCGAGGTGGGCGTTGGTGAGGCCGTGACCTCGATGCTGCAGAAGAAAGGCGTGCCGGGGATTGTCGAGCGAACGCTGATTCGCCCGCCCGGGTCGCAGCTTGGGCCGATTTCGGATGCCGAGCGTAAGGGGGTGCTGCAAGCCTCTCCGATGGCGGCGAAATATGACACGTCGGTTGACCGGAAATCCGCTTTTGAAATCCTGCAAGCCCGCGCTGAGGCTGCCGCCAAACAGGCCGAGGCTGCCGAGGCGGAAGAGATCATCGAACAACAGACCCCGATGGAGCGTGAATATAGCTCGGCTCGGAGGTACTCGGGCAGCCGGGTTGGGCGATCAACCTCTCGGGTCGTGCGTAAGAAAGACACTTTTGCAACGGCGATGAGTGAAGCCGTCATCAAAGAGCTGAAGGGAACAACCGGCCGTCGCATCGTGCGGGGTATTCTGGGCGGGTTGTTCCGAAATCGCTGATCGGAGGCGCCCAGCACAGGGCGCCAACCGGCTTACTTCAGACGACGCTGGCCTTCCTGACGGCAATAGGCATCCGCCTGTTTCACCGACATCTTGGTGGCCGGGAAGTCAATCGCACGGTCCCAGGTCACACGATCATGACGGTAAAGCTGACAGGTCACGACGCCCTGCGGAGTGTTGACCTGAACAGGTGTGGTCTCAAGGTCTTCGGGCGACGGAATACAGGCCGTCAACGCGGCCAGAACTGGCAGCATCACAACGGCTTTGGTGATCAGTGTTTTCTTGGTCAAGTCGGATACTCTCATAGTGCGTATGATCGCAAAGATCGGTCGGGTTTATTCTGAGCATAGGCCGGACCCTTTGGTTCCGGACAATGAGCGGTAGTCCCGTGTACTCAGAAACCTCTTTAAAAATCAAGAAGCCGCGCCGGTTGAGGGGCGCGGCTTCCGTATTGTGATCGTGTTGCGTCTATTTCTCGGGGATCAACCCTCGGGGGCTGAACCTGAGAACAATCAGCAAGACCAGCCCCATCGTGAACAGGCGCATATGCGCCGCACTTTCGATCAGATGCGCCTTCAGCGCACTGCCATCAGGCATGCCCGAGGTAATCAGGTTCATCAGCCACAGGCCCATCGGCTCGACCTGAACCCACAGGAACCAGATCAGGAACGCACCCAGCACGGCGCCGAAATTGTTGCCCGAGCCACCGACAATCACCATCACCCAGACAAGGAAGGTAAAGCGCAGAGGGTTGTAGGTACCCGGCGTCAGCTGGCCGTCCAGCGTGGTCATCATCGCACCGGCGATACCGCAGATGGCAGAGCCAAGCACAAAGATCTGCAGGTGGCGTCGGGTGACATCTTTACCCATCGCCTCAGCTGCGACCTCATTGTCACGAATGGCCCGCATCATCCGGCCCCATGGGCTTTTCAGCGCCATCTGTGCCATCCACAGCAGCACCAGCAGAACGATCAGGAACAGCAGCGAATAGCCCAGCTTGACCGAAAGGGTCGATGCAATCACTGGATCAAGCCCCAACCAGTCCGCCCGCGCTAGGAACGAGGGGTCTTGCTGAAGCTCAACTTCATAGCCCACCACAGGCGAGGGGCGCGGGATGCCGTAGACGTTTTTGACGCCGCGGGCCAGCCAGTCCTCGTTCTTCATGACGGCGATGATGATCTCGGCAATTCCAAGCGTCGCAATCGCCAGATAGTCCGAGCGCAAACCCAGAGCCGTCTTGCCGATCAGCCATGCGGCACCTGCGGCCAGTATCCCTCCGGCAGGCCAGGCGAGCAGGACCGGCAGGTTCAGACCGCCGATGTTGCCGGCAACCGCCGGATCAATCGCCTCAATCGCGGCGACGTTCGGGTCAAAAACTGCACGGTAGACAAAGAACCCGACGATCAGGATTCCAACAATGGCCAACGTCTGCGTGCGCCCCTTCGGCATTTTTTGCGCCACCATAACAGCCGCAACAACGGTCGCGGCCCCCAAAAGCAGCGCCAGAATGACGCCATAGCCACCCTCGGACCAGGCTCCGGGCGTTGGCGGGGTCGACACCAGGACAACCGCCAGCCCGCCCAAGGCAACAAAGCCCATGACGCCGACGTTGAAGAGGCCCGCAAAGCCCCATTGCAGGTTCACACCGATCGACATAATGGCCGAGATCAGCCCCATGTTCAGGATCAGGATCGCCGCGTTCCAGCTTTGCGTGAAGCCGGTCAAAAGGATAAGCGCGCCAACTGTGACGAAAAGCAGGGTGTTCTTGGTAACCTCGCTCATACCGATTTTCCTTTGAACAGGCCCGTGGGCTTAAACAGAAGCACGATCAGCAGGATGGCAAAGCTGACGGCGAATTTGTAATCGGTAGAGAGGAACTGAACCAATCCCGACGGTTCCAGATTTTCCGGCGCCAGATAGGTCAGCACCTTCTTCCAGGCGTATGTGATGGTTACCTCGGAAAACGCAATGATGAAGCCACCCGCGATGGCACCCAATGGGTTGCCCAAGCCTCCGACAATGGCCGAGGCAAAAATCGGCAGCAGAAGCTGGAAATAGACGAAGGGCTTGAAGCTTTTATCGAGGCCATAAAGCACGCCCGCCGTGGTCGCCAATGCGGCCACGATGATCCAGGTGATCATCACCACGCGCTCGGGGTTGATGCCGGACAGCAGCGCCAGATCCTCATTATCCGAATAGGCGCGCATCGATTTGCCGGTGCGGGTTTTGTTCAAGAACCAGAACAGAGCGGCCACGGCAATCACCGCCACAACAACCGTAATAGCCTGAGAAGTCTTGATCGCAAGCCCTTCGTTCAACCCGGACCAAGCCTTGAAGTCCCGCGCCTTGATCAAAAACCGCGCGCCGTCCGAGAACCTCTGATCATCCGGCCCGATGATGAAGCGGACGACACCGTTCATAATGAACATCACGCCCATGGACACGATCACCAGAATAACCGGTTTGGCCTTTTGTTCGCGGTAGAAGCGATAGACCAGCCGGTCGGTGACCAGCACCAGAACGATACAGCCCAGAATGGCGAAGGGCAGGGCGAGCAGAGCCGTCGGCAACGGCCCGAAACTGACCCCTGCGGCTTGTAAGCCCCAGGTGACCAGAACCGCGATCATCGCGCCAAAGGCCATCGTGTCGCCATGGGCAAAATTCGAGAACCGCAGGATGCCATAAATCAGCGTCACCCCCAACGCGCCCAGCGCCAACTGGCTGCCATAGGCGATTGCGGGAACAAGAACGAAGTTGGAGAGCGCCACAAGGGCGTTAAGAAAGTCCATTAATCTTCTCTTGTTGTAGGAAGTTCCGATTGAGGCGAGCGTTTTCGCCGATCAGCAATATGCGCCAACAAACCGATTGCGACACCAATCACTAAAGTGGTTAGGCCTTGGTCGATCGCGTCACCCGATGTTTCTACGCTTCCAAGATAGCGAGCGACTGCATCGGGGTGCCCATCAAATAGCGTTGCCACAAAAAAACCCATTGAAACACGAAGTAGTCCAAGGGCGATTGCAAGCCAAGCGATGACCTTGCCAGCATAAACAAAGAACATCGTCACCCTCCCAAGAAACTCTTACGCACTTCGGGATCGGCCAGCAGTTCCTTGCCCGTGCCGGTATAGGCGTTCCGCCCCTGAACCAGCACATATCCCTTATCCGCAATCTCCAAGGCCTGACGGGCGTTCTGTTCGACCATGAGGATCGGCAAACCGGTGCGCGAGACCTCGATGATCCGGTCAAACAGCTCATCCATCACAATGGGCGAGACACCGGCGGTCGGCTCATCCAGCATCAAAACCTTCGGCTGCGTCATCAGCGCACGGCCCACAGCAACCTGTTGACGCTGACCGCCAGATAATTCGCCCGCTGCCTGATGGCGTTTGTCGCGCAGAATGGGGAACAACTCAAAGACCTGCTCCATCGTCTCGGAAAAATCATCCCGCCGGATAAACGCGCCCATTTCAAGGTTCTCTTCCACCGTCATCGAGGTGAAAATGTTCGAGGTCTGCGGCACAAACCCCATCCCCTTTATCACCCGGTCCTGCGGCGACAACTGCGTGATGTCCTCTCCATCCAGACGCACGGTGCCTGAACGTACATCCAGCATGCCGAACAGGGCCTTCATTCCGGTCGATTTGCCCGCTCCGTTCGGACCAACGATGACGGCGATCTCGCCCCGATCCACAGCAATCGAGCATTCGTGCAGAATATCCGGCCCCTTGCCATATCCACCGGTCATCGTGTCGCCAATCAAGAAAGGCTCAGCCATTCACAGAATCCTTCTTCATCTGGCCAAAAATACCTCGGGGGAGCGCGCCTTGCGCGCGGGGGCAGCGCCCCCGGACCAAAAGATCGAGTGCGCCGCAGGCGCTCCGCTGGATTGCACACCTCACGCCCCGGCCTCCAACTTGTCCTTGTTTTTCAGGCCGGTGCCCAGATAGGCCTCGATCACATGTTCATTGGCCTTGATCTCGTCCAGGGTTCCCTCGGCCAGCACCTTGCCCTCGGCCATGCAAATGACCGGGTCGCAGATCTTGCCGATGAAATCCATGTCATGCTCGATGACGACAAAGGTATAGCCGCGTTCCGTGTTCAGACGCAGGATCGTGTCGGCGATGGTCATCAGCAGGGTGCGGTTCACACCCGCGCCGACCTCGTCCAGAAACACGATCTTGGCGTCGACCATCATGGTACGGCCAAGCTCCAGCAGCTTCTTCTGCCCGCCCGAAACCTGACCCGCCTTGTGGTCCGCCAGATGCGCGATGGTCAGGAACTCCAGCACTTCATCGGCCTTGGCCCGTAGCGCGCGTTCTTCATCAGCGATCCGTTTGCGACCAAACCATGTGTTCCACAGCGATTCCCCGGATTGCGCACCGGGCACCATCATCAGGTTCTCGCGGCAGGTCATTGACGAGAACTCATGCGCGATCTGGAAGGTGCGCAACAGGCCCTTGTGAAACAGCTCGTGCGGAGGCAGGCCGGTAATATCTTCACCATCCATCACCACCTTGCCGCTGGTCGGCGGCAAGACACCCGCGATCACATTGAACAAAGTGGTTTTTCCGGCTCCGTTCGGTCCGATCAGACCGGTGATCGAGCCCTTTTGGATTTCCAGCGATGCCCCATCCACCGCATGAAACCCGCCGAAATGCTTATGCACGTCTTCGACGACGATCATCTTTTCCCCTAGCCGCCGTTTTTCGGCGTTGTTGATTTATCCCTGTACGAAAGGTGCGGGTTTTTGACATTGAAACAGCCCGGACACAAGGCCCGGGCTGCTTGTTATTATGACTGTTAACGTAAGATCAACGGAAGTTAACGGTTTTGTTCTCGCCGTCGGTGACTTCGATCTCACGGTAGGAACCCGCGCTTTCACCGGGGCCGATCAGCTCAACACCCGAGGCACCGACATAGTCGATCTCCTGACCGGCAGCGAGCAGTTCCAGACCCTTGGCCAGTTCACCCGGATAGATCTTCTCACCCGGCGCGTTGGCAACATCCATGATCTTCCCGCCATAGTCCGCCGGGGTGGTCGAGCCTGCGGCCTGCATGGCCAGCATGAACAGGGCAGCAGCGTCATAGGATTCCGGCGAATAAGGCGACGAGCCGTCGAAACCTGCGGCCTCGGCCATGGCAAAGTACTTCTCGGCACCTTCACCACCCGAGCCAGCAATCTGACCGAACGAGCCATTCAGGTCGGGGCCGACATTGGCGGGCAGCGAGTCGCCAATCATGCCGCCGGGCAGACCGAACGTGTCAAACGCGCCGCTGTCCAGAGCAGACTGGATGATGCCAAGACCACCTTGGTCCAGATAGCCCGCAACAACCAGAATGTCGCCACCGGCCGAGGCCAGCGCGCCGACTTCGGCCGAATAGTCGGCTTTGCCGTCTTCGTGTGCCGCGACGATGGTCACTTCGCCACCCGAAGCCTCGTAGGACGATTGGATCGCGTCCGCCAGACCTTTGCCGTAGTCGTTGTTGGTGTAGGTCAGCGCGATCGAGCTGATGCCACGATCGTTAAGGATGTCGGCCATTACCTGACCTTCACGCGCGTCGGACGGCGCGGTGCGGAAGAACAGGCCGTTGTCTTCCATTGTCGACAGACCCGGCGAAGTGGCCGATGGCGAAATCATCACCATGCCATTCGGAATCGCGACGTTCTGCAGGATCGCTCCGGTAACACCCGAGCAGTCACCGCCGATGATGCCAGCAACGCCGTCGGCGATCATGCGTTCGCCGTTCGACGTGGACAGGCCGTTGTCGATGCAGCCGGTATCCGCGCGTGTTGCGGTTACAGTGGCACCGTCCAGCAGCTTGCCGGATTCGGTGACCTCGGCCATCGCCATCTCGGCGCCCGAACCCATGGCAGGCGCCAGCGATTCAATCGGGCCGGTGAAGCCGAACAGAACGCCCAACTTTACGTCTTCGGCCATTGCGGTGCCCGCCAGCAGAGCGGAGGCTGCAGTTGCAGTCAGCAGCTTTTTCATATGGTTACTCCCTATTGTGAACGTATTCGTTCTGCGCAAGACCCTAGGCAAGCATTCCGAAAAAGAAAAGTCCTAACGCAATCGTGTTTTTGCGCTTCATAATCCTATTTGTTCTCATGGTGATAACGCTGTCACTCCGAAAGGAAGCCACATGACGCTTAGACCCTTTGCGATTCTTGCCTTGATGATCAACGCAGGGCTCGCCTGCGCCGAAGAGCTTGAGACATCCCAAGGTCCGGTTCAGATCGACCCGATGATCGAAGGGCTGGATGCGCCATGGGCCGTTGGCATCCTGCCCGGAGAATCGTTTCTGGTGACCGAACGGGATGGCGATTTGCTTTATGTGTCGGACGGGAAATCTAAAACCGTGCAAGGGGTTCCGAAAGTTGCTGCCAGCGGGCAGGGCGGTTTGCTGGACGTGACCATCGCAAGGGATTTCCCACAGACGCGCGAGGTCTTTCTGACCTTCTCGAAACCTCAGAGCAATGGGGCCGGTACAGCGCTTGCCGTCGCGCGGCTGTCGGAAAACGGCAAACGCCTGACCAACACGCGCATCCTGTTCGAGGCCACGCCCGGAGGGTCGGGCGGGCGTCACTTTGGCTCTCGGGTGGTTGAGGCAGAGGACGGCAGTTTGTTTGTCACCATCGGCGATCGGGGGGACAGGCCGCAGGCTCAGGACCGCTCGAACCCAATCGGGTCGGTGATCCGCATCAACCGGGATGGCTCGGTTCCTGCAGATAACCCCTTTGTCGGGCAGGCTGGTATTCGGCCCGAGATCTGGTCCTACGGGCACCGCAACCCTCAGGGTGCCGATCTGGACGCGCATGGGCGCCTTTGGACATCCGAACATGGCGCGCGCGGTGGGGATGAGGTCAACCTCGTGCAACCCGGGCTGAATTTCGGCTGGCCGGTTATCTCATATGGGACGCACTATTCGGGCGAGGCGATAGGCGAGGGCACTGCCAAAGAAGGGATGGAGCAGCCGCGCCACTATTGGGACCCTTCCATCGCGCCGTCAGGGTTGATGGTCTATACCGGCGCGCTCTGGCCGGACTGGAGGGGCGACATTTTCGTCGGGTCGCTCAAGTTCGACTACATCGCCCGGCTGGAAGGCTCACCCTTGCGCGAGGTCGAACAGATCAGAGGCCCGGAAACCGAAAGGGTCCGGGACATCATTGAGGCCCCGGACGGGTCAATCTGGTTTATCTCGGTTGGTCAGGGCACGGTTTATCGAATGTCGCCTCTCTGATAGTCTGATATCCAATTGATGATTTTCCAAGCCATCCGACCGAACAAGCGATCCGGTGGCCAACATGATTTGGAGTTTGCAATGAGTGGCTTTGTAATTGAGCTGTGCAATTCGATGCCTCCAAAGAGCGAACTGAATTCGGTTCTGAATCAATATTACAAACTTATCGTCGAAAGAATGCACGCTATGGGGTTTGAGATTGACCCTGCGGCCCCTGAAAGCGCGCTGGCTGAATTCTGGGTCAATAAAGATGACTATTTGCCACCGAATGGTTGTATCGTTGTGGCCAGAAATCCGGCCAGAGACATTATCGGGTGCGGAATGTTAAAGCGTCTGGATTCTCAAACGGGTGAACTGAAACGGGTCTTTGTGACTGAAACGGCAAGGGGCACCGGTGCAGGGCGTGCCCTGATCGAAGCCCGCGAACAAGCTGCACGCGATATGGGCCTAAAACGTCTGGTCGCTGATACGCTTACACCAAATGTTGAAATGCGAAGTTTGTACCCCAAGCTTGGTTTCGTCGAGCTTGAAGAGCCAATCGAAACGACAACGTATTTGGATCAACCAATGCTACGAACGCACCTGCACTTCTTCTCAAAAGAGTTGTAGGTCCTTCTGCGATAGGGAATCAAACAGACAACCGTCCGCTCTGCGCGCCACGTTCACGGTAAGGCGTGGTATTGTAGTGCGCGCGGTAGCACTTGGAAAAATGACTCGGCGAGGCAAAGCCGCAGGCCAAAGCCACGTTTATCACGCTCATATCCGTCTGCATCAGCAGATTGCGGGCTTTGTGCAGCCGCAACTCCATATAATAGCGCTTGGGTGAGCGGCTTAGGTAGCGACGGAACAGACGTTCCAGCTGGCGGGTCGACATGCCGACATCTTTGGCCAGAATCGAGGGCGAGATCGGCTCTTCGATGTTCTTTTCCATCATCAGGATAACCTGGCTCAGCTTCGGATGCCGGACCCCGATCCGGGTGGGCGTGGACAGGCGCTGCGTGTCCTGATCTGTGCGGATCGAAGAATAGATCATCTGATCGGCCACGGCGCTGGCCAGACCCTCGCCATAGTCATTCGCGATCAGCTTCAGCATAAGATCAATGGATGAGGTGCCCCCCGCGGTCGTCATCCGGTTACCGTCGACCTGAAACACGGATTTGGTCAGTTCCACATTGTCGAACTCTTCAATGAAACTGTCCGAGTTTTCCCAGTGGATCGTCGCACGCTTACCCTCCAGCAGCCCCGCCTTGGCAAGCGAATAGGCTGCCGTACACAAACCACCGATCTGCAGCCCTTTGCGGGCCTCGCGCCGCATCCAGTTCAGGATTTTCTTGGTGGTTGCGGTTTTTACCTCGACCCCACCGCAGATCAGAATGATGTCATCGCGCTGCAGCTCGATCAGGTCCTGATCCAGCTTGAACGTGGTGCCCGCCGAACACGATATCATGTCACCACCTTCGCCGATGATAGACCAGGTGTAGACTGATTTGTCAGCCATACGGTTGGCAATGCGCAGGCTGTCCAGCGCCGACGCAAAGGACAAAAGAGAAAATCCATCCAGCAAGACGAATACAAAATTGATCGGCTTGTCGACGTTGCCGTCGACTTTGACAACTTGGCGTTGTTCTTGCATGGCTTTTTTGTCCTTGGTTCAGTGACCGATGCGCCTAGGATGCGCATGATTTTAAAAATACCATGATCAAAGCTTGTTTACGACGTCAAGAGCCGCAAATCGGATATGGCCTCTCTTATCGGCTTTTTGTATAGAGACCACCTGAATACTATCAGCGGAGATCAAGGCTATGACCGAATGGCAAAAATCGAACTGGCGCAACAAGCCACGGGTTCAAATGCCAGACTATACCGACGCGGCCGCGCTGGCCAAAGTCGAGGCTCAGCTTTCGCAGTATCCACCGCTGGTCTTTGCCGGTGAGGCGCGGCGTCTCAAGCAACATCTGGGGGCTGCTGGCCGGGGTGAGGCATTCCTGCTGCAAGGTGGCGATTGCGCTGAAAGTTTTGAACAATTCAGCGCGGATGCGATCCGTGACACGTTCAAAGTGATGCTGCAAATGGCGATGGTGCTGACTTACGGCGCGAAGGTGCCAGTCGTCAAAGTGGGCCGCATGGCCGGGCAATTCGCGAAGCCACGCAGCGCACCGACCGAGGTTCTGGATGGTGTTGAGCTGCCCAGCTACCGTGGTGACATCATCAACGAGCTGGCTTTCACGCCCGAAGCGCGGATTCCGAATCCAGCCAAGATGCTGCAGGCCTACACACAGGCCGCCGCCACGCTGAACCTGCTGCGCGCCTTCTCGACCGGTGGTTTCGCCGACATGAGCCGCGTGCATTCCTGGACGCTGGGCTTCACGGATGAACAGGACGTTCAGAAATACTCCGAGATTGCCGACCGCATTCAGGACACGATCGACTTCATGGGTGCGGCGGGCATCACGGCTGAGACAACGCATGAGTTCTCGACCGTTGAGTTCTACACCAGCCACGAAGGGCTGCTGCTGGAATATGAAGAGGCGCTGACCCGTCTGGACTCGACCTCGGGCAACTGGCTGGCGGGCTCGGGTCACATGATCTGGATCGGCGACCGCACCCGTCAGCCCGACGGCGCGCATGTGGAATTCTGCCGTGGCGTTCAGAACCCGATCGGTCTGAAATGTGGCCCGACCACAACAGCCGAGGACCTCAAGGTTCTGATGTCCAAGCTGAACCCCGAAAACGAAGAGGGTCGTCTGACCCTGATCGCCCGCTTCGGTGCAGGCAAGGCGGGCGAACATCTGCCGCGTCTGGTCAAAGCGGTCAAGGAAGAGGGCGCCAAGGTCACATGGGTCTGCGACCCGATGCATGGCAACACGATCAAATCGGCCACGGGGTACAAAACCCGCCCGTTCGATTCGGTTCTGCGCGAAGTACGCGACTTCTTTGGTGTGCATCAGGCCGAAGGCACCATCCCCGGCGGTGTGCATTTCGAGATGACCGGTCTGGACGTCACCGAATGCACCGGTGGCGTGCGTGCCGTGACCGAAGAGGACCTTTCGGACCGGTACCACACTGCGTGCGACCCGCGTCTGAACGCGTCGCAATCGTTGGAGCTGGCCTTCCTTGTTGCCGAGGAACTGACCCAACTGCGCCGCGACCGCACCAAGCGCGAGGCAAGCTAAGGTTCGAACAACCAAAGAAAACGGCGGGTCATTGGTCCGCCGTTTTTCTTTGGATCAATCGTCGCGCGAGGCAACCAGCCTGAGGTGCCCTTTGGCGCGTTTAAACTCTGCTTTGTCTTCAGCAAAGCCCTCAGCAAAACCGTCCGAGACTTCCAGCTTTGGCTTTGCGGGTGCCTGAACCTCGCTTACCGGTTTGAGCCGGGTGTCTTCGATCGAAAAGCGGCGCGGGGTCGTTCCGATCGTGCCGTCACTGACCATGACGCCCATGACGCGGCTGACATCCCCCAGATCGCTTTTCAGCGGCAATAGCAGCATCCGCGCCTGCATCCGGGCGCGCCCGAACGCGCCACTCGACGCCATGTCCAATTCGGCAATGGCGGGGTTGGTAAAGACCTGCTCCAGCGTATTCGTGGCTGTCTTGCGCGCCTCCGGATCGAAAAACGCGGTCAGAGGCATGCCACGCACTTCCATCCCGGCCAGCTTGTTCAGGTGGCTGCCCGCAAGGCGAAACCGGGCCAAGCCGGGCGCGATCCGCTCAAGGATGAAGGTGTATTCCAGAATATTCTCAAGCCCGCGCGGATCAATCTGCGAGCGCATAGGCACCCCATTGCCGTCAAGCAACGCGGTCCAGTAGGCCTCGGCCTGACGGATCGGTGAGAGGCTGCGCCCGCTGTCAAAGCGATCCATTGCGACAATCTTTCCAAGTTTGGACTTCGAGCCAGTCCCAAAAAAGGTTCTCATTTTCATCACCCTAGCGCCTAATCACCGTCATTTTCATAAAATGCAACATATCCGAGGCATTTTCGGCCGAACGACCGAGCTAAAGACATGATTGACACGGGTTGAGTCAATTTTGGAGCAATTCTTTAACGAATGGTTAACTTCTGTCGGACGGCTGCGGTCTCAGCAAACTCTTGCTCTGCACCGGTCAATGGCATTAGGTGCGGCAGACACGAAGACTGACAGCGATGGAAAGGGCAGTGATGATCAAATCCATGACCGGGTTCGCCTCGGGCAAGGGAGAGTTCGGCCCCCATAGCTGGACATGGGAGCTGCGCAGCGTGAACGGCAAAGGGCTGGACATGCGCATTCGCGTACCCGATTGGCTGACGGGCCTTGAGGCCGCCTTGCGGGCCGTTCTGTCCAAATCGCTGAGCCGGGGCAATGTGACCTTGTCGTTACGGATCAGCCGGGACGAATCCCAGCCGGATCTTGCTTTGAATTCGGTTGCGATGTCGGCGACCTTGGATGCCTTGCAACAGACACAGGCCATGGCCGAGGCAAGGGGGGTGGCATTGGCACCCTCCAAGGCGAGTGATCTGTTGACCCTCAAAGGTATGCTGGATGCGGGGACCGAAGCCGACGACCCGGCGCCGCTGGTCGCGCAGATGACCACCGAATTCACCCCGCTTCTGGCCGCGTTTCTCGACATGCGTCAGACCGAGGGCGAAGCGCTGGCCGCGATCCTGGCGTCTCAGCTGGATCAGGTCGCGGTATTGACTGCGCAGGCTGCCGATCTGGCCGAGCAGCGCAAGGACAAGACGGCCGAGGCGCTGCGAGAAAACCTCGCCCGCGTGCTGGACAATGCCCAAGGGGTCGAACCCGACCGGGTGGCGCAGGAACTCGCCCTGATCGCCGTCAAGGCTGACATCACCGAAGAAATCGACCGCCTCAGCGCCCATGTCACCGCCGCGCGAGACCTTCTGGCGCAGGATGGCGCGGTTGGTCGCAAGTTGGATTTCCTGATGCAGGAGTTTAACCGCGAGGCCAACACCCTCTGCTCCAAGGCGCAAAGTGCCGATCTGACCTCGGTCGGGTTGGAATTGAAGGCGGTGATCGACCAGATGCGCGAACAGGTACAAAACGTTGAATAACAGTAGGAAGAACTGACATGGCAGATCGCCGCGGCCTCCTTATCATCCTTTCATCCCCCTCGGGTGCGGGAAAATCCACATTGGCCCGCAGGCTGATGGACTGGGACAGCGAACTTGAATTTTCGATCTCGGCCACAACCCGCGCGCCACGTCCCGGTGAAGAACATGGCCGCGAATACTATTTCTTGTCCGAAGATGAATTCAAACAGCAGGTCGCTGAAGGGCAGATGCTGGAACACGCACACGTGTTCGGCAACTTCTATGGCTCACCCGCCGGGCCAGTGCGCGAGTCCATCGAATCCGGCAAGGACGTGCTGTTCGACGTGGACTGGCAGGGAGAGGTGCAGATCCGAAACTCGGACCTCGGCAAACACGCGCTGTCGATCTTCATCCTGCCGCCCTCGATCCCGGAACTGCGCCGCCGGTTGGAAAGCCGGGCTCAGGACAGCGCCGATGTGATCGGCAAGCGCATGCTCAAAAGCTGGGATGAGATCAGTCACTGGGGCTACTACGACTATGTGCTTGTAAATGACGATCTGGATTCGACTGAGGAAAAGCTGAAGACCATCGTCAGCGCCGAACGGATGCGTCGTATTCAGCAACCAAGGCTGCAAGACCACGTCCGCACTTTGCAGACAGAGTTCGAGGATCAGTCATGACGATCTATGCATTGGGCGATCATACACCCCAAATCCACGAAGACACTTGGGTTGCACCGGACGCCAACCTGATCGGCAAAGTGGTGCTGGAAGAGGGCGCCTCGGTCTGGTTTGGCTGCACGATCCGGGCGGATCACGAAGAAATCCGTGTCGGCGCGGGCAGCAATGTGCAAGAGAACTGCGTCATGCATATCGACGCAGGTTTTCCGCTGACCATCGGGACCAATTGCACGATTGGTCACAAGGTCATGCTGCACGGTTGCACGATCGGCGAGAACACCCTTATCGGGATGGGAGCGATCATTCTGAACGGGGCGAAGATCGGCAAGAACTGTCTGATCGGGGCAGGGGCATTGATCACAGAGAACAAGGAAATCCCCGACAACTCGCTGGTCATGGGGTCTCCGGGCAAGGTGGTGCGCCAGCTGGATGAGGCTGCAGCCCAACGGATCACGCTTAGTGCGCTGCACTATCAGGAAAACATGCGCAAATTCAGGAACGCCCTGAAACCAATGCCATAAGCGTCAGGTACACGGTCACACATGACTGAGAACTTTCTGGATGAATATGTGTCGGCGATTCCGATGCCCGCGCTTCTGGTCGACCAGACCGAGCGGATCATTGCCGCCAATACCGATGCCAAAACCCTGCTGAGCCAGAATATCACGGGCCGCCACTTTGCGACCATTCTCAGGCAACCTCAGGTCATTGAAGCGATCGAACAAAGCCTGCGCAGCAAGGGTCCGTCCAAAACGCGACACCTTTCAAATGATGGCGCGCAGGATACGACTTTCGAGGTGATCTGCCGCTATATGAACGGCATCGGTGCGGTGTCGGGCGGGGCGGTGCTGACGATCTTTCAGGACATCACGCATCTGGAACAAGCCAGCCAGATGCGCCGGGATTTCGTCGCCAATGTCAGCCATGAATTGCGCACCCCTCTAACCGCATTGATGGGCTTCATCGAAACCCTGCGCGGCCCGGCCCGAGATGACGACGCCGCGCGTGAGCGATTTCTGCAGATCATGACGGATGAGGCAAACCGCATGAACCGCCTTGTCGGCGATCTGCTGTCGCTCAACCGGGTCGAAAGCGAAGAACGCGTGCGCCCGAAAGAAGAAGTGGAACTGACGGGCCTGCTGCAATCCACCCTGAACTCTTTGCGCCCTCTGGCCGATGACGCCGACGTAGTGCTGACGCTTGATGCGCCGGAGGATCCGGTGACCATGACCGGCGACAGCGATCAGTTGCGTCAGGTGTTTACCAACCTGGTCGAGAACGGCATCAAATATGGCGGCAGCGGTGGCAGTGTCCAGTTGCGCGTGACCACATCAGAGAGGGACGCGGCCATGCGTGGTCCGGCAGTTCGGGTTCAAATCATCGACCGGGGGCCCGGCATTGATTCCGTTCATCTGCCGCGACTCACCGAGCGGTTCTATCGCGCCGACAGTCACAGATCGCGCCAACTAGGTGGAACCGGGCTTGGACTCGCGATTGTAAAACATATCGTTAACCGTCACCGGGGGCGTCTTCGGGTGGAAAGCGATTTGGGGAAAGGCACTGTTTTTACAGTGATTTTACCTCGATAGAAGGCGGGTTTTCGTAAAACCATCATGGCCGTGCCAAAAGATTTATGACAGTAGAACGCAAGAAAAAGCCGGCCTGTCATGAAACTGTTACATACCTGTCACAAAAGCCTTACGCACGGGTCCTAGTGGTTTGCCCAAGATCATCATGGGGGTGATCAAAAAATCAATTCTCAAGGAGACTGAGATGTCCTTTGTAAAACTGTCGGCTTCGGCTCTGGCCATTGCTGCTGTCTCGGCGACTGCTGCTGCCGCTCGTGATCAAGTTCAGGTTGCCGGTTCGTCGACCGTTCTGCCTTACGCCTCGATCGTTGCGGAAGCTTTCGGTGAAAACTTTGACTTCCCGACCCCGGTTGTTGAATCGGGCGGCTCCTCGGCTGGTCTGAAGCGCTTCTGTGAAGGTGTTGGCGAAAACACTATCGACGTGGCCAATGCATCGCGCGCTATCCGTGAAAAAGAAATCAAGGCATGTGCCGAAAACGGCGTAACCGACATCATCGAAGTTCAGATCGGTTATGACGGCATCGTTTTCGCATCCGACATCAACGGCAACTCGTTCGAGTTCACGCCAGAAGACTGGTACAAAGCCCTGTCCGCGCAGATCGTTGTGGACGGCGAGCTGGTCGACAACCCCAACAAAACCTGGGCTGACGTGAACCCCGCGTTCCCGGCGCAGCCGATTGCAGCGTTCGTCCCCGGCACCAAGCACGGCACCCGCGAAGTGTTCGAAGACAAGGTCATCCTGGCCGGTTGTGAGCATCTGGGCGACTTCGACGTCTACAAAGCCGCCAATGGTGACGACAAGAAAGCAGCCGAGAAAGCCTGTATCGCACTGCGCACCGACGGTGTTTCGGTCGATATCGACGGCGACTATACTGAAACTCTGGCCCGTATCGACAGCAACAAGGACGGCATCGGCGTCTTTGGTCTGGCCTTCTACGAAAACAACACCGACAAGCTGCAGGTTGCAACCATGTCCGACGTTGTTCCCTCGACCGAGTCGATTGCCAGCGGCGAATACCCCGTGTCGCGTCCGCTGTTCTTCTACGTGAAGAAAGCCCATATTGGCGTGATCCCCGGCCTGAAAGAATACGCTGAGTTCTTCGTCGCGGACGAGATCGCAGGCCCCGACGGTCCGCTGGCCGCCTATGGTCTGGTCTCGGATCCCGAGCTGGTCAAAGTTCAGGAAGCTGTTTCGAACGAAACCGTTCTGGGCGGCGGCTCCTAAGTCCTCTTGTGACTTGAACCGGGGCGGTCTAAGCGCGCCCCGGTTCTTTTTGACTCCAACTACTGCCACCCTGACGGAGTTCCCATGGCGTTATCCTGGCTGTTGATCATCCTGCTTGCGCTTGCGGTGATCGGATTTTTCACGGGTCGATCCCGTGCTTTGGCAAGTGCGGGCGGGGATTCCCGAGCGCTGCACTCTCTGCCTTCTTATTACGGCTACAATGTCGCTCTGACTGCACTGGTTCCGGCCCTGGTCGTTCTGATCATTTGGTTGCTGGCGCAACCGATGATCATTGAACGCTCGGTCTCGGGCTTGATCCCCGAAGGCTCGGATCGCGGCCTGGTGATGAGCGAGGTGCGCCGCGTCGCTGACGGTCTGGACGGGGCAGTGGCCGCAGGCGCCATGACCGAGGCCGCGGCCCGCAACGCCAATGCCGATATTGAGGCGCTGACCGACACGCTGAAAGACGCGGGGCAGGTTCTGACGCAAGATGTCTCGAAACCAATTCTGATTGCCGCTCAGACCTATCGCAGCATGACCGCGACTGGTCAGGTTGCGATGCAGGTTGTGGTGCTGGCGCTTGCCTTGCTGGGGGCAGCTCTTGCCTATACCCGCACGAACAAGGATTTCCGCGCCCGCAACGTGGTTGAACAGGGCATTCTGGCGCTGCTGCTTTTGGCTGCCTCGATCGCGATCCTAACCACCATCGGTATCGTTTTGTCGATGTTCTTTGAGACGCTGAATTTCTTCCAGTTGCACTCGTGGAAGGATTTCTTCTTCGGCAGCACCTGGGCCCCGAACTTCCGTGGCGGCTCTGAACTGTCGATCCTGCCGCTGCTGTGGGGCACGCTTTATATTTCGGTGATCGCGCTGCTGGTTGCTGTGCCGATCGGACTGTTTGCGGCGATCTACCTGTCGGAATACGCCTCGGGCGCGACCCGGTCTGTCGCTAAGCCGCTGCTTGAGATCCTCGCGGGTATTCCGACCATCGTTTATGGTCTGTTTGCGCTTCTGACGGTCGGCCCTGCGCTGGTGTCGATGTTTGGCGAAGGCGGCTTTTTCGGCGTGGGCTGGATGGCCAGTTCGAACGCGGTGCTGACGGCGGGTCTGGTGATGGGCATCATGCTTATCCCGTTTGTCTCATCCCTTTCCGATGACATCATCAACGCGGTACCTCAATCGATGCGCGACGGCTCGCTTGGGCTGGGTGCCACCCATTCCGAGACCGTCCGTCAGGTCGTTCTGCCTGCTGCACTGCCGGGGATTGTGGGTGCAATCCTGCTGGCAGCCAGCCGCGCCATCGGCGAGACGATGATTGTGGTGATGGCCGCTGGTGCCATCGCCAAATTCTCGGGCAACCCGTTCGAAGCGATGACAACCATCACAACCCGGATCGTCAGCCAGTTGACCGGCGATACCGACTTTGCCAGCCCTGAAACGCTGGTGGCTTTTGCGCTGGGTCTGACCCTGTTCATCATCACGCTGGGGCTGAATATCTTCGCCCTCTATATCGTGCGCAAATACCGGGAGCAGTACGAATGACCGACATTTCCCAAACCCCCGGCGCGACCCCGGCGGCGGAACCCAAACACGGGTCGCTGTTCGAAAAGGACATTCGCACCAAAAAACGCAACGCGGCCGAGACGCGGTTCAAGATGTATGGCATCGCCGCCATCGGAATCGGCCTGCTGATGCTGATCGTTCTGGTCACCAATATCGTGACCGCCGGTACCGGAGCGTTCCAGCAAACGTTTCTTGAGCTCAACGTCGAGCTGAAAGAAGACAAGCTGGACAAGAAAGGCAACCGCAATATCGACGACATCAAGAAGGTTTCGACCTTTGGATACGCACCGCTGATCGCTTCGGCCGTCGAGGCTGAGGTGCAGGAACTGGGCATCCAGACCGATCTGTCTCCGAAACAGATGGGGGGCATCCTGTCCAAGGCTGCGCAGGCAGAACTGCGGAATTATGTAATCGCCAACCCCGATGAGATCGGCAAAACCGTCAGCTTCCGCTTTCTGGTCAACAGCCGTGTCGATGGCTACATGAAGGGCCGCGTAACACGCGAGTCCATCGCCAATGACAAAAGCATCACGGTGGCGCAGCTGGATTTCGTCGATCAACTGCGGGATGCGGGTGTGCTGTACAAAGCGTTCAACCCCGATTTCATCCTGGGCTCGGACGCTTCGGACCAACGGCCCGAGGCTGCAGGGATCGGTGTGTCGATGCTGGGATCGCTGTTCATGATGTTCGTTGTGCTGGCGCTGGCGTTGCCGATTGGCGTGGCGGCCTCGATCTATCTTGAGGAATTCGCGCCACAAAACCGGCTGACCGACATTATCGAGGTGAATATCTCGAACCTCGCCGCTGTTCCGTCCATCGTGTTCGGTATTCTGGGTCTGGCCGTTTTCATCAACTATATGCACCTGCCAACCTCGGCGCCGCTGGTGGGCGGTCTGGTGCTGACGCTGATGACGCTTCCGACCATCATCATTTCGACCCGTGCATCGTTGAAGGCGGTTCCGCCGTCGATCCGGGACGCCGCACTTGGGGTAGGGGCCTCGAAAATGCAGGCGGTGTTCCACCATGTCCTGCCGCTGGCCGCACCCGGCATTCTGACCGGTACGATCATCGGTCTGGCTCAGGCTTTGGGGGAAACCGCACCGCTGCTGTTGATCGGGATGGTGGGCTTTATCGCCTCGAACCCGCCCGATGGGCTGGTGGCGGGTTTCCTGTCTCCGAACTCGGCCATGCCGGCGCAGATCTACGAATGGTCCAAACGCGCCGACCCGGCCTTTTACGAACGCGCATGGGGCGGGATCATCATCCTGTTGATCTTCCTCGTGACGATGAACACCATCGCGGTCATCCTGCGCCGCCGCTTTGAACGCCGCTGGTAAGAGGGCGCTATTATGAATGACATGACACGAGTGGAGAGAACCGTGGACTCCAAAGCCATCAAGATCGCCGCGAACAACGTTCAGGTTTACTACGGTGAGACGCACGCCATCAAGGACGTCAACGTCGAGATCGAAGACAAGACCGTCACCGCATTTATCGGCCCGTCGGGCTGCGGTAAGTCGACCTTCCTGCGCTGCCTGAACCGGATGAACGACACGATCGATATCTGCCGGGTCCAGGGCGATATCCTGCTGGACGGTGAGGATATCTATGACAAGCGCGTCGACCCCGTGCAGCTGCGCGCCAAGGTGGGCATGGTATTCCAGAAACCGAACCCGTTCCCCAAGTCAATCTATGACAACGTGGCCTATGGCCCGCGCATTCACGGCCTTGCCAAGAACAAGGCGGACCTGGATGAGATCGTCGAGAAATCGCTGCGTCGCGGCGCCATCTGGGATGAGGTCAAGGATCGTCTGGACGCCCCGGGTACCGGCCTGTCGGGCGGTCAGCAGCAACGCCTGTGCATCGCCCGCGCTGTCGCGACCGAGCCTGAGGTTCTGCTGATGGACGAGCCATGCTCGGCCCTCGACCCGATTGCAACCGCGCAGGTTGAAGAACTGATCGACGATCTGCGCTCGCGCTATTCGGTGGTGATCGTGACCCATTCGATGCAGCAGGCCGCGCGTGTCAGCCAAAAGACCGCGTTCTTCCACCTGGGCAATCTGGTCGAGTTCGGCGAGACCGGACAGATCTTCACCAACCCGGTAGATCCGCGCACGGAAAGCTACATTACAGGCCGGATCGGCTGAGCAGAGGTATTTCGAGATGAACGATTCAGAACAACATATCGCCTCGGCATTCGACCGGGAACTCGAAGCGATTCAAGCACATATCATGAAGATGGGCGGTCTGGTCGAAGCCGCGATCATGGGTGCAGCACGCTCGTTGGAAACGCGGGACACGGAGTTGGCCCAGCAGGTGCGTCAGGGCGACAAAGCCATCGACGCGCTTGAGGATATCATCAATGAGGAAACTGCCCGTCTGATCGCCCTGCGCGCACCCACGGCAAGTGACCTGCGGTTGGTGCTGTCCGTGCTGAAGGTCTCGGCCAACCTCGAACGGATCGGTGACTATTCCAAGAATATCGCCAAGCGGACCACGGTGCTGGTGGACTCGGGCGAAATCAACGGGAGTGCCTCGGCGCTGCGCCGCATGGCGCGTGAGGTTGAGGTGATGCTGCGTGATGCGCTGGACGCCTATATCCAGCGAGATGCCGAACTGGCCACCGATGTCATAGAACGCGATGAAGAGGTGGACCAGATGTATAACGGCCTGTTCCGCGAATTCCTGACCTTCATGGCCGAGGACCCGCGCAGCATTTCGTCCTGCATGCATCTGCATTTCATCGCCAAGAACATCGAACGCATGGGTGATCACGTGACGGCTATTGCCGAACAGGTCGTGTATCTGGTCACCGGCGAGCGACCGACCGAAGCGCGCCCCAAGGCCGACACAACATCGCAAACCGCCTAGGAGACGCCCGAAATGTCTGCAGATCAACCAACTGTTCTGGTGGTCGAAGATGAGCTCGCCCAGCGTGAAGTGCTGGCCTACAACCTTGAGGCCGAAGGCTTTCGCGTCTCGAAGGCGGGCAGTGGTGATGAGGCAATGTTACTGGTGGATGAAGACTGCCCAGACATAATTGTTCTGGACTGGATGATGCCCAATCTCAGCGGGATCGAGGTCTGCCGACGCCTTAAAACAAGACCCGATACCCGTGCCATTCCGATCATCATGCTGTCTGCGCGGTCCGAAGAGGTCGACAAGGTGCGCGGGCTTGAAACCGGCGCAGATGATTATGTGGTCAAACCATACTCAGTCGTGGAACTCATGGCTCGCGTGCGCACTCAATTGCGCCGCGTGCGGCCCGCGACGGTGGGTATTCGGCTGGAATTCGACGATATCGTGCTGGATTCCGAGACCCACAAGGTCAGCCGTGGCAGCCATTCGCTGAAACTGGGACCGACTGAATTTCGCCTTCTCAGCACCTTCATGGAAAAACCTGGTCGAGTCTGGAGCCGCGAGCAATTGCTGGACCGGGTCTGGGGCCGCGACATCTATGTCGACACAAGGACGGTCGATGTGCATATCGGCCGTTTGCGCAAGGCGCTGACACAGTATGGCGGCAATGATCCGGTGCGGACCGTACGCGGGGCAGGGTACGCCTTGGGATAAAAGGGGAAGGGGCGTTCTTGGCCTCCTTCCTATGACTTTTACTCATACTGGGGTGTCAAACTCTTGCTGTTTTTCCTAGAGGTGCCACGTTACTGTGCAGCAACTTCAGGCAGACCGGAGACACCCCATGAACGCCCCCGCCACCAAACCGACATTGCGCGCAAAAGACGCGCCGGATCTGGGAAAGTTTGCCTGGGAGGATCCGTTCCGTCTGTCCGACCAGTTGTCAGAAGACGAACGCATGATCGCCGACAGCGCGCGCGCGTACGCGCAGGAAAAGCTGCAACCCCGCGTGACCGCCGCGTTTCAGAACGAAGAAACCGATCCCGAAATCTTTCGTGAAATGGGCGAGATGGGCCTTCTGGGCACTACGATCCCAGAGGAATATGGCGGCCTTGGCGGCAGTTATGTGGCCTACGGCCTTGTCGCACGCGAGGTTGAGCGCGTCGACTCTGGCTACCGGTCGATGATGTCAGTACAAAGCTCGCTGGTGATGTACCCGATCTATGCCTACGGGTCCGAAGAACAACGCCGCAAATACCTGCCGAAACTGGCGTCGGGCGAATGGATCGGCTGTTTCGGCCTGACCGAGGCGGATGCCGGTTCCGACCCCGCAGGCATGAAAACACGGGCCGAAAAGATCGACGGCGGATACCGCCTGACTGGCACCAAGATGTGGATATCGAACGCACCGATCGCGGATGTCTTCGTGGTCTGGGCCAAGTCAGACGCGCATGACGGCAAAATCCGCGGGTTCGTTCTGGACAAAGGTCAGCCGGGTCTGTCTGCGCCAAAGATCGAAAACAAACTCAGCCTGCGGGCCTCGATCACCGGGGAAATCGTGCTGGATGGCGTCGAGGTGGGCGAGGGTGCCTTGCTACCTCATGTGCAAGGTCTGAAAGGCCCGTTCGGCTGTCTGAACCGCGCGCGCTATGGGATCAGCTGGGGCGTGATGGGCGCCGCCGAACATTGCTGGCACGCAGCGTTGCAATATGGTCTGGACCGCAAGCAGTTCAACAAACCGTTGGCGCAAACGCAGCTGTATCAACGCAAACTGGCCGACATGCAGACGGAAATCGCTCTGGCTCTGCAAGCAAGCCTGCGTGTCGGCCGCCTGATGGATCAGGCCGAAGCCGCGCCCGAGATGATCTCAATCGTGAAACGCAACAACTGCGGTAAAGCGCTGGACATCGCGCGCATGGCCCGTGACATGCACGGTGGCAACGGTATCTCGCTGGAGTTTCAGGTTATCCGCCACATGGTCAATCTGGAGACTGTGAACACCTATGAGGGCACTCATGACGTTCACGCTCTTATCCTTGGGCGCGCGCAAACTGGGCTGCAAGCTTTTTTCTAGGTCTTAAAGGCGGTTAGGTGTAGGGTTTGATCTAGGGCGACACCAATCTGTAATACGTGTAATTGGTATTATGGTAAATATTAGAGCCGCCAATCAAACCCAACCACCGAGGATAACGATTTGGAACTCAGCGGAAAGACAGTTGTCATAACCGGCGCCGCTGGCGGTATTGGTAAAGGTCTCGCTGAGAGATTCGCGGCAGACGGCGCCACCGTTGTCTGTTCCGACATCGACGGAGCATCTGCACAAGCCTTGGCGGAGGAAATCGGCGGACACGCGTTTCCGTGCGACGTCTCCAGCGAAGCGCAGATCAAAGCCCTGATCGAGCATGTCGAGGACAAGATTGCTCCGATCGACCTGTTTTGCGCCAATGCCGGAATTCTGACACTCGGCGGTTTGGACGTGCCAGACGAAGACTGGAACCGTATCTGGGACACCAACGTGATGTCTCATGTCTGGATGGCCCGTCACCTTGTTCCAAAGTTCGTCGAACGAAGACATGGATACATCATGATCACGGCGTCGGCTGCCGGGCTGTTGAACCAACCGGGCGCCGCCCCCTATGGCGTCACCAAACACGCGGCCATCGGTTTTGCCGAATGGTTGGCGTTGACCTACGGCCACAAGGGTTTGAAGGTTTCGGCACTCTGCCCGCAAGCTGTCAGATCCGAGATGACACGCGGTCATGAAACCTCGGTCGCGGCCATTGATGGAATGCTTGATCCGAAAGACGTCGCGCAAGCCTGTGTGGACGGTATAGAGGCCGAGCAATTCCTGATCCTGCCGCACCCCGAGGTCCTTGAATACATACGTCACAAAACGGCAGATTATGACCGTTGGCTGGTCGGCATGAACAAGCTTAATCAACAGTTTATAGGCGACCCTTAAGATCTGCCCTTCGGTCGTCGCATCAACCCTTCTTGCGCGACCGAAGCCACCAAAACGCCATCTTGGGAATAGATCGAACCGCGATTGAAAGACCGCCCCTGCCCCGTCCACGGCGATTCCATCACATATAGATGCCAGTTTTCAAAACGCACCGGCGCATGAAACCACAACGCGTGATCCAGGCTCGCGCCGTTGACCTGACCGGTGAACCAGCTCAGACCATGTGGCCGCATGCCGGAACTCATCAGGCTCATGTCAGAGGCATAGGCAAGTATCAGATGTTGCGTCCTAGGATCGGTTGCTGCCGCGCCAGGCATGCGGAACCAAATCTTGTTTCGATCGTCAGATACAGCGGGCTGAAATGGATCCAGATGATCAACTTCACGCACTTCTATAGGACGCTCGCGCAACAGCTCTTTTTTCATTATTTCAGGGGTTTGGTTAACATACTTATAGCGCAATTCGTTGCGCGACGGGTAGGTTTCCGGGCTTTCGATAGACGGCATCGGATGCTGATGAGACCACCCCTCGTCCTCAATATGAAAGGATGCAGACATATTCAGGATCTGCTTTCCATGCTGGATCGCAACAACGCGCCGAGTTGTGAAAGACCCTCCGTCTCTGGCCCGATCCACTTGATAAACCACGGGAATACTAGGATCGCCCGGGCGAATGAAATAGGCGTGCAGGGAATGGCAGAGCCTGTCATCGACCGTTCTATAGGCTGCGGCCAGTGCTTGCGCGATCACCTGACCGCCAAAGATCCGTGTTGGGGTCTCTCCGCCCGAACCAGTGCCCCGGAACAGATCGACCTCAAGCCGTTCAATGTTCAGAAGGTCCAGAAGAATGCGCTCAGCTTCGGTCATGGGAGGCTCGATCTTGTTGGTTTCGGGGATGAGCTATCAACACAAACACCATCAATCAATCACCGAACCCAAGACTAATGCCTTGAGTTCCGCGCGGGACGGATAAGAACTGGACGGAGACAATTGAGTGAAAAACACAGCCGTCAAGTCCAGCGCCGGGTCGATCCAGAAATAGGTCGAGGCCATACCGCCCCAACTGAAATCCCCAACGGATCCGGGTACTCCGGTACGGCCGGGATTCAATATGACAGAGCCGCCTAACCCAAACCCCATACCCTGCATCGGTTGTTCCGCAAAACTACGCGGTCCCATCGAGGCAATGTCGCCCGGTAAGTGATTGATCATCATGAAATCTACCGTCTTCGGGCCCAATAAGTGTTCGCCACTGGTCTGCCCTCGATTTCGCAGCATCTCGGCAAACTGGCTATAGTCGTCTATCGTTCCGACCAAGCCGCCACCGCCTGAAAACGTGGTTGTTGCCTCAAAAGGCGACGATCCGGGCTGATCGACCAGCCTCAGCGTCTCGTCAGATTGAGCGGCCGAACGCAGAGCCATCGCATCGCCGGCCAGCGGGGTATAGAGCGACGCAAACCTGTCGCCTGCGTCTTTGGGGACGGCAAAGGCAGTCTCATGCATACCGAGCGGCTCAAATATCTCCTGCTGGAAGAATTGGTCCAGAGATTTGCCTGAGACAACCTCGACGACGCGCCCAAGGACGTCGGTGCTGACCGAGTACTCCCACCGGCTGCCCGGTTGAAAAGCCAGTGGCAACGCGGAAAGATCACTTACTCGATCCCTCAGAAGCCCCTGATTTGGTTTGAATATCATGTCCTGCTCATCCATTGCCGATGGCAGAAGACCGGGATTGAAGGGATAGCTGAACCCGCTTGTATGGGTCAAAAGCTGATGAAGTGTCGGCGGCGGCGCGGCCTCGGTCTGATCCAACCGCGAGGCATTGGGAACCAAAGCTTGAGGCGCAGAAAATTCAGGCAGATACTCGGACAAAGGGGCGGCCAGATGGATCAACCCGCGCTCAATCAGCGTCATCACGGCAACTGAGGTGATCGGTTTGGTCATCGAGTAGATACGCACCAGCGTGTCACGCTCGAACGGCAGTCCGGCCTCGATGTTGCGCTGGCCGCAGGCGTGGAAGAAGACCTCTTGCCCTTTGTGTTTCAAAAGAAAAGCGCTGCCGGGATATTTTTGTTGATCCACATAGCGTTGCATCCACGAACGAATGCGATCCAACCTGTCTTGATCCCACGTTAGTGGCATTCCAATAACCCCTTTGCCCTAGTCGTCCAAAGCCTGCAAACCATGCTGCGCAAAAAGCGGAACGTAGTCACCGAACAGTTTCGCCCGGCCCGGGTCCGAGGCATTGCCGTCCAGCGAACGTTTGTAGACGCCCTGCAGAATGGCGGCCATTCGAAAGAAGGTGAAGGCCAGATAGAACCCAAAATCCTTGATTTCCGGCAGCCCACGCCGCGCACAATATTGCTCGACAAAGTCTCTATCACTGGGCAATCCGAGGGTTTTTCGCTCAATCCCGGCCAACCCCCGCCCTTCTGGACCCGGAGGCAGCTGCCACTGCATGATCACCGCGGCAAGGTCGGCGTAAGGGTGGCCGATTGTCGACAACTCCCAATCCAGCACGCCGATGCATTTTGTGCTGTTGCGTTCAAACATCAGGTTGTCGATCCGGTAGTCGCCATGCACAAGACTGCGCTGACCATCATCTTCGGGCAAAGCCTCCTCCAATCCTGAGATCAGCGCATCCATCTGGGTGATCTTTATGGTCTCGGACGCGCGGTACTGCTTCGTCCAGCGCGCGATCTGGCGCTCAAAATAATTGCCCTCCGGGCCATAGTTGGCGAGGCCGACCGCTTCGATATCCACAGAATGCAGCGCGGCCAGCACCCGGTTCATTTCATCCATGACGGCGGCGCGTGTTTCGTTGCTTTCACCGGTCAGGGTCGGTTCCAGGAAAACACGACCGTCTAGGTGTTCCATCACGTAGAAAGCGGACCCTATGACTGAGGTGTCTTCGCATAGAAGAAGCACCTCGGGCACCGGCACGTCACTGCCTGCAAGCGCTTGTTGCACCCGAAACTCTCGCTCCACCGCGTGCGCGGATTTCAGAAGCTTTCCCATAGGCTTACGACGCAGAACGTACGTAAGGTCCGGAGTTTTCAATGCAAAGGTCGGGTTGGATTGCCCGATATCGAATTTACGTGCCTGCAGCGGGCCGCGATACCCTTTGAGGTTCGCGGCAAGGTAAGTATCGACAGCGTCCAGATCGTTTGTGTCCATCGTCAAAACGCTTCGGCAAAGATGTTGCCTGCTGTGACCACGTTGATGCCACCGGACACGGGGATGACGGCTCCGGTCACATAGCTGCCCCCTCGCCCGCACAGAAACAGCATGCAGCCAGCGATGTCTTCGTCGCGCCCCACACGGCCCAGAGGAACGGATTTGCCAACCTTCTCGCGCGTTGCCTCATCTGCAGTCGCAAAGGCGGTCATGCGCGAAACAAACGGGCCGGGCGCCAGCGCGTTGACGGTGATGTTATAGGGCGACAGTTCCTTGGCCAGGATTTTGGTCAGGTGCAGCACAGCCGCTTTCGACGCCGAATAGCTGTATGCCCCGTCGCCCATGGGAACCTCTCCCATGACCGAGCCCACATTGACCACCCGCGCCGGGTCTTCGGCGGTGCCGGATTTCATGAGCAACGGCAACAGTTTCTGCGTCAGCTCAAACACCCCCGCGACGTTGACGGACATCACTTTGTCCCAAGCGTCATGAGGGAATTGACCTAGAGGCGCACCCCAGGATACGCCGGAGTTATTCATTAATATATCAAGGCGTTCCGTTCGTTTATTGATCTCGGCAACGACATCATCAATTCCGTCTTTATTGCCCAGATCCCCGGCAAAACCTTCGGCGCTGCCGGGGGCATCCAGCGCGTTCAGCTCCGCCGCGACGGCCTCGCAGGCGTCACCTTTGCGGGAGGCGATCAGCACATGCGCTCCGGCCCGAACAAGCGCCTCCGCGGCCATGCGGCCAATTCCGGTAGCACCGCCGGTGACCAGCGCCACCTTTCCATCCAAAGAAAACAGGGTTTCCGGGGTCATGTTGCACTCCTTGCTTGTCGTGGGGGAAAGAGGACGCGCCGTTGACAGTGCCCAATCCCGCCCCAAAACTCCATCTCAACAATAGCAGGAACTATGAGGGCAACATGCAAGCATTACTCAGCGTCGCAGCGGGGGGACCGGAGACTCTGGACCTGACCACCCTGCCCGATCCAATCCCCCGCCCCGGAGAGGTTCTGGTCGGCATAAAAGCCGCCGGTGTGAATTTTCCCGATACGCTGGTGATCCGTGACCTCTATCAGATGAAACCCCCACGCCCCTTTGCGCCCGGAGGCGAAATCGCAGGCGAGGTGATTGCGCTTGGCGACGGTGTCGAGGGTTTCGAGATCGGAGATCGCGTTCTGGCGCTGACCGGTCATGGCGGCTTTGCCACGCATCTTGCGGTTAAAGCCAAGGACGCTATCAAATTTCCCGAAACCATGCCCTTTGATGAGGCCGCGTGCTTTATCTTCACTTACGGCACCTCGTACCATGCCCTGAAGGATCGGGCGGCTCTGGAACCGGGTGAGACGCTGTTGGTTCTGGGCGCTGCGGGCGGCGTTGGATCAGCCGCGATCGAGTTGGGCAAAGCCATGGGCGCGCGGGTTATTGCAGCGGTTTCTACACCAGACAAAGCGGAATTCTGCCGCTCGATCGGTGCGGATGAAACGATCTTGTATCCCGGCAACCCGGACAAAGACGCGCAAAAGGCGTTTTCTAAAGATATCAAGGCCCTCGTCGGCCATGACGGCGTTGATGTTATCTATGACGCGGTCGGTGGAGCCTATGCAGAACCAGCGCTGCGCAGCATCGCATGGAAAGGCAGATACCTAGTTGTCGGTTTTCCGGCTGGTATTCCAAGCGTACCACTTAATCTTGCACTGCTTAAAGGATGTCAGATTGTTGGCGTTTTCTGGGGCGCGTCCGTCTTTCGCGAACCTGAGGCGCATGCCAAAAACATAAGCGAATTGTTTGATTTATACGCAGCAAGTCAAGTTAAACCCCGGATTACGGCACGCTTCCCATTGTCTCAGGGCGCTGCGGCAATAGAGCTTCTATCCCAGCGCTCTGTTCTCGGTAAAGTTGTGGTTACAATTGACGAGACATAGTTGTATCCGGTTGCATCTTGGTCAGCATTGTCAGCCCACTCGCCTCATTAGAGCAATGCCATGTGGACATTTCCATTAGATGCCGTTTAAGAAACAAGGATGGGGACGAAAATTAATGAATAAAATTCTTGTGTTGAATGGCCCGAACCTCAATCTTTTGGGCACCCGACAGCCTGAGGTCTACGGCAGCACCACCTTGCAGATGGTCGAGGAACAATGCGTGGCCCATGGCGCGACCCTAGAGCTTGAGGTCTCGACATTTCAGTCCAACCACGAAGGTGCGCTGATTGACGCCATCCATCAGGCTCGTGACACACAGAATGGTCTGGTTCTGAATGCAGGCGCCTATACCCACACGTCGATTGCCCTCATGGATGCGATTGCCTCTGTGGAACTGCCTGTGGTCGAGGTTCACCTTTCCAACATCCACGCGCGGGAAAGCTTTCGCCACACATCCTACATCGCGCCGGTTGCGCTTGGGCAAATCTGCGGATTTGGCGCGCAGGTCTATGTAATGGCGCTGGATGCATTGGCGGCACATCTGAAACCAGGGGGCAATGCATGAAGCTGAGGGAGTATCTTCGCTTTGTCAGCTACGCCAGAACCCTGGAAGAGCTTTGGGATGCCCATTGCCGACAGATGGCCGGATTTGGGTTTGATCGGCTGATCTATGGATACACCCTTTATCGCACTGCCACGTCTTTGGGTGACCCAGAGGATTTTGTCATCCTCAGCAACCATAAGCGCGAATACGTGGACGGCTTTCTCGGTGATAGCAGGTATTCCAACGCTCCGATGCTGCAATGGGCTTTGAACAACGATGGCGCGGCAAGCTGGGGGCTGATTCAGGACCTGGCCTTGAACGGAGAACTCACACCCGAGCAGCAGAAGGTTGTGGATTTCAACAAGTCGCACAACGTGCTGGCTGGATATACCGTCAGTTTCAATTCAGTCTCGGTGCGGTCCAAGGGCGCGATCTCGCTATCGGCCGAAGAGAGCCGCAACCAGGACGAGATTGACGCCATGTGGGAAGAGCATGGCGAGGATATCCTTCTGATGAACAACATCGCACATCTCAAGATCCTGACGCTGCCCTATACACCTCCGAATCGGTCGCTAACCAAACGCCAGAGAGAAGCGCTTCAATGGGTCGGTGATGGCAAAACGACCCAAGATATTGCCCTGCTTATGGGGCTGACGGCCGCGACAGTCGAAAAACACCTGAGGCTGGCACGCGAATCGCTTTCGGTCGAGACGACGGCCCAGGCTGTCCTGAAAGCTGCACTACACAACCAGATGTATGTGATGGAAGCCTAGCCACCAAAGGTTGACGCCAAACCGCGTCAATTTACCCTAGGTAAGGAAATCATGACTTCCCATCTTCACGGGAAAATTGCAGATTGATACCGTTCCGTGAGTGGTGGCTTTAGCCAAGGAACATTCGATTGGATCTTTGCAATACCAGAGCTCTCCAATCACTCTGACTTTTGGAGCGCCTATTCGTCCGCGTACCGATGTCGGAATTTTGGAGGGTCCCGACCATCCCCATCATGAGGGGCCCTCCATTCACCTGCTGCTTGAGCAATCAAACCAATCTCTGAGCACAAAAAAACCGGCCACATTGGACGTGACCGGTTCCGAATTTCGTCAGGCCCCTGTAACCGGGGCCTGAAGCAAAGGCTTAGCCCTGTGCCGCTTTGGCAACTTCTGCTGCGAAGTCTTCTTTTTCGACTACGATGCCTTCGCCGACTTCCAGACGGATGAAACCGGTGATGGTTGCGCCTGCTTCTTTGGCCGCTGCTTCGACGGTCAAGTCAGGGTTCACGACGAACGGCTGGTTCAGCAGCGTCGATTCAGCCACGAATTTCTTCATACGGCCTACGATCATCTTCTCGATCACCTGCTCCGGCTTGCCGGATTCGCGAGCGATGTCCATCTGAACCTGCTTTTCTTTCTCGACAACAGCCGGGTCCATGTCTGCCTCGGACAGAGCCGCCGGGTTCACAGCCGCGATGTGCATCGCAACCTGCTTGCCGATCACCTCGTCGCCACCGGTCAAAGCAACCAGAACGCCGATTTTGCCCATGCCGTTGGTGGCTGCGTTGTGGACGTAGGACACAACGGTGTCGCCCGACAGTTTGGCCATACGACGAACCGACATGTTCTCGCCAATGGTGGCGATCTTGTCAGTGATAGTGTCTGCAACGGATTTGCCGCCCAGATCAGCCGCCAGCAGCGCGTCGACATCTGCAACGCCTTCTGCGGCAAACGCGATCTTGCCAACCATTTCCTGGAATTCAGCGTTTTTCGCAACGAAGTCGGTTTCCGAGTTCACTTCGACAGCAACACCGTTGCCACCGTTGACGTGAACAGCAACCAGACCTTCTGCTGCGGTACGGCCCGATTTCTTGGCCGCTTTGGCCAGGCCTTTGGTACGCAGCCAGTCAACGGCTTCGTCCATGTTGCCGCCGGTTTCGGTCAGCGCTTTTTTCGCGTCCATCATGCCTGCGCCGGTCGAGTCGCGCAGTTCTTTAACCATTGCTGCTGTGATTGCCATCTTTTGGCTCTCCTCAATTCAAACGGAATTGGGGCAGGTCATACCCTGCCCCATATGTCATTTACGTGACGGGCAGCTTACGCTTCGGCCGGAGCTTCGGCAGCTTCTTCTGCAACGACTTCTTCAACCGGTGCTTCTTCGAATGCGCCTAGGTCAACACCAGCAGCACCCATCTGAGCGGTCATACCATCCAGAGCGGCACGCGCGGCCAGATCGCAGTACAGCGCGATGGCGCGGGCTGCGTCGTCGTTGCCGGGGATGATGTAATCAACACCGTCGGGCGAGCAGTTGGTATCGACAACGGCCACAACCGGGATACCCAGTTTGTTGGCTTCGGCGATGGCCAGTGCTTCTTTTTTGACGTCGATGACGAACAGAAGGTCGGGAACGCCGCCCATCTCGCGGATACCGCCCAGCGACGCCTGCAGTTTGGTCTGGTCACGCTCCATGCCCAGACGCTCTTTCTTGGTTAGGCCTTCGGCACCCGATTCCATGGCTTCGTCGATCTGGTTCAGACGGTTGATCGACTGGGAAACGGTTTTCCAGTTGGTCAGCGTGCCACCCAGCCAGCGGTGGTTCATGTAGTACTGAGCCGACTTTTCAGCGGCATCTGCGATCGGCTGAGCAGCCTGACGCTTGGTACCAACGAACAGAACGCGGCCACCTTTGGCAACGGTGTCACGAACAGCCTGCAGCGCCTGATCCAGCATCGGAACGGTCTGGGTCAGGTCCATGATGTGGATGCCATTGCGCGAGCCGTAGATGAACGGGCCCATGCGGGGATTCCAACGCTGTGTCTGGTGACCAAAGTGAACGCCAGCTTCCAGCAGCTGACGCATGGTGAACTCGGGAAGAGCCATGCTATTTTCCTTTTCCGGTTTACGCCTTGGCGGGGGTGAAAGAAGCGGATGCTCCAACCGGCGGTCTTGATGAGGATGTCTCCCTCAAAAAGCCCAAACCCCGCCTGCGGGTTTGAATGGCGCGCGTATAAGACAGGTTTGAAGGCAGCGCAAGGGCCAATCGCCCTTATTTTTCAAGCCGCGCCAGGCTGTGCGCGTGACGAACCGCCTCTTCACAATGGGCGGCCAGTGCCTTGCGGTTTTCAAAGTCGCTGACCTTGGCCGGCGCGTGGTAGATCAGCTCGACCGCCCCTTGCCTGCGCGCGCCGAGTGTCTTCAGCAGATGTGGGCCGAAATCCATGTCGCCCCACCAACCGTAGAACCGATCCGGCTCACCTTCAGGCGCGTGAAACACCACCGAGACAGGCTGAACATACATGAAATCCCGCAGCTCATCTACAAAGAACGCGGCAAAGAGCGTTGTTTTAAAAGGCAAAACCCTAAGACCATCGGTTGAGGTACCCTCAGGGAAAAACAGCAGCTTATGCCCCGCCTTCAAGCGCGTTTCGAACAGTTGCGTCTGCTCTTTTGCCTTCTTCCGGTTGCGTTCGATAAAAACCGTTCCGGTTGCGCGTGCCAGCCATCCGATACCAGGCCATTTCGCCACCTCGGCCTTGGAGACGAAATAAACCCGTTTGCGGGCGTTCAGCGCAAAGATATCCAGCCATGACGTGTGATTGGCCACTACAGCTCCACGCTCCGCCATCAGGTCTCCGGAAGTGCGAAAACCTATGCCCAGAATTCGAAAGGCGTTGCGGCAAACAAATTGAGTGATGAACGGAGTGATCGGTCGGCGAATACCGAACAAGGGGAGTTCGATCAAGCGTATCGCCAGCAAGATGATCAAGCCACCAAAGACCAACAGCGTCAACGGTACGCCACGCAAGAAAACCAGTACCCACCCCAGCGGGCCAAGGTGAATCGCATCGGGCGCATCATCACTGTTCCAAAGCGGATCACTCACGGGTTCAGGCTCCGCCATAGATGCGCTTTTGCCGCTCGTTCATCCGCGCGGTATCTAGGATCAAGCAGACATCTGTGGTGTTAAAGCTGTGGTCGATAAAGGCCCCCTCGCCCACGAAACCACCCAAACGCAGATAGGCTTTGATCAGCGCGGGCACCTGCACCATGGCCGCCCTGCGGTCGAGGTCTTCAGGCGCCACGAGGTTCATGGATTGAAACACATCCGGCTGCGCGCGCACCCGCAGATCGTCAGGCGCCAGGTGGTTGTGGTGTAGCATTGACAAGGGCTGGGCCAGCGCGGTGATATCGGTACCGTGAAAGCTGGCGACGCCAAACAGAACTTCGATCTCACGCTCGGTGACATAAGCCGCCAAACCGTTCCACAAGTGATACATCGCGGTGCCGCCGCGATAGTCGGGATGCAGGCAGGATCGGCCAAGCTCCAGCAGCTTGCGACCGCTTTGCTTCAGAACGGTCAGATCGTATTCGTCTTCGGAGTAAAACTGGCCCAACTCCACTGCACGTTCGCCCGGTAACAGCCTGTAAACGCCAACAGTTTCCCCGGTTTGGTCATCTATCGCCAGCATGTGATCGAAATACGGATCGAACTTGTCCTGCTCCAGTCCAGCGTCGTGGTCGACCATCTCTCCGCCGCCACCTAGCTCACGCACAAACACGTCGTAGCGCAGGCGCTGCGCTGCGCGCAGGTCCTGTTCGGTTTCAGCAAGGCGAATGGTGAAAGAAGGGCCTGAATCCGGCATGTCGTTCCTTAAAGTTGCCTTCGGCTGATACCGCAGCAGTTCCCTCAAAGGCAATACAGGTCCTGTCTGGTGTCTGGCTTGGCATTTGCGTTAACCTTTCCTAAACCAGTTTCACGGATCAAAGACCGGCATCAAGGCGATACGCGTACCGTCGATTACCACTTTCCCCTGCTCGCGGAAGTTCACGGTAATCTTGCCCCCGATATTGGACTGCACCTGTCCAACGCCCCAATCGGGGAAATCGGGGTGGCGGACGAACATGCCCGGTGCAAAAATGGCATTGAGGTCTGTCATGGGGGCTCCGGTCCGGTGGCAGATACAGCAGGAGGTACGCATGGGCGCCACAGACGTCAACCTGGCCGAGCTGATCGGCTCGCGCATTTGTCACGATCTGATCAGCCCGATCGGAGCCATCACCAACGGGCTAGAGCTGTTGGATATGGTCGGCGCGGTGCAAGGCCCCGAGATGGAGCTGATCTCGGGCAGTGTCGGCAGCGCCGGCGCGCGTATTCGGTTTTTCCGAGTGGCTTTTGGCTCGGCCAGTGATCAGCCATTGGGGCGTAGCGAGGTGGCCGAGTTGTTGAAAGACGTGGAGCGCGCGGGTCGTGTGCGGGTAAATTGGAACCTGACCGAGGCTGTGCCGCGCAATCAGGTCAAACTGGCCTTTCTGGCTCTGATGTGCTGCGAAAGCGCGATGCCGTTTGGTGGGCAGGTCGATATTTCGGCCTCTGACACCGGTTGGCAGGTGACTGGTACAGCCGATAAATTGAACATTGACAATGACTTATGGAAGAATGCTGCGACCGGCAACTTCGCCAACAAGGTCACCCCTGCGCAGGTTCAGTTTGCCTTGCTGCCGGAAACAGCCGCGACCATGGGGCGGCGGGTTGCGGTCGAAACCGCCACAACCCGCGTCGCCCTGAGGTTCTAGGCGCGGGTCGTTCCGTTGCCGCGCACCAGGTATTGAAAGCTGGTCAACTGCGCCGCGCCTACAGGACCACGTGCATGCATTTTGCCCGTGGCAATCCCGATCTCGGCGCCCATTCCGAACTCACCGCCATCCGCGAACTGGGTTGACGCGTTGTGCATCAGGATGGCGCTGTCTAGCCGTTCAAAGAAGCGGACCGCAGCCGCGTCATCCTCGGTCATGATGCAATCTGTGTGGTTCGAACCAAATTGCTGGATATGCGCAATGGCCGCGTCGATGTCGGCAACAGGTTTGGCGGCAATGATGCTGTCCAAAAACTCTTTGCCCCAATCCTCAGAGGTGGCTTGGGTGGTTCCATCAACGGCCAGAACTCCTTCGGCATGAACCTCAACCCCGGCGGCCATGAGCGCGGCAATCACATCGCGCCCTAGCGTTTCGGCCACGTCCTGATGGATCAGCAGACACTCTGCCGCGCCGCAAATACCGGTACGACGGGTCTTGGCGTTCAGCACAACGTCCAACGTCTTTTGCGGATCGGCGGCCTTGTCGATGTAGATATGCACAATGCCTTCAAGATGCGCAAAGACCGGCACGCGCGCCTCACGCTGAACCAGCCCAACTAGCCCTTTGCCGCCACGCGGAACGATGACGTCGACATAGTCGGTCATGGTCAACAATTCCTGCACCGCCGCGCGGTCGCGTGTCGGCACAAGCTGAATCGAATCCTCAGACAGGTTCGCGGCCTTCAGACCTTCGACCAAACAGGCGTGGATCGCGGTGGAGGAGTGAAAACTCTCGGACCCGCCGCGCAGGATCACGGCGTTACCGGATTTCAGGCACAACGCCCCTGCATCCGCCGTCACATTGGGGCGGCTTTCGTAGATCACCCCAATGACACCCAACGGCGTGCGCACACGCTGAATATTCAGGCCCGAGGGCATATCCCACTCGGTCATCACCTCGCCTACCGGATCGGTCTGATCAGCCACCGTGCGCAAGCCATCGACCATGCCCTGAATGCGGTCCTCGTCCAGCATAAGGCGGTCCATCATGGCAGGGCTCAGGCCCTTTTCGCGTCCGAACTCCAGATCCTTTTTGTTGGCTTCGATAATTTGGGCGCGATTTGCCCAGACGGCCTCTGCCGCTGCGATCAGGGCTGCATGTTTGCGCTCGGCCGTGGCAAAGGCCAGTTCGCGCGCGGCGGCCTTGGCGCGCTTACCCAGATCGGCCATCAGAGCGGGAATATTGTCGAAATCCTTCATAACCTTAGCCTTTCTGCACCCTTATAGCGCCAAATCGTCCCTGTGGATCAACGCTGCACGACCGGGGTAGCCCAGCGTTGCCTCAATTTCCGAGGATTTTCGTCCTTTGATCGCGTCAGCCTCCTGCGCAGTATAGCGGCTGATACCCTGCGCCAGCCGACGCTCTTGCAGATCAAGAATGGCAACCGGATCGCCACGTCCGAAATCACCGGTCACTTCGACGATACCCGCAGGCAATAGGCTTTTGCCATTCGAAAGCGCCTTCGCGGCGCCATCGTCGATCGTGATCTCTCCGCGTGGTTTCATCGCCGAGATCCAGCGCTTGCGCGCCGCATGCGGATCAAGCGTTGCCGTGAACCACGTGCTGTTCGCGCCATTCTCAAGCGATTGCAACGGGTTGAGCGTCGATCCTTCGGTGATCGCCATATCGCAACCTGCAGCCGTCGCCATCTTGGCTGCCATCAGCTTGGTCTTCATGCCGCCTTTGGAGAGGCCGGATCCAGCATCACCGGCCATCGCCTCAATCTCGGGCGTGATCTGGTCGATCGTGTCATAGCGCGTGGCCGAAGCATCTTCGTTCGGATTGCCGGTATAGAACCCGTCCACATCCGACAGAAGAATCAATTGGTCCGCACCAACGGTCACTGCGATCTGCGCGGCCAGCCGGTCATTGTCGCCATAGCGGATTTCATCCGTGGCGACGGTATCGTTTTCGTTGACGATAGGCACAACGCCAAGGCCCAAAAGTGTCTCAAGTGTCGCGCGTGAGTTCAGATAACGGCGACGATCCTCGCTGTCTTCCAGCGTCACCAGCACTTGGGCCGTGGTGATCTGGTGCGGGGTCAGCGCCTCTTCGTAAGCACGCGCCAGACGGATCTGACCAACAGCCGCTGCGGCTTGAGATTGCTCCAGAGCCAACGCCGCCGCAGGCAGGCCCAAAACACCGCGCCCCAAAGCGATCGAGCCAGAAGACACCAGAATCACGTCCGTGCCCTGCCCTTTCAGCCAGGCCACATCCTGAGCCAGTGATTTCAACCAGTCTGAGCGTAGCTGTCCCGTGTTCCGATCCACCAGCAAAGCGGACCCGATCTTGACCACCAGCCGACGGGCTGCGGTCAGGGTTGCCACGGCGCGACCTCTTCAGCGGGTTTCTGGCGCAGGCGGTTTTCGTCGATCTGAGAACGCAGGGCGCGCAGCACCTCAGTCACGCCAAGATGCGCGACGCCCGACATCGTCATGACGGGGCCACCAACGGCCTCTTCCAGCTCGGCCTTGGCCAAATCACGTTCTTCGTCATCCAGCGCGTCGACCTTGTTCAGAACCGTGATCCGAGGTTTCTCGGCCAGTTCTCCGCCATAAGCCTCAAGCTCATGGATAATAGTGCGGTAGTCTTCGGCCACGGTTTCCGAGGTGCCGTCGACCAGATGCAACAACACGGCGCAGCGCTCAACGTGACCCAGAAACCGGTCTCCGATCCCACGCCCTTCATGAGCGCCCTCAATCAAGCCCGGAATGTCGGCCACCACAAATTCCACATTGTCCACGCCCACAACGCCCAAATTGGGGTGCAGAGTGGTAAACGGGTAGTCGGCAATCTTAGGCCGTGCGTTTGAGGTCGCAGCCAGAAAGGTCGATTTGCCGGCATTGGGCATGCCCAACAGACCAACATCCGCGATCAGTTTCAGCCGCAGCCAGATGGTGCGATCAATGCCCGTCTGCCCCGGATTGGCCCGACGCGGCGCCTGATTGGTCGCTGACTTGAAGTGAAGGTTGCCAAATCCGCCATTGCCACCTTTGGCCAGCAAAACCCGCTGCCCGACCTCGGTCAGGTCGCAGATTACGGTCTCCTCGTCTTCATCAAGGATTTCGGTCCCGACGGGAACGCGCAGGATGATGTCGTCACCATCCTTTCCGGTGCGTTGCTGACCGCGACCCGGTTGGCCGTTCTTGGCAAAGAAATGCTGCTGATAGCGGAAGTCGATCAGGGTGTTCAGCCCATCCACGACCTCGGCCCAGACGGACCCGCCTTTGCCGCCGTCCCCGCCATCAGGGCCGCCGTATTCAATGTACTTTTCGCGTCGGAAGCTGACGCAGCCGCCACCTCCGGCCCCGGACCGGATGTAGACCTTTGCTAGATCGAGAAATTTCATAGTCTGTCCCCTACTGCAAAGGCCCCATCGGCCACAAGTCAGAGTTTCTTTGTATAGGTCCAGGTGGGCACATTCGCGTCGCGCGCCACCGAATAGCTTTCTGCATCGCCCAGATACTGGAACCCGCAATGAGTCAGTACCCGCGCCGAGGCCGGATTGTCCTGAAACACGCTGGCGAACATATTGGCGTTCTCAAGCGGGTTGGCATCGACCAGGGCCTCGACCGCCATCGAAGCAATACCTGTGTTCCAATAGACAGGCGCGACCCAATAGCCAACCTCGGACTGGTTGCGATCGAGCCGTTGCAGCGAGATCAGGCCGATCAACTCGGGTCCGCCATCCTTGATGGCGTCCATCGCCCAGACGTCCTCATCCCGGTCTTCCGCCATCGAGCGGGTCACGAAGGCCTCAATCGAACCAGGCGGCAACGGGTGCGGAATCGACGTGGTCATCCGCGCCACACGCTCATCCCCTGCGTAATATTCGATAAGCCCCATATCCGACCGACGCAAAGGGCGCAGGTCGAACCGCTCGGTTTCGATGACCGGCTGATTTATGATTGCTTCAAGTTTCATAAGTGCGTTCCTCCTCCGAACAACACAAAAAGTACGGACGCAACAGTCAGACTGGCGAGCGTCCACATCAGATATTTTTCCGCAGGCCGACCTTCAACCACATGGGCGATCCGGTCCCCTGCAAATGTCCAGATCGGGTGCAAAACGACCTGGCAAAACAATAAACAAAGAGCGATCGTGAGCGTCGCCTCAAAACTGGACGTCCCTGCCGCAACAAACCCCGTAAACCCAGCAATGATCATCGCCCAGGCCTTTGGGTTCAGCGGATGCACAATCAGCCCGGACACAAAGCCCGGTGCTTTCCCACCCGCTTTCGCGCGAGACAGCCTCAGATTGGCGATCTTCCAGGCCAGCCAGCAAATATATGCGGCAGAAGCGTATTTCAGCACTTCAAACACCATTGGGGCCTGATCGGCCACCTGCATCAGGCCAAAGCCCACGGGCCAGATGATCAGTTGCTTGCCCAACACGACCCCGGCCACGAAAGGCAAAGCAGCGCGAAAGCCATAGCGCGCACCTGTTCCCATCAGGACCATGTTGGCCGGTCCCGGCGTGCCGACCTGTGAGGCGGCAAAGATAAGGAAACTGGTGGTTGCGACGGGCATTGCTGTTCTGGATCACGACTGCGTTAAAACGAAAAAGGGACCGGCATTTTCTGCCGGTCCCCCATGAATTTTTTATTAAACCTTCTGGGTTTCGGCTTACTCTGCGGCCTCCGCCACTGGCAGGACCGAAATGAAGGTGCGGTTTTTAAGTCCCTTGTGGAACTTCACGGCGCCATCGGTGGTTGCAAAGATCGTGTGGTCTTTGCCAATGCCTACGCCTTCGCCCGGCCAAAACTTGGTGCCGCGCTGACGCACGATGATGTTGCCTGCGATGGCAGCCTGGCCACCATACAGTTTCACGCCAAGGCGGCGACCCGCTGAGTCGCGACCGTTACGGGAGGAACCGCCAGCTTTTTTATGTGCCATTCTCTCTCTCCTTAGCCTTTAGCCAGTTCTTTGGCCTGTTCGATCCAGCCTTCACGCTCGATCCGGCCTTTGAACGACAGTTTCTCGTCCATAACAGCTACATCTGCTTCCGTCCATGCCGCGATCTGGGCAAAGGTGGTGATGCCTGCTTCGAGAAGCTTCTTCTCAAGCGCGGGGCCAACACCGGACAGTTTCTTCAGATCGTCTGTGCCTGCTTCAGCAGCGGGTGCTTCGGCTTTGGCAGCTTTCTTGGCCGGTGCTTTCTTGGGTGCAGCCGCTTCGACCGCAGCCGCAGAAACCGAACCGGTTGCAGCTTTGATGCCCGACTTGTCAGCGCCCGACGACAGGATGTCGGTGATTTTGACCAGTGTCAGTTTCTGACGGTGGCCAACAGTACGCTTCGAGCTGTGCTTACGACGGCGTTTGACGAATTTGATGACCTTGTCACCTTTGATCTGATCGATCACTTCGGCCTGTACGCCTGCGCCATCAACGAAAGGCGCACCAACAACAGGCGCGTCGCCGCCCAGCATCAGAACATCGTTGAATTGAACTTTTTCACCTGCGTCGGCAGCCAATTTTTCAACACGGAGCACATCGCCCGCCTGAACCTTGTACTGCTTGCCGCCAGTCTTGAGGACCGCAAACATGCGTCTTTCCTTTTCTAACCCGCGTTCTGTGGTCCCCTAGCGGGTGTTTTTGGCCCCAAGAAACTTGCAAGCCACCTCGAACAGCGTGCCCTGTTTGGGCTATGTGGAAGACCCCGCGAGGTTTCGAAGGGTCATATAATAACGACACCCGGCGCGGAGAACCGGCCGGGATGCGCGCTTATCCACATAATGAAAAGCAAAGTCAACACCCAAGACCGGTCATAGATCCGAGGATTGCCACACCTGCGCCACCGCCGCGCCCAGACGGTACGAGATCCCATCAAACATCTCGTCAAAGCCGTTGAACAGGGCCGCGTTCAGCGCCTGCCCGGTCTCGGTGCGGGAAAACGCGATATTCTCACGCATCTCAACCTCGTCCAGCGGTTGATAGGCCATAAGCAGAAAGGAATACAACCATGTGGTCGTTTCAGCCGTCACTGTGTCTTTCTGCGCCAGCAACCCATCCAGAACCTCTTCGTATTCAGCCAGACTGTCGCCGTAGAGTCCCAGGAAGAAGTTGTAGTCCGCACTCAGCGAACCTTGGACATTCTGGTCAATCAGGTCGTTCGCGCGGATATATTCCTCGACCAGTTCGAACCGGGGCGAGTCGGGTTCCGTGCCCTCATAGGCCTCATTCGCCATCTCTTCGATCGCCTCATCGGCAAAGGCTTTGCGGGCAGAATTCTCCAGCGTAACGATCGCCTGCCCCAGATCGCTCTCGAAGAAAACAATTGCCTGATCCATCTGCTCTTTCGTCATACCCTCGGCGAAGGCTTCGGTCAGACGGGACTTCATCCAAGAATGGTTATAGATCTCCTCAACCTGATCGTGAAACAGCGGGCCTCCGTCACCATCCAAAAGGCTCTCTTCGAGTTCCTGCTGATGGACCATGCCTTCGTCGATCAAAATTCTCACAACCTGATCCAGCTTCATGGCATGGGCCAGCCGATTGGCCCGCTCATTCGCGACAGCTGGCAACGCGCAGAGAAACGCCACGACTAAGGCAAGTGCCAGACGCATCAGATATCCTGAGCCGGATGAAGGTCAGCCATCCGAACTGCCAGAACCTCGAACCGCATGGCCATGATCTCGTACTGGATCGCGTTCAAAAGCTCATAGACCTCTTGCATCAGGGGCTGTTCAAGCGCCTCGGCATAAGCCTCGACCTCGGCGTCCGAGAAATCCTGATAGGTGTAAGCCGCCCCTGCCAGCGCCGACAGCTGCAAAGCCTGACGCATCCCGGCCTCATTCTGCCGCAGCATCAACCGCAGCTCATCCGCGTCCAACTGCAGATCGATCACACCAGACGCACTGGCCGCCAAAAGAAACCGCAATTGGATTTCCTGCAAGGCGCGCAGCGAGGTCCCGCTGGCATCTATCGCAGTGTTCATCCGCTTGAGCTGCTCCACCCGGGGCGAGCCATCCTGCACCAGGCCAGCCACGATCTCCTGCCCCTCCTGCTGCTTGGCCTCTTCATCCTCATTCAAATGCGCGGCGTTTTCGACCTCGACCAGTCTTTGCCCCAGATCCGAGGCATAAAACTCGACCGCATGGGTCAGCGCCTCATCGCTTAGCGTCTCTTCGAGAATCGAGACTGCCGTTTCGTGCATGAGCTTGGTATCGAACACCTCTTCGGTCAGGCGGGTCCAGTCCGATCCGAAGCCATCAGGATCAATGCCTAGCATCTCGGGGGCAGATCCCGACGCCAGCGCGATACTTTCCAGCGCGACATCAAATCCGGTGGTATTCAGGAAAGCTTCGATCCGGTCGCGATTGGCCGCAGCCGAAGAAACAGGGACCAAAACAAGCGCGACAAGCAGCGCGAGCAATGGGACAACAGAACGCTCAACTCGATTTCTCATACTTATCAGCCTAGGTGTTTTGTTGCGGCTGGCAATGGAAAATCCAAGGAATGTGAATTCTGGGAATTTTCTGCTTGCACCCCTGCGCGTTCCTCACTAAATCCCCCCCTCACAGACCCCCGCGGAGAGGTGCCGGAGTGGTCGAACGGGGCGGTCTCGAAAACCGTTGTGGGTGCAAGCCCACCCAGGGTTCGAATCCCTGTCTCTCCGCCATAATTTCCACATGGCAGCTTTGTTTCACAGACTGACAGGTCCGTCGTCGTTTCACAGACCGACAGGTCCGTCGTCGTGCACAAAGAGAGGGGCTGGCTAAGACCCCCTCATCCAGCCCCCCTCACACCACCCCTCACATTCAACCACAAAGTGAGAGATCAGTGCCTCTATAGGCCGTTAGGCCAATTTCTTAAACAAGACGTTACTGGCTATTTCGGCAAACGAACCCGATAGCAATCCCCAAAATGTCTCAATTACCCTGTCTGACAGGAGCGTCGGTCATTTCGAGATCATTGGCAGTGAAGTCGATCACACAAGACAATAAATTCAACCAAGCGGTAAAAATAATCTTGAGCAGGCTGCACTTAGCCCAGCTCTCTCGTGCGTGGCCACTTCTGCAACGGCTGGACAAGACGGGGCGCTGCGATATCTTCGAAACGCAAGGCAAGGCTGTGACCGGTTGGCGTTTTGTTGCCATATCGGGCCGCCCAATCAGCGTAGCTTGGCCCAAACAGGTATTCTGCTGAGAAATCACAAGAATTCCCCCTTTGCGTCGTCCTAGAATTGAAACATCCCAGCGACACAAATTCCAAAAGGAGACACATAATGTCGCGCACTTTTCTAATCATCATCGTCCTCGTCGGTCTTGGCGCGGGCGGGTATTTCTATCTCAACCAACCCGAACCAACCCCGGCTGAAAGGCTTGAGGCCGCAGCCCAAGATGCAGGCGACGCGGTCAGCGAGGCGGCCTCGGCCGTACAGGATGCAGCAAATGAAGCGCTTGAGTCGGCTTCCGATCAAGCCAGCGAAGCGGCGTCATCCCTGACTGACCAAGCGTCAGAGGCTGCGTCATCTGTCGCGGATCAGGCCACGGATGCAGCCAACTCGATCGCGGACCAAGCGTCTGAGGTCGCGGATCAAGCCGGCGATCAAGTTGCTTCGCTGGCCGGGCAAGGCCAAGAGCTGTTCAATTCCTGGGTTCAGGACGGCATGCTGACAGCTCAGAGCTTCGACTATGAAGCCATGGTCGCCTCGGTCCAAGACAGCGAGATGGCACAGGGTGTCAAAGATCAGGTGATCAAGATCCTGGACGAGATCAAGGCCTCGCCCGAGGCAGTTCTGACCAAGCTTCAGGACCTGCAAAATGCGATGAGCCAATAAGGGGCGGGCCGTCCCTGGCGGCCTTCACCACATGCCGCAACGTTAGCTTGCAGCAGAATTGACGCGGCGCGGGGCTTTTGTTTGGCTTGATCCAACCAAAACCCCGCGCCGCTTTTCTTTGCCTTAGGGCTGCAACCTGACCCGGTTGCCCAGGCGCAACTCAAGGACCGAGAAATGACCGATTTGCCTTCCTCGATGCGCGCCGTTGTCTTGAAACATGACGGCTATTCCGGAACCATGACAGGCCCCGCAATCAAAGACGCCGCCGAGTGGTTGGATGATGCCGAATTGCCCGTCCCTGCCCCTGGTCCGGGACAAGTTCTGATCCGGCTGCGCACTGCCTCGGTCAATCCGTCAGACATTCACTTCATCAAAGGCGAATATGGCCAACCCCGTACCAGAGGCGCCGCTGCAGGCTTTGAAGGCTGCGGTGATGTCGTGGCCGCTGGAAAAGGGGCGGAAGGCCTGCAGGGCCAGCGTGTCGCCTTTGTCGCCGCCGGTTCAGGGGCGTGGGCCGAATATGTCGTGACCCAGATGCAAATGTGCATCCCTCTTCGACCGGACATCTCGGACGATGACGGGGCTGCGCAGATCGTCAATCCTCTGACCGCGATGGCCATGGTCGATATGGCCAGGGAAGACGGCGACGCGTTTGTTGTTTCAGCCGCCACAAGCCAATTGGGCAAGCTGATGTGCAGCCTTGGGCGGGATCTGGGCTTGAAACCCATCGCCATGGTGCGGCGCGCTGAAACTGCTCCGATGCTGAAAGAGCTGGGTGCAGCGGAAGTTCTGGTCACAACGGATGCTGACGTTACGCACCAATTTGCCGAACTGAGCGCCAAACTGAAGCCACGCGTCTTTCTCGACGCCGTTATGGACCCGCTATCCGAGCAGATTTTCTGCGCCATGCCCAATCGCGCGCGCTGGATCTGCTATGGCAAACTTGGCAGCGACGCCCCGACCCTGACCCAAACGGGGCAGCTGATCTTCATGGGCAAACGGATCGAGGGGTTCTGGCTGACCAACTGGATGATGACCACCCCTCCGGCTGACCAGATGCGCGTTGTGGCCGAGGTTCAGGCACGCTTCGCGGACGGGCGCTGGAAAACGGATGTATCCGAGCGTCTGACGCTGGGTTCCCTGATCTCCAACCTTGCGAACGCTTTGAAAACGAGCGACGGGAAAGTGATGATCACGCCCTAACCCCTTAAACAGAAAAAGGGCCCGCGCTTGCGAGCCCTTTTGAAATTCGTTTTTCGCAGCGATTAACGCTTGGAGAACTGGAACGAACGACGCGCTTTGCGCTTACCGTATTTCTTACGTTCCACAACGCGGCTGTCGCGGGTCAGGAAGCCAGCGGCTTTCAGAGCACCACGCAAGCTGGGATCGTACAGCTGCAGCGCTTTCGAGATGCCGTGCTTGACCGCACCGGCCTGACCGGTCAGGCCACCGCCTTTGACGGTTGCGACAACGTCGAACTCACCTTCTACACCGGCAACCTGAAACGGCTGGCGCAGGATCAGCTGCAGAACGGGACGCGCGAAATACTTGTCCTGGTCTTTGCCGTTCACGGTGACCTTGCCGGAACCCGGCTTGATCCAAACGCGGGCAACAGCGTCTTTACGCTTGCCGGTGGCGTAGGAGCGGCCCAGCTCGTCACGCACGGGTTCACGCGCAATGACTTCCTCAGTCACGGTTTCAACGCCTGCGACGGCGCTCAGCTCTTCGAGAGTATTGATCTGATCAGCCATCGGTCATTAGCTCCGGGTGTTTTTCTTGTTCATGGACTTCACGTCCAGAACTTCGGGCGCTTGCGCCTCGTGGGGATGCTCGGCACCGGCGTATACGCGCAGATTGGTCATCTGCTGACGTGCCAGACGGTTGCCCGGCAGCATGCGCTTGACCGCCTGGGTCACGACGCGCTCGGGGTACTTACCTTCGAGGATCTGCTGCTTGGTGCGCGACTTGATGCCGCCCGGGTGGCCAGTGTGCCAGTAGAAGTTTTCTTCACGCTTCTTGCCGGTCATCTGGATTTTGTCAGCGTTGATCACGATGACATTGTCGCCCATGTCCATGTTCGGGGTGAACGACGCTTTGTGCTTGCCACGCAGGCGCATGGCGACGATCGAAGCAAGACGGCCCAGAACAACGCCCTCGGCGTCGATCAGGATCCATTTCTTGTCGATGTCTGCAGGTGTTGCAGAAAAGGTTTTCATGGCAGGAGAGTCCTGTTTGATGTGAAAGACCGCCCCAAGACAGAGCGGTCCGAATTCGATGAAGGGGGTTTAGACCCGCTTGGAATACGCGTCAACACACACAACCAAGTTTTTATTAAGCATTTTCAGTGCCTTATAAATTAGGTATTATTTTACCCCACACTAAACGCTGATTTGCTCAGGTGGATTGTCCAGCAACGCCCGCAGGCGCAGCATCGCGTCCTCGAACCGCTGCAGCGAGACATGCCCATTCATGGCAATGCGCACCGCGTTCGGAGCACGCCCATCACGCAGGGCGAACTCATCTGCCGATCGCAGTTGAATACCCTCACGCTCAGCCGCGCGGCTGAATGCGGCTGCTCGCCAACCCGACGGCAAATGCAGCCAAACAAACGGCACATCGGGCGCCCAGTTCAGATCGAACCCGCCAAGGGCATTCACCGTCACCCGCACATATTCGCCCATCCGCGAGCGTACATCCCGCGCAATCTGGCGCGTACGGAGGTCAGACAGCAGCAAGCGAGTCAATTCCGCGAGAGGCTGCGCAAGACCGAAATACCCATATTCGGCCGAGCGGCGCAGATCCACACTCCGGTCTCTGGGTGCGATGGCGAAGCCGACGCGCAGCGATGGTGTCAGTACTTTCGAAATCGAAGACACGTGCCATCCCCGCTCAGGCGCGAGCGCGCGAAAGCTTGGCTCCTTCGCGTCTCCCATCCGGTAGCAGTCGTCCTCAACGATCTGCACGTCGAATTTCCGTGCGACTTCTACAACTTCCTTGCGCCGCTCCAACGGGGTGTGCAGCCCGGTCGGGTTCTGAACCTCGGGCGACACACAGACCGCCTGCGCTGGTGTCTGACGCAGAACATGTTCCATCGCCGTGGGATCGATCCCCCATTTATCCATTCGGATGCCAACTACATCAGCCCGCATCAACTCTGCCGCACGACGGAACCCGGCATAAGAGAGGTCTTCGACCATCACCACCGGTTTCGGACCCTGCAGAATGGTCTGGAATACAAGGCACAGACCGTTCTGTCCCCCGTGCGTCAGAACAATGTCATCGTCGCTCAACTTGCCGAGCGGCAGGTCCGACAGCCACTCAACCACCGCCTGACGCATGGGTTTGTACGCATCCCGCGTTGGATAGTTCATGAACAAGGCCGGATCAGACTGCGCGACCTTTGCCAGACATTCGCGGATCAGTGACACTTGCCCCATATCCGCAAGCCGTGGGCTGAACAGACTGACATGATTGTCATTCTGCGCTTCCGCCAGATGAAGCTGCCTTGACCAGACATCGTCCAGAATCGGAGATTTCGGAGGCGCGACGAATGTACCACGCCCGACCTCAGCTTGTAGCAAGCCCTCTTCGGTCAGAATCGTGTAAGCTCGTGCGACAGTTCCCGGAGTGATCTGAAGGCGATACGCAAGATCGCGCACAGGAGGCAGTTTCGCGCCGATATCTAAGGCTTTGCTTTCAATTGCTTTTCGTATCGTGTCGGCCACCAGAGTGTACTTGGGACCTTTGGATTTCGGCAATACCTCTGGCCAAATTGTATCCATTACAATTCTTCCTTTGCTTTCGACACAATTGGGAATGTATCAATATTTTGTACCAGGCAGTATTACTTTGTGTCAATACAATTTGAAAGGAAACCCAAGATGACACGCACAATGCACACCCCCGCCCTTACGCTACTGAACGCCAGCCCCCGGCTGCCGCTGATCGCTGTGCTGGCCGTGCGGTTTGCTGCAGCGGTCACTCAATGGGAACGCCGTCGTCGCAGTCGCGTCAATCTGGGAAAGCTGGATGACAGGTTGCTCAAGGATGTGGGCCTGACCCCCGCGCAGGCCGACCGCGAGATCAAGCGCTATTTCTGGCAGTATTAACCCATCCCCAGTCCCAAATTCTTTTTGGGACCTCTTCCCTGGCCGGGGTTCGCCCCCGGCCTTTTTTTATCCGAATTTTGCAGCCGAAGACCCGGCCGGCGGAATGGAATAGGTCATACTGGCCCGAGCAACCGGCAAATCTGACCCGACCGAGTAAATCAAAACATCGCCAACCGCCAAAGTCCGCCCCAGCTTCAGCAGACGACATTGAGCAACCAAATCTGCACCTCCCTCGGGCTTGCGCAGGAAATCCAATGAGCTACTGGTCGTCACCGCCAGAGCTTGGCGCCCCTTTCGCGCCAGAACCATGGCATAAACACAAACATCCGCCAGACCGAACATCGAAGGCCCTGAAACCGTACCACCGGGGCGCAAATGACGGTCTTCTACCACAAGGCGCATGGTGATCGTTTCTTCGGTCAGGTCTTCGACCACGAAGTCGCGATGTACCTGCGGGAACACCTCTTCAAGGTACTGCGACAGCTCGTCTTTGCTAAAAGCCAATCCCATGCTTCCCCTCCTTCACTTCTCACCCTAGAGTTGGCCCAACAGCCAGCGGGAGGGCAAGATGGCAATTTTGGAACGTAACGACACAGGTGCCATCGCGCGGCTGCACATGAACGCACCCGAAAGACTGAACGCGCTGAGCGACGAGATGCTGGCCGCCTTGCAGGCTGAGTTCGACACGCTGCGCGATGACCGCACAATCCGGGCTGTTATTCTCTCAGGCGAGGGCAAGGCCTTCTGCGCAGGCCACGATCTAAAGCAGATGACAGCCGGTCGTCAGTCCGAGGATGGCGGCAAAGCCTATTTTCAGGACCTCTTTAACCGTTGCGCGCGGATGATGATGTCGATTCAATCCCTGCCCCAGCCCGTTATCGCGCAAGTCCACGGAATTGCCACGGCTGCCGGTTGCCAATTGGTTGCCACCTGTGATCTGGCCATCGCCGCCGAAGGCACACGCTTTGGGGTGAACGGCGTGAATATCGGCCTGTTCTGCTCAACCCCTATGGTCGCGCTTAGCCGCAATATCCCAAGAAAGCAGGCGTTTGAGATGCTGACCACCGGAGGTTTCATCTCGGCCGAGCGCGCGCAGGAGCTAGGGTTGATCAATCGGGTTGTCCCTGAAATGCAACTCAACGACCAAGCCCTCGCCTTGGCCGAACAGATCGCAGACAAGCTGGGCGTCGCCGTCAAAATCGGGAAAGAGGCGTTTTATCAGCAACTTCAGATGCCGCTGGATCAAGCCTATGCCTATACCGGAGAGGTAATGGTGCAGAATATGCTGCATCGCGATACCGAAGAAGGCATTTCTGCGTTTATCGAAAAACGCCCCCCGAATTGGTCTCAATAAGACAATTATTCCGAACATTTTTCACTACTGTCGTCATTTTTGCACTTTTCAAAAGGGCAACACTGTGGCAATGCTGGGACGAGGCTAAGGCCTCAGCTACACTTTTGGGTCGCCGTGGGCGGAAGGTCCCTCCAAGCTGGTTTCTCTCACTGGCGTTGACATTCCCGCAGCGGCGACCCCAAGACCTTCACCTTAAGACCCCCCTAAAATCTGAACCATTTGACGGTTGCTCAGTTGCGCCTGCTTGGGCTCTGCCCTATGTGGCAGCGCATGACACAAGCATTGCATATCGTGGGCGGCGGCATGGCCGGGTCCGAGGCCGCATGGCAGGCGGCGGAAATGGGCGTGGATGTTGTGATCCACGAGATGCGTCCCACTGTGGGCACCTTTGCGCACCAGACTGGCAATCTGGCCGAGATGGTGTGTTCCAACTCGTTCCGCTCGGATGATGATGAACAAAACGCTGTGGGTCTGCTGCATTGGGAAATGCGCGCCGCCAATGGTCTGATCATGAATACCGCTGATGCCCACCGCCTGCCCGCGGGCGGAGCACTCGCCGTCGACCGCGACACTTTTGCCGAGGCAGTCACAACCAAACTGCGCGCGCACCCCCGGATCACGGTGACAGATGAAGAGGTGACCTCTCTTCCCGACGACGGTCAGTGGATCTTTGCCACCGGTCCCCTGACCTCGGCCAAGTTGGGTGAAGCTATTCAAGCTGAAACCGGATCAGACGCGCTTGCGTTTTTTGATGCCATCGCACCGATTGTCTATGCCGACAGCATCGACATGAGCCAAGCCTGGATGCAGTCCCGCTATGACAAGGGCGAGACCGAGGAAGAGCGTACCGCCTATCTGAACTGCCCTATGGACCGCGATCAGTACGAGGCTTTCATCGACGCCTTGCTGGCCGCCGACAAAACCGAATTCCACGAGGGCGAAACCGCCGGTTATTTTGATGGCTGCCTGCCGATCGAGGTGATGTCGGAACGGGGTCGTGAAACCCTACGCCACGGTCCGATGAAACCCGTTGGTCTGACCAACCCTCATCAGCCTGACGTGAAACCGCACGCCGTTGTGCAGCTGCGTCGCGACAACGCTCTTGGCACGTTGTTCAACATCGTGGGTTTCCAAACCAAGATGAAATACGGCGCCCAAACCGAGGTGTTCCGCATGATCCCCGGCCTGGAGAACGCCAGTTTTGCGCGCCTTGGCGGGATACATCGCAATACGTTCATCAACTCTCCAACCTTGCTGGACGCACAGATGCGGTTGAAATCAAAGCCCAATATCCGGTTCGCCGGTCAGATCACCGGCGTCGAGGGTTATGTCGAAAGCGCGGCCATGGGGCTTTTGGCAGGTCGACTGGCAGCCGCTGAAATTCTGGGTAAAACACTGCCCGAGTTACCGCAGGACAGCGCCATGGGCGCATTGATCCATCACATCACCGGCGGCGCAGAAGCCAAGACATTCCAACCGATGAACGTCAATTTCGGCCTGTTCCGCCCGGTAGATGGCCTGAAAGGTGGCCGCCGAGGAAGAAAAGACCGCTACAAAGCCTATACGGACCGCGCCAAAGCCGAATGGACCGAGTGGCTCGTACAAAGCTGACTGGACGTTCTGGCACCCGGCAGCTTAACATGCGGATATGAGTGACAAGTTTTTCAAGAACACATACGGGTCGAAATCACCGCAAGACACCCAGGCACACTACCAGAAATGGGCCGCTTCGTATGAGGATTCGGTGGCGGAACAGGGCTATGCCACTCCGGGCCGCGTCGCCAAAGCACTGTGGTCCAAAAGGCCCGAGGCACAGTCCCCCATTCTCGACTATGGCTGTGGCACAGGGTTGTCTGGCCAGGCTCTGCGCTCAGTCGGGTTTGAAGTGATCGACGGAATGGATCCCACGCCAAATATGCTTGAAGAAGCGCGCGCGAAAGAGGTCTATCGGTCGCTGACCGGCTTTGACATCTCTGATCCCGGACCCATTGAACAGGGCGCTTATTCAACCATAACCGCCATCGGAGTGATCGGTACAGGGGCTGCTCCGCCTGAAACTCTGGACCTCCTCATGCACGCGCTGCCAAAGGATGGTCTATTGGCATTTTCTTATAATGATCATACACTTGCCGACCACTCTTATACTTCACGCCTGAACGATTGGCTGGATATGGGGGCCGCGCGCCTGCTGTTTCGGGAATACGGGCCCCACCTGCCCGGTATGAACATGAATTCTGACGTGTACATTATTGAAAAGACGTGAGTTTTAAAACGCGCTTTGCGCCTTCTCCAACGGGTCCCCTGCACCTTGGCCACGCCTATTCGGCGATGCTGGCAAGCGATATGGCTGCGTGCGAAGGAGGCACTTTCCTGCTTCGGATCGAGGATATCGACCAGTCCCGCGCGCGACCACAGTGGGAGGATCAGATCTACGCAGACCTCGAATGGCTTGGCCTTAGCTGGCCGGCCCCGGTTCTGAGGCAATCTGAGCGTATCCAGATCTATGAACAGGCCCTCGATACCCTATGGGCGCGTGGCCTTTTGTACCCCTGCACCTGCAATCGTAAGGATATCGCTGCGGCAGCCAGCGCCCCTCAGGAAGGGGCGCCTCTGCATGGGCCGGATGGGATTATCTATCCCGGCACCTGTCGACAAACAGCCAGCCGACACAGTGAAAAACGGCCTAGGAACACACCACTGAGGCTCGACATGGCTGTAGCGGCGCAATCCGTTCTGTCACAAGAATGCGGCAGTTTTCTTGAACTGGGCATCGGCCCAAATGGGGAAACCGGACGGGTTTCTTTCGACAAAAGCGAATTGGAATCAACGATCGGCGATGTCGTTCTGTCCCGACGCGGCATGGGAACCTCGTACCATCTGTCCGTCGTTCTCGACGACGCGGCACAGGGCATCACCCATGTTGTTCGCGGTCAGGACTTGTTTGAGGCAACGCGAATTCACGTCCTCCTGCAGGCTCTTCTTGACCTTCCGACACCTGCATATTTGCATCACCGCCTGATCCGCGACCCGAATGGCAAACGCCTCGCCAAACGAGACGACGCGCGCGCCATAGCCAAATACCGGGCCGAAGGTGCGACCCCTCAGGACATTCGAACAATGGTCAGTCTTTGACCTGACTTCATCTTTTTGAAAATACTCTCGCCGAAGGCAATGGCGTACGCGCCGTTCACTCCATCGGTTTCATCAATTCGACTTCCTCACCTTCGCGCACAGCCCTGTAGAAACAGGTCCGGCGGTTGGTGTGACAAGCAGCACCGGTCTGACGGATCAGGACCAACAGGCAATCCCGGTCGCAATCAAAACGGAAATCGACCAGCTCCTGAATATGCCCGGACGTCTCGCCCTTGATCCAGAACGCCTGACGCGAGCGCGACCAATAGGTGACGCGGCGCGTCTCTAACGTGCGTTCGACCGCCTGCTGGTTCATCCAGGCCATCATCAACACCTCGCCCGAGGCGTGATCCTGCGCAATGGCCGGGATCAACCCGGCTTCGTTATATTTCAGATCAGACGGATCGAACGTGACTGTGTCAGACATGACAAAAACCTTTTGCATCCCGAGGGCTGACCACTATGTATGGGGAACACGGAACGAGGAAAAGCCATGAGCGGCGAGAACGACCTGATAAAGCTGTACTCCGGGCGGATTCTGGCGCTGGCGGCTGATATTCCGCATCTGGATCGGCTCGATCAACCCGATGCGACAGTCAAGAAACGCTCGCCGCTTTGCGGATCAACCGTAACCGTCGATGTAAAGATGGAAGACGGTCGCGTCAGCGAATTCGGACAGGACGTCAAGGCCTGCGCCCTGGGTCAGGCGGCCGCCTCAGTGGTTGGTGACGCAGTGATTGGCGCCACGCGGGTGCAAGTTGAATCAGCCCGTGATCAGTTGAAAGCTATGCTGAAAAAGGACGGCCCTGCCCCGGAAGCCCCGTTTGATGGCCTCGAGGTTCTGATTCCCGCCCGCGAGTACAAGAACCGCCATGCCTCGATCCTGCTGGCACTTGAGGCAACGGCCGAGGCGATGGAACAGGCCGAACAATCAAACTGCGCCTAAGCTTGGCGTTTAACGCCAAACCTGTTTAGTTTCTCCAATCTTCAGTGGAGGAATAGACTTGAACAACCTGCTCGAACAATTCGTGACGTTGTGGGTTGTGATTGACCCGATCGGAACAATACCTGTTTTCATCGCCGTCACCGCTGGCCTCGGGGCGGCTGCGCGGCGCAAAACGGCGATGCTCGCGTCGCTGATCAGTGCCGGCGTGCTGCTGTTCTTCCTTGTCTTCGGTCAATTGCTGATCGAGGCGCTGGATATAGGGCTGAACTCGTTCCAGGTTGCCGGAGGGATCATCCTGTTCCTGTTCGCATTGACGATGATCTTTGGCGAAAGCAAACAAGAGATCGAACAGCGTGCCGCCGAAGACGACAAAGAAGACAAGGCCCATACACACAACCCGGCGATCTTCCCTCTGGCTGTGCCATCTCTGGCCTCACCCGGTGCGATGCTGGCGATCGTGATCCTGACCGACAACCACCGCTACAGCGCAGCCGACCAGGGGATAACCGCTCTGGTCATGCTGTCTGTCTTGCTCTTCGCCTTTGTTCTGATGCTTCTGGCTGAGCCGATCATACGCCTGATCGGTCATTCCGGCGCGGCGATCATCAGCCGGGTCATGGGCATGATATTGGCCTCGGTCGCCGTGAATTCCGTTCTGTCCGCCATGTTGGAAATCATCCAGACCGGTCAACTATAAAAAAAGGCCGCCGCACCTTTCGGGCGGAAAGGGCGGCGGCAGGCAATGCGTTTCTCGCGTGGGGTCCGGGTCACCGCGCGGGGCCGAGGCATGGCCCCTCAAGGGGTTTGGGACAGGCAGGTCCCCCTTGATTTCACTGGGGATGACAGGCGCGGGCTATTCGGCACGAGATCGCAGGCAAAAAAGGGTTAGAAGCCGACCGGCAGGTGAAGGGCAACCATCAGCATAACGACCAGAGACGCAACACCTGCTGCATCCTGCAGGATGGTCGAGTGCGAGCGCGTGAATACGGTCTTGATCTGGGTCAGCATGGGTCACCTCCGGGTCAGAGAATTAATCCTTTGTTGACCTTTTGTTCTCATATTTCCCCGAGTCGGTAAAGAACTTTTTGAGAACATTTGTGAACTTTATGGATACTTCTGTACTAACCCACTGAAATCAAACGGATCGCCTGATCCTGTTTCATCAGCCAAAGCAGAACACGCGCGGCTTTTCCCCGGTCCGAGGTCAGTTTGGGATCGGCATTCAACAACGCCCGCGCGTCAGATTGCGCCACGGCCATCAATCCGGCCTGCCGTTCCAGATCCGCAATGCGAAACTTGGGCAGGCCCGACTGGGCGGTACCAATCAGATCACCGGCGCCACGCATCTGCAAATCGGTCTCGGAAATGCGAAAGCCATCCTCGGTTTCGCGCAGGACCTCCAAGCGCTTGCGGCCACCCTCACTCAGCGGCGCCTGATACATCAGCAAACAGGTCGACTCCGCATCCCCCCGACCTACCCGTCCGCGCAACTGGTGCAGTTGAGCCAGACCAAAAATCTCGGCCCGTTCGATCACCATGATCGTGGCATTCGGGACGTTCACGCCCACCTCAATCACCGTTGTTGCCACCAGAACCTTGGTTTCACCTGTCTGGAACGCGATCATCGCGGCATCTTTTTCGGCAGGCGGCATTTGCCCGTGGACCAGACCAACGGTGCCCTCGCCCAGGATGGCGCGCAGCCGTTTGAACCGCTCTTCCGCCGCTGTCAGGTCGGACACTTCGGATTCGTCGACCAGCGGACAGACCCAGTAGCATTGCCGCCCTTCCTCAATGGCGCGGCGCAGATGGGCGACGACCTCGTCCATCCTTTCCGTACTCACAACCGCGGTCTTGATCGGCTTTCGCCCCGGCGGCTTTTCATCCAGAACCGAGACATCCATGTCACCATATTGCGCCAGTGCAAGACTGCGCGGGATCGGCGTGGCCGTCATGACCAGAACATCGGCACCCTGCCCTTTTTCCGAAAGCTCCATCCGCTGGCGCACGCCAAAGCGATGCTGTTCGTCGACAATCGCCAGACGCAGCGCCTTGAACGCCACATCATTTTGGAACACCGCATGGGTACCCACGAGTATCTGGATATCGCCAGCCTGCAAAGCGGTGAGCTTGGCCCGACGCTCGGCCCCTTTGTCACGTCCGGTCAGGATTTCCAACACGACGCCAGCCTCTTCGGCCAGGGGGCGCAGTCCTTCAAGATGCTGGCGCGCCAGAATCTCGGTCGGAGCCATCATGACCCCCTGCCCGCCTGCCTCGACCGCGACCAACAGGGCCATGAAAGCCACCAGAGTTTTGCCCGCACCTACATCGCCCTGAAGCAACCGATTCATGCGCGCATCCGAGGCCATATCGCCCACGATTTCATCTATCGCCCGCGCCTGTGCACCCGTCGGCCGGTAAGGCAGGCTCGCCAGAACCTTGGATTGCAACGCGCCCGTGCCGACACTGACAATTCCGCGCGCCTTGCGTTCCCGCTGTCGCGCCAGAGCCAGTGTCAACTGATGCGCCAGCAACTCATCATAGGCCAAACGCGCGCGCGCGGGTGCGAAGGAGGCCACGTCATCTGCCCCTTGAGGGTTGTGTGCGGCCTGAATTGCTGCGTGCCATGCAGGCCAGTTCTGGCTGCTGATCTGCGCCGGATCAGCCCATTCGGCCAGCTCTGGAGCGCGCGCCATTGCGCTGCGCACGGCCTTGAACATGGTCTTTTGCGTGATCCCCTGCGTCAGGTGATAAACCGGCTCAAATTCCGGTATGTCCGAGGCTTGATCTACAGGCAGCATGTGATCGGGATGCACCATCTGCGCCATGCCGTCGAACAGTTCCAACTTGCCCGAGATCACACGGCGCGATCCTTCCGGAAGGATTTTCTTGAGGTAGTCGCCACGCGCGTGAAAGAACACCAGTTGGAAATCGGCCTGACTGTCCTCGACATGGACCCGATACGCACCGCCCCTGTTCCGAGATGGACGATGCGGGCCGACCGTCACCTCAACCGTCAACGTCGACGGCAGATCAACCCCTTGGATCGTGTCGCGCCTGCGTCGATCAATCACCGCGTATGGTAGGCCAAACAGAACATCGCGCGGGCTTTCCATCCCGGCCTGCGCCATCGCCTGAGCGGTCTTCGGGCCAACGCCTTCCAAGGTTTCGACCCCTGCAAACAGGGGAAACAGGGGTTCCGGCCGTCCGCTCATGCGCCGTCGATCAGCTGCAACCAGCCATCCTCATCGAGGGTTTCGATCCCCAGCTCTGCCGCTTTTTTGGCCTTCGAACCAGCACCCGGCCCCGCAACCAGAATATCGGTCTTCTTACTGACCGACCCTGAGACTTTGGCCCCCAACGCCTCGGCCCGTGCCTTGGCTTCGGCGCGTGTCATCTTTTCGAGCGTGCCGGTGAAAACCACGGTCTTGCCCGCCACCGGGCTTTCCGACGCAGGCGCATTAGGTGGCACGACAGTCAAATACGCCTTGAGCGCATCAAAGGCCTGTCGTTCCTCAACATTGGCGAAAGCGTCGGACAGAGCCAGACCGACCGTCGCACCGATCCCGTCAACCGCAATCAGATCCGACCACGCGGCCGAGGCCTCCTCGGGCACGGACATTTCCGCGATGGTGGCGGTGCGGCTTTCCTTGATCCGCGCCCGACGCCCTTCAGCGGCCGCGGCCATCCGTTCCGCTTCTTCCGCTTGATCCGCGGCGCGATACGCAAGCGCCGCCGGTCTCGCGGTATCGACCGCTTGGGACATTGCCTCCCAGTCGCGGTAATGCAGCGCAAGATCACGCGCGACGACCTCGCCTACATGACGGATGCCAAGGCCGAACAGCAAGCGGGCAAAGGGGATGGTCCGCTTCTCATCAATGGCCGCAAACAGATTGCTGGCCGAGGTATCCCCCCATCCTTCGCGATTTTTCAAACGGGACAGCGCACCGGAGTCCCGTTTTTGCAGATCGAAGATATTGGCAGGCGTTTTGATCGGCAGGACGGGATCTTCATAGAACATCTCGATCTGTTTTGCGCCCAAGCCCTCGATATCGAAGGCCTTGCGAGACACGAAATGTTTTAACTTCTCAACAGCTTGCGCCGGGCATATCATGCCGCCCGTACAGCGCCGCACCGCGTCACCTTCTTCGCGTACCGCCGCACTTCCACACTTCCCACACTCATGAGGGAATTCATACGGAACTGCATCTTCGGGTCGTTTCGACAGGTCGACATCGGCGATCTTGGGGATCACATCCCCGGCGCGATAGACCTGCACCCAGTCCCCCTCGCGAATGTCCTTGCCATCCCGGATGGTGCCCCCCTTGGCGTCACGCCCCGCGATATAGTCTTCGTTGTGCAGCGTAGCATTCGACACCACAACTCCACCAACCGTAACCGGATGCAAACGCGCAACGGGGCTGAGCGCGCCGGTGCGACCAACCTGAATGTCAATCGCTTCAAGCCGGGTCCAGGCCAGCTCGGCTGGGAATTTATGCGCGATGGCCCATCTGGGTGTCGTCGATCGAAACCCGAGACGGGCTTGCAGGCCAAGGTCATCCACCTTGTAGACCACACCGTCGATATCATAACCAAGCGTCGCGCGCTGTTCTTCGATCGACCGGTAGTGCGCCAACATATCCTGCGTTGTTTTGCACAACCGTGTCAGCGAATTGGTCGAGAACCCATAGCTTTTCAGACGCTCAATCGCCCCATCTTGCGTGTCTGCCAGAGGCGCCGACAGCTCTCCCCACGCGTAGGCAAAGAATTTCAGCGGTCGTGCGCGGGTGATTTCAGCATCGAGCTGTCGCAGGGAACCGGCCGCAGCGTTGCGGGGGTTAGCGAAGGGTTTGCCGCCAGCCTCGGCCTGACGTTCATTTAGCGCTTCGAAATCCGCATGAGACATGTAAACCTCACCACGTACTTCCAGAATATCGGGAGCATCTTGGATCGTATGCGGAATATCAGAGATTGTTCGGGCGTTCGCCGTCACGTTCTCACCCACCTCACCATCGCCCCGTGTGGCGGCTTGAACCAGGTTTCCTTCTTCATAGCGCAAAGACAGAGAAAGTCCGTCGATCTTGGGTTCAGCCGTGTAGGACAAGGGCGCATCCGTCGACAGGCCAAGATATTTGCGAATCGAACGGTCGAAATCGGCGACATCTTCATCATCAAACGCATTGCCCAGTGACATCATGCGCTGGGCATGCGTTACTTTGGAAAACCCATCGGCAGGGCGCGCACCAACCTGTTCGCTTGGACTGTCAGAACGTTTGAGATGGGGGAATTTCTCTTCTATTTCGACATTTCGCCGTTTCAGCGCATCGTATTCGGCATCCGAAATCTCGGGCGCGTCTTCCCCGTGATACAGCCTGTTGGCCTGCAACAACAGGTCTGAAAGACGCGCAAGTTCGACGCGCGCCTCACCTTCTGTCAGGTCTGCTATCGAGATGGAATTGCTCATGGCCCCGCCCTGTCACTTTAGTCTGGACCTCAGTGATAGGGCGAGGTCATGGCCAGGTCCAGATGTGCTGAGCCGTGAGTGGAGATGCCACCCTCTGGACCATAGGTGGCAAGTGTCTTTGGGCGTCAGGCGTTAACCGCCATCCGCGTCTCATCGAGGGAGTTGCTTTGCGGGTCGCGCAACACATAGCCGCGTCCCCAAACGGTTTCGATATAGTTGTCACCGCCCGTCGCATTGCTAAGCTTCTTGCGCAATTTGCAGATAAACACGTCGATGATCTTCAACTCGGGTTCATCCATCCCGCCATAAAGGTGGTTGAGGAACATCTCTTTCGTGAGGGTTGTACCCTTTCGCAGGCTCAACAGCTCGAGCATCTGATATTCCTTGCCGGTCAGATGCACCGTCTGACCATCAACTTCGACTGTTTTTGCATCCAGATTAACCGCAACCCGGCCGGTATGAATCACCGATTGCGAATGGCCTTTAGAGCGGCGAATAATGGCGTGGATACGGGCGACCAATTCTTCGCGGTGGAACGGTTTGGTCAGATAATCGTCTGCGCCGAAACCGAATCCCTTGATTTTGCTTTCGGTGTCATCAGCACCGGACAGGATCAAAATTGGCGTTTCCACCCGTGCGATACGCAACTGGCGCAGAACCTCATGCCCATTCATATCCGGCAGGTTCAGGTCCAAAAGAATGAGATCGTAGTCATAGAGTTTCGCCAGGTCGATCCCTTCTTCCCCCAGATCCGTCGCATACACGTTCAGGTTTGCATGCGTCAGCATCAGCTCGATGCTCTTGGACGTGGTCGGATCATCCTCGACAAGAAGTATTCTCATTTCACTGCTCCAATTCGGGTCAATAATTCCAATTAAAATCAAACCTGACCAAGAATGGTTAATCTTGCGTTACCGTTGAATCATTTATTCACCCTCATCCTTAGGTTGTCGATACTTTTTAAGCGCGGTGACTTTCAATGCCTCAACGCCATGCTCGGCCACGGCGGATACCCAGATGTTGAACTCCTCATCGCTGATGCCATACCGTTTCTTGGCCTCGGACAAGGAAATAAGGCCATACAACACCCCGCGCACGACCAGAATCTTGCGCGACGCCACCCAACGCCGCGTATCCGGCGGCGGCAGATCGGCTTGCGACAAAATCGTGCCATCCGGCAGATTTACGGACCGCGGACCTTCAACTTTGTGCAAATACATCTCTCAACCCTTTTCTGTTGCGACAAAGCTGACACCAGCCTACTTAATGCCGCGTGAAACCGCCCCTTGAGAGTGTCTAGAATTTTCCTATATTCTGCCGGTCTTTCTTAACCCGGACTGGAATCGCTATGGCCCTCGCCGCCGAGACCCAACTCAATTCGCTTGGCTTTGCCAAACCGCCCTCGGAAACGCGGGTGGTGGTTGCTATGTCAGGCGGCGTCGACAGCTCGGTCGTGGCCGCCTATCTGGCGGATCAGGGCTATGATGTCGTGGGCGTCACGTTGCAGCTGTATGACCACGGCGCTGCACTGGCCAAAAAAGGTGCCTGCTGTGCCGGGATCGATATCCACGACGCGCGCCGTGTGGCTGAAGAGCGTGGTTTCCCGCACTACGTTCTGGACTATGAGAACATCTTCAAGGACGCGGTGATTGACGAATTTGCCGACAGCTATCTGGCGGGCGCGACACCAGTGCCGTGCATCCGTTGCAATGAGCGGGTGAAATTCAAGGACCTACTGGAAACCGCCAAGGACCTTGAGGCCGACTGCATGGCGACCGGTCACTATATCCAGCGCATGATGGGGCCAAACGGGCCTGAGCTTCACAGCGCCGAGGATGCGAACCGCGATCAGTCCTATTTCCTGTTCTCGACCACGCCCGAGCAGCTGGATTTCCTGCGCTTCCCTCTGGGGCACCTGCCCTCGAAGGATGCGACCCGTGAAATGGCGGCGCAATACGGATTGGCCGTGGCGGACAAGCCCGACAGTCAGGACATCTGCTTTGTGCCCGACGGCAACTATGCCAGCGTCATCGAAAAGCTGCGCCCCGGTGCAGCCGAACCCGGTGAGATCGTCCATGCCGATGGCCGCGTTCTGGCACAGCACAACGGCGTGATCCACTACACGATCGGTCAGCGCCGCGGGTTGGGCATCGGAGGCCTGAGCGAGCCGCTTTACGTGGTGAAACTGGATGTCGACAAGAAGCAGGTCGTCGTCGGCCCGAAAGAGATGCTGGCCACCCGAACCGTTCCCGTGCGTGAGATCAACTGGCTGGGCGATGAACCCTTCACCTCACGCGACGAGTGGCATGTGTCGGTCAAAGTCCGCTCGACCCGCCCCCCGCGCGAGGCGATCATTCGGCCCCTGTCCGACACCACGGCCGAGGTCGAATTGCTGACACCCGAGGAAGGCATCTCGCCTGGTCAGGCCTGCGTGTTCTACGACCCCGGCAGCAGTCGCATTTTCGGCGGCGGCTGGATCTGGCGCGGCTATTAGGCCGAGACCGGTTTAACCTCGGGCTCGATCTGGATCTGAAGGGCGTCGTTGAATCGGTTGAACGCACCGCACAGGGCAATGCGCCATGTCAGCTCAACGATCTGCGCGTCGGTGAACCACTCTTTCAGGTCTAAGACCTCGGCATCGCGCATCCGGCCTGAGCGTGTAGTCACCGCTTCGGCATAGCGGACCACCGCCTTGTCACAGGCGTCCAGCTCGGGGTGATCCTCGACCTCCGGCAGCCGCGCCACGCCTTCTGCGCTGAGACCTGCCACGGTCAGCAAGGGCGTGTGATGCGACACGCAATAGTCACAGGCGTTCAGCTTTGAGACCGTGACCATCGCCAGCTCCAACGCGCGGCGCGGAAGGGTTGCCTGCGCGCGTAAGGTGGTGAGCATCCCGCTGACATGTTCCAGAACCGGAGGGCAATGCGCCGCCACCCGCGCCCAATTGTCAAAAGGCCCATATGCGCCCAATTCCGCATGCGCCGCGCGCGCGGCCGGTGTCATGTCATCGTCAGTCAAGGCGGGAATACGGGTCATCAGGGCTCTCCTTCTGGTGCCGGGTATCGCAAGCTGCGGGGCCATCCGCAACGCCGCCTTATTCACAACACCGGCAGCGATCAGAGTATATCGGTCGGCGAGTTCAGAAGAATGTAGAGCCCGACGCAGACCATGATATAGGGCGCGATCCTTTCTAACCGAGTGACGCGTGGGCCTAGTTTCTGCGCACGCGGTGCCCCCCATGCGGCGATGGCTGCCAAACTTGCCGAGGCACAACCCGCACCGATCAGGGCCGCCAACCGGAACGCGGGACTGGAATCTGCCAGCAAGGGTGTCATCACGGCGAATGTATCGACAGACAGGCTGAGGAACAGCGTCACAACCGAGGTCACAGCGCCCTTTGGCGCGTCGACTGTTTGCTCAACGCCTGAAATCTGGTGCCAGATACCGCGCAGGCCAAGTGCCAACGGAATGATCCCAAGATACCCGATCCACTCTGGCAGGCCGCTCTGGCTCAGGCCTGTGGCGATGGCCAGGGACAGGCACAGGACAATCCCATGCGCGACGGCAAACCCCATCACCGAGCGGCGATGATCCATCACCAGCATCAGCCCCAACAACACGGCCAGATTGTCGAGATTGGTCGACACCATCACAACCCCGGCCGAAATCGAAAAGAGCAGATACTCAAGCATCAGCCTTGGTCATCCGGGCCAATACGGCCTTGGCCGCGCGCAGGCCCGGTGCCTCTCCTCCTCGTCCCAGACGGTCCATCGTGACAGCCATGGCCTCATGCTGTGCCTCTGGGTATGCGGCGACGTGGGCCAGGGCTTCGGCGATCTGGTCGGACTGGCAATCGTCCAGCAGACACTCGGGCACTGTCCGCGTGTCCGAGACCAGATTGACCAGAGTCACCGTGTCCAGATGCACCATCCGCTTGGCGATCCGGGTTGTCAGCCAGTTGAGGTTATAGGCAATCACCATCGGCGTGGCCTGCGCGGCCAGTTCCAGTGACACAGTCCCTGACGCGGCCAAGGCCAGATCCGCCGCGGCAAAGGCCGCCCGCTTTTGCGCCACCGCCTGATCCGACGGCAATTCACGCGGATCAACCACCACGGGCGATCCGGGCCACGCGCGCAGATGCTCGGCCACCGTGTCGACCATATGGGCCACCGCCGGTACCACAACCCGCGTTTCGGGGCGGGTTTTCAGGTAGAGCGAGAGCGCCTCGCCAAATACCGGCGCGAGCCGATCAACCTCGCCCCGGCGCGACCCCGGCAAGGCCAACAACAGCGGCGCATCCCCAAGATCATAGGCGTCGCGGAAGGCCTTGATATCCTGTTCCGTCGCCTGCGGTTCGCTTGCTACCGGGTGGCCGACAAAATCGCACTCCATCCCCGCGCGCTCCATGTAGGATGGCTCGAAAGGAAGCAGAGCCAGCACGTGGTCGATCACCTTGGCCATCTTGTCGGCACGACCCGGACGCCAGGCCCAGACGCTGGGGGCCACATAGTGAACAGTGCGAATGTCGCTGCTCGCCTTGACCAGTTTGGCCACTCGCAACGAGAAATCGGGGCTGTCGATGGTGATCAGCACATCGGGCTGTGTCTCAAGCACGGCCTGCGCCGTCTCGGCAATTCGGCGCTTGAGGTGGAAGAACTTGGGCAGAACCTCAACCAGCCCCATGACGCTGAGTTCGGACATGGGAAAGCGGCTGTTCAGGCCCTGCGCCTGCATCAGAGGCCCGCCAACCCCGTCAAACGTGACATCAGGGATCAACGCCTTTAGCCCCTCCATCAACGCGCCGCCCAGCCGGTCGCCCGAAGGTTCCCCGGCGACCAGAAAAACGCGCATCAGACGGCCCGCTCGCGCACATAGAGGAACAGGCCAAGGCGGTTGCACTCGGCGACGACATGATCCCGCCGCAGCACCATCACACCGCCTTTTTCGATCACAATACCCGTCAGACCGGCGGCCACCGCATCGGTGACGGTTTCCGGGCCAATGGCAGGCAGATCAACGCGGCGATCCTGATCGGGTTTCGGGCCTTTGAACAGAACCCCACCGCCCGCATCCGGGCGCTGGGTCAACGATTGCAACATCCAGGCGGTGCCAAAAATGCTCTCAACCGCCAGAGCCTGCCCTTTCGAGACGGCACAAGCCTGACCGATATCCGCGCTGCCCATTGCGCGCAGAATACCTGCAGCGCGGTCGGCATCGCTCAGGTCGGCCTCGGACGGATGCGCCACGGTCAGGCATCCCAGCGGAGGCAGCAGATCCGGTGCGATCTCATGCGCGGCTTTGACGGTCAGGCCCGCATCTTCAAAGATACCAATCACAGCGCGCAATGCGCCATCATCGCCCGACATCATCGCCTTTTGAATGATCGGCACCAGAGGCATCGTAGCGGCATCGATCCGCGCCGGATCGACCTTGGGCCGCTGCACCGCACCCGCCATGCAGATCTGCGTCACGCCACGCGCCTTGAGATCCGCAAGAAAGCTGCCGAGCTGTTCCAGAGGGAAAACGATGTCCGCCGTCAGGTTCTCAGGCTCGAACCCCTCCATTGCGCAGACCAAGGGGCGCTCCGGCAGAGCGTCCACGACAGCCTCTGGCAGAACACCTGTTCCTGCGATCAAAGCCAGCATTTGTTTACTTCCTCGGCGTCAGGAACGAGCGATCTGACTGACCTGTGACGAACTCGACAATGCGCTGAACATATTCGCTGTCGGTACCCTCGCCCGCGCGATGAGCGCGTTCCTGAAAGGTCCCCTCGCCGCCGGACAGTTCCTTGAACGCCGCCCGCAAGGCCGAGATATCCTCACGCGATACACCGCGACGTTTCAGGCCAACAAGGTTCAGCCCGTCCAACTCGCCGCGTGGCGCTTGCACCAGACCGTAAGGAATGACGTCATTGGGCACCATGGTCAGCGCGCCGATAATGGCGCCACGACCGACACGTACCCACTGGTGCAACCCCGAGATGCCGCCGACGATCACGTCGTCTTCGACGATGCAATGCCCCGCCGCGCCCGCATGGTTCACCATGATCACGCGGTTGCCAATTTGTACGTCATGGGCCACGTGAACACCCGCCATGAACAGGCAATCGTCACCGATCCGGGTCACACCACCACCGCCTTCGGTGCCGGTGTTGATCGTCACATGCTCGCGGATGCGGTTGCGCTGGCCGATCTCAAGCCGCGTATTTTCACCCCCGAACTTCAAGTCCTGCGGAATCTCACCGATCACCGAGAAATTGAAGATCACAGTATCGTCGCCAACCGTAGTATCACCTGTGACGACCACATGCGTCTTCAGCTCGACCCGATCGCCCAGTTTGACCTGAGGACCCACGTAGCAGAACGGACCAATCACACAGTCCTGACCGATCTGTGCACCCTCTTCGATGATTGCGCTTGGGTGAATTCCGCTCATGTCGTTTTTTCCATGTCCCAATCGACATAGGCCGAGAATTCGGCCTCGGCTGCAACCTCGCCATTTACGGTTGCACGTCCGTGGAACTTGAACAGCTTGCCGCCCTTCTTGCCGCGCAGGGTTTCGACATGCATTTCCAGCACGTCACCCGGCACCACTTTGCGGCGGAATTTGCATTTGTCGATGCTCATGAAATAGATCAGCAGTTCGGTATCAATGACATCCATGCCGACGCCCAGCATCACGCCCGAAGTCTGTGCCATCGCCTCGACAATGGTCACACCGGGCATGATCGGCGTACCGGGGAAATGGCCCTGGAAATGAGGCTCGTTCATGGTGACATTCTTGATGCCTCGGGCTGAATGATAGCCGTCGATATCCACCACCTTGTCGACCAGCAAAAACGGATAGCGATGCGGCAATATCCGCTGAATCAGCTGAATGTCGGCGCTTTTGGTTTCCGTCGTCATCGTTCACTCGTCCCGTTGTTTGGATGTGTCAGTTTCCGCGTGGTTAGCAATACCGGCCCCCGAGGGCAAGCAAACCTATTCGCCTGTGCCGTCCGTCAGGCCGGTTCCATCGCCGATTGCGACATTGATGCGGGCAATCGCATCGTCGGTGATGTCGGACGTGTCGGCGCTGAGGAATACATTCGCGCGTTCCAGAACCACGGCGGCGCCCGTCTCGCGCATCAGTTCGATCAGAACAGGCTGCGCCAAGGCATAAAACGTCTGGCGGCTTTCTTCGCTGCGCCGGGCCAGAGCGTCCAGTTTGGCGCGCTGACCTTCACGATGCGATTGCACCTTTTCGTCGAAGGCCTGTGCCAGAGGGCGGAAATCCTCCGGGGTCAGCTCGGCGCGTTTCTGCGTCAGGTCTTTTTCTTCACTGCTGAGTTCCGCGACGATCCGCTCGTTTTCTTCCGCGAGCTGCGTGCCCTCCGCCTCGATCTCGCGCAGGACGCGCTGGCCGAAGGCCGAATCCGCGAACAACCGGTCACTTGAGATCGTCAGAACCAGCGGATCACGTACGCCCAATTGTTGCGCGGCTGCTTGGGACGCAAGCGCAAGACCCAGCAAAAGGCAAAGGGCCCGAACCGGGCCCCATGCTCGTCTGGTTATTCGCAACCGCATACCGGATCAGAACCGTGCCTGAACGGTGAGGTCAAAATTCTGCTCCTTGTCGAACTCTTCTTTTTTCAAAGCTTTCGAGAAGTTGAAGCGCAGCGGGCCGAACGGTGTTTCCCACAGAACCGACACACCGATGACGTGACGAATAGAGCCACCCGCCCCCACGATATTGGCACCCGCGGTATTTACGTCATTGACGTTGTAAAGGTTGCCGACGTCATAGAACAGACCGCCCCGCAGGCCCAGTTCTTCCGGCAGTCCCAATGGGAAGTCGCTTTCGAACCGCGCCACCCAGTAATAGTTGCCGCCGATCGCGTCGTCCTGTCCGTTGGACAGATCACGCGGGCCAAGACCGGCCGGTTCAAACCCTCGGAACGTGTTCGGCCCCAGTACGAAACGGTCGATGGTGCGGCTGAAGTCATTCCCCGACCAGTGCAGCGCACCGGCTTCAAGGGTTGCACGCAGAACGACCTCTTCATTCCACACTCGAGTTTGCGCAATACTGCGTGCCGTGGTCTTGAAGTATTTGTTGTCGCCACCCAAGCCCGCTGCATCAAATCCGAGTTCGAACAGAACACCGGCATTGGGGTTCAGGCCACCGATACGGCTGTCATAGACATAGGTCAGACCAAAAGAGCTGGTGACCCTCTCACCCTGTGCGATCTCTGATGTGATGACCGCGCCGTTCACTTCGTTGTCCTGCTGGGTCATTTCCGAGCGTTCCCAGCCATAGCGAACGCGCAGGGCCGAAAGCTCACCAATCGAATAGGTCAACTGTGGGTTAAAGAACACGCGGTCTGTATCGTAGCTGGCAAAGCTGGAGTTCGTGGTGGCAACCCCAAGCCCCAGGTCAAAGCGCAGCTTACGGCCCAATAGATACGGCTCGGTAAAACTCAGCGAGTATTGCTCAGAATCTTGCGCGGTCGAGATGGTCAGACCAAGGTTCTGACCCCGTCCCAGAAAGTTCGATTCATTCAAGCCGATGGCAACACCGAAACCATCCGAGACCGAGTAGCTACCCCCAAGACTGAGAGAGCCGGTCGGCTGTTCCTCGACATCCACATCCAGAATTACCTGACTGGGCGAGGAACCTTCACGCGGCTCAACCTCGGCATTGGCAAAGAAGCCCAACGCGTCGATCCGCTCGGCTGCCTGACGGATTTCACGCGGGTTGAACGGGTCGCCTTCGACTGTGTCAAACTGACGACGGATCACCCGATCCAGCGTGGTTGTATTGCCCTCGATATCAATGCGTTCCACGAAAATCCGCGGTCCACGGCTGAGGACGAATTCTACATCCAGCGTCAGATCACGCGGGTTGCGTGTTACACGCGGCTCGACCCGCAGGAAGTCCACGCCCTGCTTCAAGCCCAACCTTTCCTGACGCGCAATCGAGTTCTCGATCAGGGTCGGCGAATAGGTCACGCCCGGTTTGATTTTCAAGGCATCTTGATAGATCGACGCATCCACACCCGGGATCTCGCTGACGGTAGTGATTTTCCCGAACGAGAATTTCTGCCCTTCGGTGATATTCATAACCAGGAAAAAGGCATCCCGTTCGCGGGTAAATTCAACGTTTGAACTGTTTATGCGGAAATCAACATATCCGCGCGACAGGTAGAAATCCCGGATGACCTGCTTGTCGAATTCGATCCGGTCCCCGATGAACGTATCGTTGCGGAAGAACGTCCGCAGAAAAGTCGCCTGTTTGGTTTCAAGTACACGACGCAGACGGCGGTCGGAATAGGCCCGGTTGCCGACGAAACTGACACGCTCGACCTCGATCGTGGTACCTTCTGCAATCTCGAACACAAGATCGACGCGGTTGTCGTTCCGGCGGATGATGCGCGGGATCACGGTTGCCGACACCCGACCTTGGGCAGAGTACACTTCGGCAATCAGATCAGCGTCGGCCTCGGCCGCCTGTGGTGTGTAGACACGGCGCGGCTCGGACGAGATCACATCCAGCAGAAGGTCATCTTTGACGCGACGATTCCCTTCGATGCTGATCTGGTTGATTGTCGGATATTCCTGCACCTCGATCACCAGAGTCGAGCCCCGAGGTGTCAATTCGACTGTTTCAAAAACACCACTGTCAAGCACGCGCTGATACGCGTCATTCAACTGACCGGCCGAGACCGTCTGCCCCGGTTCGATTCCCGTCCGCTGGATGATTGTGCCCGTTTCGATGCGCCGGTTCCCCTCAACCTCGAACGAGTTGATGGTGAAATTTTGCGCCTGCGCAGACTGCGGCAAGGCCAGCAAACCTATTGCCGCAGAAAGAAAAAGAAATGATCGTGTGCGCCACAAAATCTTGTTTGTTGTCATCTGCCCTCCGCAGGATGTACCCGCGCCTCGCCCGTCAGCCATTTTTTCTCAACCCAAAAATTTAGGACTTTAATGCTGAGTAACGGGATTGAATGCGCTTGTCAAAACTCCAAAACCATCAGAGCGACGATAGGTCACCTGACACGCATTCTTGAAGAGTTTTCGGGGAATCAGAGACCGGCGAGATAAGCGCCGCCAGCTAGCGCCAGCGCCGTCAGGCCAAAGCCCAAAAGAAGGTCCCAGTTCAGAACAAACAGAACGCTGACACTCTGATAGGATTTTTGAATAGCTTTGGTCATGGCCGCCTCATTTTCAGCGGCCATTTTCTACGCCCGAAATGCGGCATCAATGCGGCGCGAATGCGCCCCTTGCGCCACAATCAGCAGAACAGATCGTTACTGACCGAGAAAACCATGAGGCTGAGAACAACCGTAATCCCGAGGGTCATCAAAATCCGCAGGGCCTTGTCGCTGGGCGGTTTGCCCGAAACGGCCTCATAGGCGTAAAACACCAGATGCCCTCCGTCCAAGGCCGGGATCGGGAACAGGTTCAGCAGACCCACAGCGGTTGAAAGGACCGCAATGAAAAAGATGAAGTTCTGCGCACCCTGACTGGCCATGGCGCCCGAGGTCTCGGCGATTCCGATGGGCCCCGAGATATTGCAGGTGCTGATCGCGCCGGTAACCATATGCCACATCCCGGACAGAGAGCCTTCGATGATGCGCCCGGTCTGCCCCACACCGCCAACCAGCGAATCCCAAAGACCCGCAGGCTCGGTCGCGGGTTGCAGCATCATGCCGCCGACAATCCCGATCCGCCAATGGGTGACGAAACCTCCATCTGGCTGCGGCTCGTCAGTGCGACGCGGGGCGAGCGCGAATTCAAGATCGGCGCCATCGCGCCAGACATTCAGCAGCAACACCCGACCATCCGAACCTTCGACATGTTCTTTCAGCTGCTCGAAAGCGAAGATCGGATCTCCATCGACCGAGGTGATGACGTCGCCACTTTCCAACTGGATATCGAACGCTGCGCTGCGCGGCGTAACCTGCTGAATCAACGGCGGGAACAACCATGGGGCCGAAACATCCAGCGTTTCGCCGTCGCGCAGGACCGTATAGTCCAACACTTGTTCGACGGGCAGCGCATCGGTGAAATCGCTCCACGCGCCTTCTTCATCGAAGTCAGGGACTTCAATCCCGGCAATTGCCAGTATTTCATCACCTTCGCGCAGCCCCTGCTCAGTTCCTGGCAGCGGCTTCAGTTCGCCAACCGTCAGTGGCTCACGCGTGACGCCCTGAGACCAGAAGATCAGGCCAAAGACCAGAATGGACATGACGAAGTTGAACACCGGCCCCGCCGCCACAGTGGCGGTTCGCGCCCACAGGGGTGCGCCGTGCATAGTATGGCGCAGATATTCCGGCTGCTGCTGCGCGATGTCATCCATCGCATCTTCATCCTTGCCCGAGGCCGCATTGGCATCGCCAAGGAACTTCACATAGCCACCAAAGGGCAACAAGGCGATCTGCCACCGCGTGCCGCGCTTGTCCACGCGGCTCCATAGGACAGGGCCGAACCCAATCGAGAACACCTCGGCATGAATGCCGGACCAGCGGCCGACGATGTAGTGCCCGTATTCGTGAACCGCGACGATCACGGACAGGGCAATTACAAAGGCCACAATCGTCCAGAGCAAATTTCCGAACTGAGGGATCAGCGAAAGTACGTCCAAAATTCTATCCTGCTCGTTTGATCACGGCTTCATCCGCCCACTGCCGTGCGAGATGGTCCGTTTGCTGTACGTTATCAAGGGTCAAAGGGGCGTTAATAAGGCCATCCTCGGCGTCAAAACGGTCCAGAACACGCGAAACGACATCCGCCATATTCGTGAACCCGATCTGGCCCGCGATGAAGTGATCCAGCGCGCGCTCTTTTGCGGCGTTGAAAACGGCCCCCGAAAGGCCACCGCGCGCCATCACATCGCGCGCCAACTGCAGCGCGGGATAGCGGTTCAGGTCGGGATGGGAAAAGCGCAACTGGCTGAGCTGAGCCAAGTCCACCCGATCAACCGGCAGGTTGCGCCGTTCGGGCCAGTGCAGAGCATAGCCGATCGCATGCCGCATATCCGGCGGGCCCAGATGCGCCATCAGCGCGCCGTCTCTGAACCCGACCATCGCGTGTACAATGGATTCGGGATGCACCAGAACCTCGATCTGGTCAGGGTCGACCCCAAAGAACTCTCGGGTTTCAATAACTTCGAGTGCTTTGTTGAACATCGATGCGCTATCAATCGTGATCCGCTGCCCCATGTTCCAGTTCGGATGGCTTGAAGCTTGCACGACGGTCGCAGATGCCAGATTTTCCAACGGCCAATCCCGGAACGCTCCGCCACTTGCGGTGATGATTACACGCTCAACCGCGTCCATATCCTCACCAACCAGAGCCTGAAACACCGCCGAGTGCTCACTGTCGACGGGCAGCACGCGCGCATTGTGTTCACGGGCCGTCTGCAACACCAGGGTGCCTGCACAGACCAGGGTTTCCTTATTGGCCAGCGCCAGCGTTGCACCCTGCTTCAACGCCTCAATTCCGGGGGCCAGACCAGCGGCGCCAACGATGGCGGACAACACCCAGTCCGCGGGGCGCGCCGCGGCTTCGGCGATCGCGCTCTGGCCTGCCGCAACCTCGATCCCGCTGCCGCGCAATGCTTCGCGCAGGTCCTGCAAGCGGTCCTCATACGCGGTGACGGCGAATTGCGCACCAAGCCGCCGGGCATCCTCGGCCAATTGACCGATATTCGCGCCACCTGTCAGGGCGACCACATCATAGAATTCTATATCTCGCGCAATGAGATCAACAGCATTCTGGCCAATTGATCCCGTCGCCCCTAGGATCGAGACTTTGCGCATCACATCTCTCCGGGTGCGTAAACCAGCCCTGCGATCAGCACAAACACCGCCGCACCCATCATGCCATCAAACCGGTCGAGAAAACCGCCATGCCCCGGTATGAGGTTCGAGCTGTCCTTGACGCTGAATTTCCGTTTGACCGCACTCTCAACGATATCACCTGCCTGACTGGCCATCGACGCCAGAACCGAAACCAGAACGAACGGAACTCCGAACCCGCCGTGCATTGCGAATCCCGCGCCAACAAGGCCCGCAGCGACCCAGCCACCAGCCGTACCCGACCATGTCTTCTTGGGGCTGACCTTGGGCCAGAATTTCGGGCCACCAATGGCCTTTCCCACGAAATACCCGGCAACATCCGTGGCCACGACGACGGCGATCAGCCAGATCATCCAGCCGAAGCCCATGTTTTCTCGAATGGAGATGAACCCCAGACCAGCGCCCGCGATCCACAAGGCGAACAGAAAGTACAACCCGCGCGAACGGGTGATCTGCCCTGCCCCAACCAGCGCCGGAGCTACCAGGAATGGCAGCTTGTAGAGCGGCGGCACATGAAAGCTGAGGATCACCGCAACCCCGGTCAGAAAACCAAGCTGCACAGCCATACCCACGCGCCGTGGTTCGATCATGCGCACCAGTTCCCAGGTCATTAGACCGCAGGCAACCGCGATGAAACTTTCGAACCACATCCCGCCCAGCCAGACCTCAACCGCGCCGATTGCGACCAAAACGATCGCCGACAGAATCCGTGCGGTCAGATCAGACCATCGGCCTTCGCTCATGCCAGAACCGCTCCGAAACGCCGCTCGCGCGAGCCATAGCTACGGCACAGACGTTCCAATTCCACAGCGGTGAAATCCGGCCACAGGGTGTCGATGAACTCGTACTCGGAATAGGCCGACTGCCAGAGGAGAAAGTTCGAAATCCGTGCCTCTCCGCTGGTACGGATTACCAGATCGGGATCGGGAAGAACACGTGTATCCAGATACTTGGGCAGGGTTTCTTCATCCACATTTTCAGGCTTCAGCCGTCCTTCGGCCACATCCCGTGCCAGACGTTTCGTAGCCCGCGCCACCTCATCCCGGCCGCCATAGTTCAACGCGACGGTTAGGTGGACCAAATCGTTGCCCTGCGTCTCTTCTTCCAGCGAATCCATCAAATCGATCAGCTTGGCATCCAGCCTCAGCCGATCGCCGATAAAGCGCACACGAATGCCGTTCTCGGCCAGGGTGCGGGTTTCCTTGATGATATAGCGCCGAAACAGGCTCATGAGGCCAGCGACTTCGACCTGAGTCCGCTTCCAGTTTTCCGTCGAAAACGCAAAAACGGTTAGGTATTTGATGCCCAACCCCGGACAGGCCTCGACCACCTCACGTACGCGCCGCGCACCTGCGTGGTGACCAAAAAGCCGAGGGCGGCCACGCGCCTGCGCCCACCGACCATTGCCATCCATGATAATCGCGACATGCTTTGGGCCAGCCTGCACGTCCGTATGGGGATCCTTGGGCATCAGTACCGGCTCAGACCTGCATGATTTCCGACTGCTTGGTCTCAAGCGCGGCATCAACAGCTTTGATCATCGTGTCGGTCAGATCCTGAACTTCGCTCTCCCAGAACTTCTGGTCATCTTCGGACATTCCGTCCGATTTCGCTTTCTTGATCTGATCCATACCGTCCCGGCGCACGTTGCGGATCGAAACCCGCGCGCTTTCAGCATATTGCCCGGCAACTTTGCCCAGCTCGCGGCGGCGTTCTTCGTTCAACTCGGGGATCGGCAGCATGATAATGGTGCCGTTCAGCTGGGGGTTGATGCCCAGGCCGCTTTCACGGATCGCCTTTTCAACCTTGCCCACAAGGCCCTTGTCCCAGACATTCACCGTCACCATCCGAGGTTCAGGCACGTTGACCGTGCCAACCTGGTTGATCGGTGTCATCGAGCCATAGGCATCCACCATCACCGGCTCCAGCATCGAGGCCGAGGCCCGCCCGGTGCGCAGAGAGGCAAATTCAGTTTTGAGATTGGACATTGCGCCGTCCATGCGGCGTTTCAGATCGTCGGTGTCCAGTTCGAAGTCGTCAGACATGCTGCTCACTCCCCGTCTTCAAGTGCTGTTTGGATGGGTCTTAAGCCATCGCATTTGGGATGTATAGCAATCATGAGCATGAATTGTGGCAATGACCAGAACTGTTTCGGTCCTTTTGCCGCCCAGCAGGTTAAGCCAGGGCAGTTCTGCCCCGGCTATTTTCTTGAATCAGGCGTTTACGTCGACGACAACGCGCCCTTTGACCTGACCTTTCAAAATATCCGCGCCCAGTTGTGGCAAATCGGACAGAGCCGCCGGATGCACCATGGCCTCCAGCTTGTCCATTGGCAGGTCGGTCGCGATGCGCTGCCAAGCCCGCAGACGGTTGTCATAAGGCTGCATCACACTGTCGATCCCCAGAAGGTTCACCCCGCGCAGCAGGAAGGGAATCACTGTTGCAGGCAGCCCTGCGCCCCCAGCTAGACCAACCGCAGCGACCGAGCATCCGTACTTCATCTGCCCCAGAACACGTGCCAGCATGTCTCCGCCAACGGCGTCAACACAGCCCGCCCAGGTTTCGCTTTCCAGCGGGCGCTTCGTGGTCTCGTTCAGCTCTTCACGCGGCACGATGGTCGTGGCACCTAGCGATTTCAGGTAATCGCCGGTCTCGGGACGACCGGTCACAGCCGCGACCTCATAGCCCAGATTTCCCAAAATGGCCGTTGCCACCGATCCCACGCCACCTGCAGCACCGGTTACCAGAACGGGCCCGCGATCCGGCGTCAACCCGTGATCCTCCAGCGCCATCACTGCCAACATGGCCGTGAACCCGGCTGTTCCAACAGCCATTGCCTGCCGAGCGTCCAACCCATCCGGCAAAGGCACCAACCAATCGGCCCGCGCGTTGGCTTTCTGCGTGTAGCCACCCCAATGGGCCTCACCCACGCGCCAGCCAGTCAGAACCACCTTGTCACCGGGCTTGTAACGATCGTCCGACGACGCCTCGACGGTTCCGGCATAGTCGATACCGGGAATGTGCGGATAGTTCCGAACCAGGCCACCGCCCTTGGCCGACAAGCACAGACCATCCTTGTAGTTCACCGTCGAATACTCAACAGCAACCGTCACCTCTCCGTCCGGCAGATCCTCCAGCGAGAGCTGCTTGACCGAGGGGCTTGCCAGACCGCTTTCTTCATCCTTTTCCATAACCAAAGCATTGAACATATTGCTATCCTTTCATTTTTGGCGGCCAGCCCAATCCTTCACCTGGCCCAAAATACCTCGGGGGAGTCGCGCAGCGACGGGGGCAGAGCCCCCAGCCTCCGCTAGATCCAAAACTGCCCCTGCACCGTCGCGCCCCGCATTCCATCAGGCGTTTCAACCTCGACCCTGGTTCCGGCGTCCCAATGGCTCAACTTGACCATACCTATCGACACATTGGTCGCGAAATCCGGAGACCACGCCGAAGACGTCACCTGACCCACCTGCTTTCCGTCTGCAAAGATAGGCCAAGGCTGAACACAAGGCGGCACAGCATCACCGTCAATCGCGATCGGACGTATCTGCTGCACAGGGCCTTCCTTGGCCACACGCAACAACGCATCCCGGCCCACACAGCCAATGGCGGTATGCGTATTGCAGAACTTGCCCAGTCCACATTCATGTGGCGTGTTGTCGTCGGTCATATCATTGCCATAGGATAACAATCCGCCCTCAATCCGCTCGATCAGGTTGGGGCACCCGGCCCGCACGTTCAGGTCTTCACCCGCTGCGAACAAAGCATTCCACAGCGGCATACCGATGTCGCGGCCCTCAACGTAAATCTCGAACCCGCCCTGTTTCGAGTAGCCCGAGCGCGCAACAGCCAGATCGCGCCCTTCGAATTCGAACATGTCGAACTTGAAGAAACGAATATCGCGCACACGGTCCCCGAATACGCGCGCCATCAGCTCATTTGCCTTTGGCCCCTGAACAGCCAAGGGCGACACGTCCGGTTCATCAACTAGCACATCAAGACGATATCCGTTGGCCAACCCTTTGACCCAAAGCAACAAATCGCTGTCGGCGATAGAGATCCACCAGCGGTCCTCCGACAGCTTAACGGCCACGGGATCGTTCAGCATCCCGCCGGTTTCGTCCACAATCGGCACATAGAAACACTGCCCGGGCAGCATGCCGCGCAGGTCGCGCGGCGTCAGCATCTGCATCAAGCGCGCAGCATCCGGCCCGCGCAGCTCAACCTGACGTTCACAGGAGACGTCCCAGACCTGCACATTCTTTTTCAGGTGATGGTAGTCGGCCTCGACACTTTCAAAAACCGTCGGCAACAGCATGCGGTTATAGACCGTATAGCCTTTGACACCAGCGGCTTCGACGCCTTCGGAAAACGGCGTACGACGCAGGCGACGAGACAGGGATATTTGCGGCATTCAGCCCTCCTTTGGCATGAAGCAAAGATCGCTGACCGGAGCCTCGGATCCGGCTTCGGTCAGCATTTTGTGGAGTTGTCCACGATGATGGGTTTGATGGTTGAAGAAATGCATCACGCATTGTGCGTAAGGCAAAGTAACATCAGCCTCTTTTGCGGCTGAGTACCAAGTGAAAGGACCTGACAGAACCTCATCACCCAGCGTATCCGCCCAATCCGAGATCCGGTCATCCATCGTCACGCGCAGAGCCAGCCAGCTATCAAGGTCAGGGCAGAGATGCACGCTTTCGTGGATGCCGCCTCCGGGTCGGTGGATATTGCTCTCTGGTCCCGGCCCTTTGTCAAAACGCGACATCCAGATCCAGTCGCCCCACAGCAAGTGGTTTGCCGTGCCCATGATCGAGCCGAAAAACGCGCCGCGTTCCTGCATCAACTCCTCGGACGATAGCGCTTGAAGAAACTCAGACAACTGGCTGTTTTGCCAGTCGTTATAGCGCGCCATTTGTCGGGCAAAGGCTCCGGTGATCATCACTTGGGCCCGTGCCAGTCAATCGGGCAGATCTCGGCCGATTTACCGCCGAAGTCCCATACGCGGCCATAGTCGCGCACTTTCGATTTGTTTCCGCGCGCCACGATGATGTCCGGCCCCATCCAGTATTTGGAGTTCGACACCACCACCGGATGCTCAGGGTCTTTACCGCCCAGCATCTCGATCTCGCCTTGGATCTTGCGACCAATCGCGATTCTGCGCTTGTTGCCGTCCCGTTCGATCTGGACCGGAGCACGTTCGGCCCCGATGATCTCACTCACCAGCATGGTGAACAGGCCAGTGGTGCCGCCGGCCTGACCACTGAAAATCTGAAGCAGCCCGTTATAGGCCTTGCCGCTGGCGCGTTCATCGACATAGGCAGCGACTTTCCACTGCCCCTCGCCCATGCGGCCCGGAATATCGACCAGAAGACCAACATTCAGGCCCGACAGATCCTCGCCCTCGTAATGCCCTTCGTCGATGATCACACCCATCCACGCGTGGCAATGCCCCTCGGTCGGAGGGTGCGCGCCCAATGAGACCACGCAGGGACAGAACACATCGCATGAGCAGTTCAGGATCAGCTCGCCCTTGATGGACCAATCCGTCGGGCTCATCTCGCGCCGTTTGGGGTTGGGCATACGGCTGTCGATCCGCTGACTTATCGGTAGCCGGTCGGCCTCGGGTTTTCTGTTTTTCGCCATCAGCTTATCCTCCGTAAGCAAAGGGATAGATCAGCAGCACAACACCGCCTGCGATCAGTATGAACCCCATGGGTCGGGTCACAGCATGCCCGATCTGGGGGAGTTTTTCCAAAACCATGAACAAGGTCGCCAGCCCCATCCACAAAAGGCTCATGACGCCACCAACAAAGCCGAGCGCCATGAAGCCCCAGCAGCAACCGACGCAGAACGCGCCGAGCCCCAGCCCCATTCTCACACCGCCAGCGAAACCGGTTTTCCAATGGCTCAGGAAATACGTCATTGGAGCGTGACAGACACCGTGGCAGACCTCTTTCGCGCGGGTGAACTGGAAAGCGCCGACCACGATCAGCAGCCCTCCGGCCACCCAATGGGACTTGGCGATGCCCAGCATGTCGACAAACCCACCGAACAGCAGGGCTAGCTGTACACCCGCGATCAGCGCCGCAAACCCGACCCAGACGATGAAATACCCGGCCAGAACGCCCAGCCATCCAGCCCGCGTGCCATTGGCGCTGCGGATCAGGTCGTCATAGCTGCGCAGGGTTGGCACCAGTGTCGGCAGCATCATCGCCGCCATCATGATCGCCCACATCCAGAACAAAGGTCCGAACTCTGCCATGGGCATATACATATCCATGCGCGGGTCCATCGCTGCCATAGCCTGTCCCATCGGCCCCGGCCGACCAATGAAGTCGAGGTCCATGTCGCGGCTCATCGAGAACATGACCCACCACGCCCACAGGATCACAGCATAGAACGCCAGCCACATTCCGCTGCGGAATAATGCGCGACTCATGTGATCCTCCGACTCAACTCTCTTGCTTTTCAAATGTCAGACTTTTAAATGTCAGACAAATAAAATTTTCAGACCGGCCCCAAAATGAAGATAGACCCAGCCAATCCTGCAGACCTTTCTGCCCAGATCGCACAGGCCATTCGGAGCGCGATTGTGTCGGGCGAATTGATCGTGGATGAGCGCTTGCCCTCTGAGGCGGAACTTGCCGATCAATTTCAGGTGTCGCGGCCCACCGTGCGCGAGGCGCTAAAGCGTTTGGCTGCGCAATCCCTGATCCGCACCCAGCGCGGTGCAACCGGTGGGGCCTTTGTGAACCGGATCAGCTTTGAGGACGCCTATTCGCAGCAAATCACCACCTCGACCCTGCTGCTGTCGATGAACGCCGTCAGTTTCGACACGGCCTGCGAAGCGCGATACGCCCTGGAACGCGCCTGCGCAGCCTTGTCGGCCCAACGTCGCACCGCGGATCAACTGGCAACGATGCGGGCCGAGATCTTCCGTCAGGCCCAGCCGGGTCTGACAGATGAGGCCTTCTGCGCCTCGGACGTCGCCTTTCACCGTGCGCTGGTCGATGGCGCAGACAATCCGGTGCTGTCCTATCAACTGGCGGGTGCGGTCGAGGCCATGCAGCCGCTGATGAACATGATCACCTTCACCGCGCGCTCTCGCGAGGAGATCATCGCACTGCACACCAAGATCGCAGATGCACTTGAGGCGCGTGATGCCCCATCGGTGGACGCGACGCTGATCGAACTTGAAACCTATACACGCCAACTGGCCCTAGACGTGGCCGAGCGCAAACGTAAAACCGCCTGACACTCAGGCCCGAAATCTGACGCAGACCAACAGGCAGAAAGGAAGCACGAGCAGGCAGGATGTCACCCGGCACCAAGACCGGAACTCTCAGAATGAATTGAATATCAATGACTTACGGGAGGATGTTATGAATACGAGACCGGACCCAACCTTTTACCCATCCGCCAAGCTGGCGATGGAGGGGCCCACTGAGACGCTTGCTTTTACGCTGATGCTCAGCCCGGATTTTTCACAACCTGACGGGCTGGCCGTTGTAAATGTCGATCCGACTTCTGATGATTTCGGAAAGATCGTCCATCAGGTCATCATGCCGGAAAAAGGCGATGAATTTCATCACTTTGGCTGGAACGCCTGTTCCTCGGCGCTGTCGCCGCTGACGGGCCACGCGTTTCTGGAGCGGCGCTATCTGATCATTCCAGGCATCCGTTCAAGCCGGATCTATGTGATCGATGTGAAGAACCCGCTTGAGGCCAAAATTCATAAGATCATTGAACCGGAAGAAGTCTTTGCAAAGACAGGGTATTCACGCCCTCACACCATTCATTGCGGGCCCGAAGGCATCTATGTCAGCACCTTGGGCGGTGGCGGAGAGGACGGGACCGACGGCCCTCCCGGTATCTTCATCATGGATTGTGAAAGCTTCGAGATCATCGGACGGTATGAGATCGAACGCGGCGTGCAGGACAAGCACTATGATTTCTGGTGGAATCTGCCCCGCGACTACATGGTCAGTTCTGAATGGGGTCTACCGCCACAGTTCGAGAACGGGATCGTGGCCGAGGACCTGCTGTCGAACAAATACGGTCACAGCATCCATTTCTGGAACCTGCGCAGCCGCACCAATATCCAGACCATTGATCTGGGGGAAAACCACCAGATGGCGTTGGAGATCCGGCCCGCGCATGATCCGGTCAAACAGTATGGGTTCTGCGGCGTCGTTGTGGACACAACGAACCTGCAAGGTGCGATCTTCACATGGTGGCGAAACGAAGACGGCATGTTTGAGGCCAAGAAAACCATCACCATCGACCCGCAACCGGCTGACCCGGATGACCTGCCAGACTTGCTCAAAGGTTTCTCGGCTGTTCCACCGCTGGTGACGGATATCGACCTGAGCCTCGACGACAAATACCTCTATGTCGCCTGCTGGGGCACCGGTGAGATGCACCAATATGACGTCTCGGACCCGATGAACCCGACACTCGCGGGCAAGGTCGAAATTGGCGGGATCGTCAAAAAGACCAAACACCCGAACGGTCAGGACTTTGGCTATGGCCCGCAGATGGTCGAAATCAGCCGCGACGGCAAGCGGGTCTACTGGACCAACTCGCTCTATTCCACATGGGATGACCAATTCTATCCCGGCGAACGCGGTGCAGCCATGGTCAAGGCGGATGTCGGCGAGAACGGTGGCTTGACGCTGGACCCCAAATTCTGGGTCGAGTTCCCCGAAGGCTATCGCAGCCACCAGATCCGGCTGGAGGGCGGAGACTGTTCGACCGACAGTTTCTGCTACCCCTCGGTCTGAGTTGGACTTTCTGATGACATCAACGGCTGGCCTCTGGCTGGCCGTTGTTCTCAGCGGCGCCTATCACGGGTTGAATCCCGGCATGGGTTGGCCGCTTGCTGTCTCATCCGCCTTGATGGAGCAGCGCCAATCGGCCCTGTGGCGCGCCTTGGCCGCGCTAGCGGGCGGTCATTTCCTCGCGATGCTGGGTGTCCTGTTGCCATTTGCAATGATGGCCGTGTTGATCGACTACCAACGCGAAATCCGCATCGGGGCCGCGCTGATTGTCATCGCGATGGGGCTGTATATTGCAGTCACACGCAGCCACCCTCGGTTCTTGTCGCGCGTGCCGCCCAGCAAACTCGCGCTGTGGTCCTTTCTGGTCGCGCTCGCCCATGGCGCGGCCTTGATGCTGGTTCCGATCTATCTGGGCCTGTGCAACTTGGATGAGCTGGACGCCGGGCATCAGGCCATCTCTCAGATCATGACAACAAACACCCTGCTGGTTCTGGCCGTGGCCGCACTGCACACGGCGGCGATGATCCTTGGCGGCGGCCTTCTGGCCTTTGGCGTCTATCGCTGGCTTGGGCTGCAATTCCTCTCACGCACGTGGTTCAACCTTGAACTCATCTGGGCGCTCAGCCTGATTTTGGTCGGCGTGCTGGGGCTTTGGTCCGCAATCTAGTCACCGCACGATCACCTTGCACATGTCCTGAAAAACCGCTTTGTCCTGCTTTGAAAGAAGTTAGGAGTTCTCGAAGTGTCCAAGAACACGCGCCCCACGGAAATGCTGCGCCAGGGCAAGGCCGACGAATGGCAGGCGGCAACAACCCATGCCTTCACGCGCGAGCTGTCAGACGGCACCCTGCCCGAGGACAAGATGCGCTGGTATCTGCAACAGGACTATCAGTTCGTCGACGGCTTCGTCCGCCTGCTGGCCAGCGCCATCGCACACGCGCCCACCTTGGCCGACAGCGTTCCGGCCGCGCAGTTTCTTGCGGTGATCACCGGGCCTGAAAACACCTACTTCCTGCGTTCGCTCGAGGCGCTGGGCACCCAGCCCAGCACCGACCCTGCCCCCGCCACCAAGGCGTTTCAGGACCTGATGGCCGAGGCTGCGGCTTCGGGCCGGTATGAGAGCATGCTGGCAGTGCTGGTTGTCGCCGAATGGGTCTACCTCAGCTGGGCAAGCCCGGAAAATCCGCCGAAACCCGATCTGCCCTTCTGGTTCGCGGAATGGATCACGCTACATGCCGGAGAAGGCTTTGAAAGCGTGGTCGAATATCTGCGCGGGCAGCTTGACAAAACCTGGCCCACCTTGACGCCAGAAGCGCAAGCCGAGGTGACACGACTGTTCCACCGGGCAGTTGAGCTTGAGAAAGACTTCTTTGACGCCGCCTACGCGGTATAACCGGATAAAGGCACGATCATGGTACATATCCTCAACGTCATCGCGGCCCTGCTGACCATCGGCTTTGGCCTCTTTGGCTTTCTCGCGCCTTTGCACACTGCGACGGCGCTGGATCTGGCCCCGACCAACAGCACCATGGGCCTGAGCGAGATGCGCGCCTCGGTCGGAGGGTTGTTTGTGGTCACCGGCATTGCCGTGATCTGGCTGAACCACCCGATGGCCTATGCCATATTGGGCGTCGCCTATGCCGGAGCGGCTTTGGGGCGGTTCGTGTCGGTGCTGCTGGACAATCCACCGCTTGCCAAAGCCGTGATTTTCGGGGGAATTGAGCTGGTTTTAGCCGTCTGGCTGATCGCTGCAAATCTGAACCGTACCCCGTGATTTACAGTGTCCGGAGGTCATTTCCGGGTTTGCATCCCGAAATCTCCTCACCTATATAAGGTCTGTCCTTCGGGACTATGGACATAAACGCGCTCGTAATAAGCGGATCGGACCCGGGGGCGGTACCCGGCGGCTCCACCATTTACCTTCTGGGGGCATCCTTCGTTTGAGGATCACTTTCAGGATCGGGGGGCCGAAATAGGATCGACGAACGTCTAAAGGGGTTAGCTTTGTCTCGGCTGTCTGCCACCGTTACCGGCGAAACTAGTACAATTGCAAACGACAATCGTGCTCCGGTTGCAGTTGCTGCGTAAGCAGTAACAAGACCGAAACTTAAGCCCTTGCGCCTAGCCGCGTAAGGCGGGGTTCGCAGGTACCTGGCAACAGAAACCTGCATTTCCCCCATTTTATGTCTGCTTTTATTTTTATTTCCGCACGGATTCAGAGTTTATTCATCCCTTTTGTCCAAAGTCATCTCAGACAGACAGGAGGGCCGGGATGACCCACTCAGATATCTTGAAAGCGTGGTATGCCGAAGTTTGGGAACAAGGGAATACCGATGCGATTGATCAGTACTTTGCGCCGGAAACCATGGCCGAGGGGCTGATCCCCGAAATGCAGGTTGGGGCCGATGATTTTCGCGACCTGGTGATGGCTTTCCGGCACATTCTGGGTGAAATCTCGGTCGAGCTGCCAAAAATTATCGAAAACGGGGATTGGGTGTCTGCCATTTTGCACGTCAAAACCTTCCGTGCTGACAATGGTGCTCCGCTGGAGGTGACGGGCCAGGTCATGGCCCGCTTCAAAGGCGACAAGATGGTCGAAGCCTACAACCAGTTCGATTTCATATCGTTTTTTGAACAGCTTGGTCAGTTTCCGCAGGATACCCTGCCCGTCTGCATGACAGGTCAGCAACTGGAATGGAGCTGAACACCCAAGCCACCTTGACCCCCAAGTTTCCAACGCGATAGCTAAGGCCATACGTACTGCGCGTATTCGGTGCGCGGCTGTTATTGCAAGGAAATGGATCATGCTTCGTGATCAAAAAAGCCAGCTGCCCGAGCGTATTTTGACCGTTGGGCTGACGTGATATGACGCCTACGGTACGAGACCTAGTTCTGGTCTTCGGCAGAATTGGTCTTTTGTCCTTCGGCGGCCCTGCGGCGCAAATATCCTTGATGCATCAGGAGTTGGTGGACCGTCGCGCCTGGCTGTCCGAGGAAACCTATTTGCGCGCCTTGTCCCTATGCATGTTGCTGCCGGGTCCAGAGGCAATGCAGCTGGCCACCTATGCCGGCTGGCGTCTTCGCGGCGTGACCGGAGGATTGATCGCGGGCACCCTGTTTGTTCTGCCGGGTGCGGTGGTGATTGCGACGCTGGTGCTGCTTTATGCAAGCTTTGGCACCCTGCCCCTTGTGCAAGCGGGTTTTCTGGGGATCAAAACCACCGTTATCGTGATCGTCCTGCAGGCGCTACTGAAGCTTTCTCGGAAGGCTCTAACCAATATGGAACACCGCCTTGTCGCGAGTTTCGGATTCCTTGGCATTTTTCTGTTCAACCTGCCCTTTCCGCTTATCATTCTGGCGGCCGCGCTATGGGGTTATGTTACGTACAAAGGACCCGTTGCGCAGCAAGACACCACCTCTCATGCCAGCGTTAGCAGCACATTGCGCACGGTTGCGATTTGGGTACCGCTTTGGCTTGGACCATTGGTCCTCCTATCCATGACCGGTCATCAGTTGCTCAGCGACTTGGGATGGTTCTTCGCCCGTCTGGCCGCGGTGACATTTGGCGGGGCCTATGCGGTTCTGGCCTACATGACCCAGACAGTGGTCGATCAATACCAATGGATCAGCACCGGTCAGATGATCGACGCTTTGGGCCTTGCCGAAACCACCCCCGGACCGTTGATCTTGGTCACACAATTCGTCGCAATGCTGACCGGACAAATCAACGGAGGGGTCTCGCTGGCATTCGCCGCAGGTGCGGTTGCGTTGTGGGCAACGTTTGTACCGTGTTTCCTCTGGATCTTTCTGGCCGCCCCGTATCTGGACAAACTGGCCTCGCGCCCTCGGCTCTCAGCTGCTCTGCATGGCATCACGGCAGCAGTCGTAGGTGTGATTCTCAACCTCTCCGTGTGGTTCGCGTTGAACGTTCTATTCGGTGTGGTTACGCAGTACAGTTGGGGGCCTGTCTCGATACCTCTGCCTGGGTGGGACTCGCTAAACCTCACTGCGGCTGCCCTTACTATCGCCGCTGGAGTATTGATTTTTCGGATAAAATTAGGGATGGCATCGGTTCTGGCGCTGATGGCCGTCGCGGGCATCGCACTCCAGTTATTCTGATCAATCCGGCGATACCCGCCCTTTCGTTTCCAGACAAAACGCCTATGCTGGAGGCAACCACTTTCGAGGATGACACATGTCGCAAGACATCGACTATGGAAACCTGATGCATACCGCCATGCGCGGGCTGATCAAAACCGTTCTGACCGGCGTCTCTGAAACCGGGCTGCCCGGCGCGCACCATTTCTTTATTACGTTCGACACCCGCGAAGACGGCGTCGACATCGCAGACTGGCTGCATGACCGCTATCCCGAAGAGATGACGATCGTGATGCAGCACTGGTTCGAAAACCTTGAGGTCGGCGAAAACGGCTTTGCCATTACGTTGAATTTCGGCGACGCGCCGGAACCGCTCTACATCCCTTACACGGCCATCAAGACCTTCGTGGACCCGTCCGTTGAATTCGGCCTGCGTTTTGAAGGCCCAGAGGATGACGATATGGACGAGGATTTCGTAGAAGAGACAATCGAGGTTGAAGAGCCCGAGATCCAGCGCGACGCCGATGTCGTCTCATTGGACAGTTTTCGCAAATAGGCAATCAAGCCCCGCGCCCGTCGCGGAGCTTATTGTTTTTGCAGAAAGGTCTCGACCGCGCGGGATTTGTTTCCGTTGATGAAGCGCGAGAAAGACAGGTTCAGCCCGCCTTCGGCCAGAGTACGATCATATTGCTGCAACTCGTAGCCACCCTGCGCATCAATAAACAAGGAAAACACGGTCAGCGTGTCCCCTTCGATCCGACCCCAGACAAAGGGCTCACCTTTCATGGGATTCAGCGGCACCTCGTGACCGAACACGTTCCGTTGCATGGCAGCCGAAAACACATCGGGCCGATCCGAGGGCACAAAATCCACCGAAAATTTCTGTTGCTTGACCCGCCCGTCCAGCTTGTAGGTCGTAGTGGTCCAGCTGACATTGAACCCGTTGCGGATCTCGTGAATCGACACGCTCATATCCCGAGGTGTCGCAGATCCATCCTCGTCAACAACTTTGGCCGACCCGGTGTAATTCCCGACGAATGGCGCGATATTCGCAGCGTTCACGAGCGTTCCAAGCAGGATCAACCCTATGGCCAACAGCATGGTTTTCAACGGGATCATCCGAACTGACATTGGCATTTCATCCTCCACCATGGCCACTTACACATTGTAGCTCAGCGGCAGGCGCGCACAATGGGCTTGCGTACGTGATTGGAACAATTTCACCCGCCTTGCGCCTATACCTTGGGTTTTGTTGAGTTTAAGCTGCGCGCAACTGGCCAATTGCGTTGCGGCGCTGCCTTGGCTAAACGGCATACAACTGCATACCAGACGGAGTACCCGATGTCTCAGACCCGCACCGAATCCGACAGCTTTGGCCCGCTTGAGGTTCCCACCGACAAGTACTGGGGCGCTCAGACACAGCGCTCGATCATGAACTTTCCCATCGGTTGGGAGAAGCAGCCCGTGGCCATCGTGCGCGCGCTGGGCGTGATCAAAAAAGCCTGCGCGATGGAGAACAAGGCGACCGGCAAGCTGGACGCCAAAATCGCCGACGCGATCATTCAGGCCGCTGGTGAGGTGATCGAGGGCAAGTTCGACGACAACTTCCCTCTGGTCGTATGGCAGACCGGTTCGGGCACGCAGTCCAACATGAACTCCAACGAAGTAATCGCAAACCGCGCGATCGAGATACTGGGCGGCGTGATCGGCTCGAAAGACCCGGTTCACCCCAATGATCACTGCAACATGGGCCAGTCGTCGAACGACACGTTCCCGACCGCCATGCATATCGCGACCGCCATGAGCGTGCGCGACGTCCTGCTGCCGGGGCTTGAGAAACTGGCATCCGGGCTGGAGCAGAAAGCGGCAGAATTCAAAGACATCATCAAGATCGGCCGGACGCATACGCAGGACGCGACGCCTCTGACCCTGGGTCAGGAATTCGGCGGCTATGCCCATCAGATCCGTCAGGGTATCGCCCGCGTGCAAGCCGCCCTGCCCGGCATTTATGAGCTGGCGCAAGGTGGTACGGCCGTGGGTACTGGCCTGAACACGCAGAACGGCTGGGGCGAAGCCGTCGCAGGACACATGGCCGAGATCACCGGCCTGCCCTTTGTCACAGCGCCCAACAAGTTCGAGGCCCTGGCAGCCCATGACGCGATGGTCTTCATGTCGGGCGCTTTGGCAACAATTGCGGGTAGCTGCTACAAGATTGCCAACGACATTCGCTTCCTCGGTTCCGGTCCCCGCTCGGGTCTGGGTGAGCTGATCCTGCCGGAAAACGAGCCCGGCTCCTCCATCATGCCCGGCAAGGTGAATCCGACACAGGCCGAGGCGCTGACCCAGGTCGCCGCACATGTGATGGGCAACAACGCCGCGATGACCTTCGCCGGTTCGCAAGGCCATTTTGAGCTGAACGTCTACAACCCGATGATGTCCTACAACCTGCTGCAGTCGATCCAACTGCTGGGCGACGCAAGCGACAGCTTTACCGAGCGGATGCTGCTGGGCATCAAGGCCAATGAGCCGCGCATCGAAAAGCTGATGAAGGAATCGCTGATGCTGGTGACCGCTCTGGCCCCGACCATTGGCTATGACAACGCCACCACGGTTGCCAAAACCGCGCATAAGAACGGCACCACCCTCAAGGAAGAGGCCATCGCGCTGGGCTTTGTCGATGCAGAAACCTTTGACGCCGTTGTGCGCCCCGAACAGATGATCGGTCCGAAAGACTGATGGGAAAGCCGGTCAACCTGAACCGGTATCGGAAAGAGAAAACGCGGGCCGAAAAAAAGGCCCGCGCGGATCAGAATGCGGTCGCCTTCGGGCGTAGCAAAGCCGAAAAACAGGTCGTGAAGCTGCAAAAAGACAAGCAGACCCGCGATCTGGACAATCACGAGCTGGATGAATGAGCGGACGACCGGTCAAACGCTCTCTGACCCTTAAGGGGCACCGGACATCGGTCTCGCTTGAGGATGAATTCTGGCGCGCGTTTCGCGATATTGCCGAGGAAAAACAACAGCCCATCAATGCTTTGGCTGCAGATATTGATGTCGCACGCGACCCTGATACAGGGCTGGCATCGGCCATTCGTGTTTTTGTTCTGAACTGGTACCGCGACAAGCTTTGACGCTTGTCTCAACCTAAGTTCTGAGTGTATCCTGACTAAGAACAAAATAGGTACATTCATGAGCAAAACCGTTTTGGGCCCTGATGGCCTTGCCCGATGCGCGTGGTGTCAAGCAGCGCCTGAGTTCTTCGACTATCACGACACAGAATGGGGTTACCCGGTGTCCGATGATCGACGACTGTTCGAAAAACTGTGTCTTGAAAGTTTTCAATCCGGCCTCAGTTGGCGCACGATCCTGAACAAGCGCGAGAATTTCCGTCGGGCCTTTTGCGACTTTGATTTCGATAGGATGGCAGAATTTTCTGAGGCAGATATCGAACGTCTATTGCAAGATGCAGGCATCATCCGCCATCGCGGCAAGATCGAAGCTGTGATCAACAACGCCAGATGCGCACAGGAGTTGGTGGCGCAGGAGGGTTCCCTTGCGGCCTATGTCTGGCGGTATGAAGCGACCTCACCGCCAGAACCACAGACCGCCAGCACCTCAGCCGAGTCAGTGGCGATGTCGAAAGACCTGAAGAAGCGGGGCTGGAAGTTTGTCGGCCCCACCACCGTTTTTGCCTTCATGCAGGCGATGGGGCTGATCAATGATCACGCAATGGGCTGCATCAGCCGGGAAAAAGCGGCACAGATGCGCCGCGATTTCGTCAAACCTGTCTAAGCGTTATGCCGACGCTTTGAAGATCTTGTCGATATTGCTGCCGAGGGCCGCGTTGAATTCGGCATCCGATTGCTGTTTCGAAAGCCCTTCGGTCAGCGCCCGCGAGAAAGACGCGATCATCTTGCCGTTCTGACCCAGCAGATCGCAGGCCTGCTCGGTCGAGTAACCACCCGACAGGGCCACGACACGCAGAACACGCGGGTGATCCGCCAACTCGTCATAGAGGTTCGCAGCGCTTGGGATGGTCAGTTTCAGCATGACCTCCTGCCCCTCGGCCAGTTGGTCCAGGTTTTTCAGGATTTCGGCTTTCAGGATATCCTCGGCCTCGGCCTTGGTATCCGAGTTGATATTCACCTCAGGCTCGACAATCGGCACCATGCCGGCGTCGGTCACAACGCGGGCCACGTCGAATTGCTGGGCAACAACTGCAGCGATGCCTTCGGCGTTGGCTTCGTGGATAACCGAGCGTTCCTTAGTGCCAAACACGCCTTCTGCTTGGGCCAGAGTTTCGGCCAGCCCCGGGATCGGCTTCATCATCTGCACACCGTTTGCAGTGTCTTCCAGACCCTTGTCGATTTTCAGGAACGGAACGATGCCTTTTACGGACCACAGATAGTCAGCCACCTTGCGGCCGTCGATCGATTCGCCAAGGGTGCGTTCGAACAGGATCGCGCCGATTACTTTGTCCTTGGTGAAGTCATCCGCCAGGATGATCCGTGCGCGCATGTTCTGGATTTCGCCGAACATCTCTTCTTCCGAGGCGTATTGCGCCGCGTCCACACCATAAAGCGCCAGTGCTTTAGGGGTTGATCCGCCACTTTGATCCAGTGCTGCAATAAAGCCTGCTCCGTCTGACATCTGCGCGCGCTGTTCTGCTTTGGACATAGTATTTTCCCGTTCAAGACTGATTCCGATTTCCTTCACCGCATACAGCACAGTACCGGGTGATGGTAGTTTGTTAGCGCTCAACCACGCGCAACCAAATGCCATCTCGCGATCTGACCGTCAGATGAGCCACCGGAACAGGCGTTTTGTCGGGGATTGTTTCGAATCTGAAATGGCGCAGCAACGTGGACAGGATCAAAGGCCCCTCGACCATCGCGAAACCGGCACCCGGACAAACGCGGGGGCCGGTTGAGAACGGGATATAGGCCTCTCGCTGGCACGTTTTACCGTTTTCCGTGCCCCAACGAGTGGGATCGAAACCATCCGGGTTGTCCCACAGCCGCTCCTGCCGGTGCAGATGCCACGGGCTGATCACGATCTGCGCTCCCTTTGGAATGTCCCGGTTGCGAAACCTCTCGGGACAACTGGCCTGCCGGACCATCATCGGCACCGGCGGATAGAGCCTTAGGGCCTCGCGGAATACATCCCGGCTGAGCCTCAGCTTGGACATCACCCCAAAGGACCGATCCTCAAGCGCTTCAGCTTCTTTCGCCAGTCTCTCCTGCCACTCGGGGTACAGCGCCATCAGGTAGAGCGTCCACGCCAGTGCTGAGGCGCTGGTTTCGTGTCCGGCCAGAAAGAAGATCGCAACCTGATCGACCATCTCCTCCGGTTCAAAACACTTGCCGGTGTCCGGGTCCGGTGTCGTCATGATCTTGGTTGCCAAATCATCGGGCGCGCGATCCGCAGCAATCGCCGCAGCCCGATCTTTCGTCAGTTTGGCAATCAGGGCGCGGATCTCTCGCGCGGTTCCACGCGTCTTTCGCGAGTGAAACCGGGGCAACCAACGCGGGAGCGGCACGAAGGCGGCGAGGTTCAACAAAGGCTGCTCGCGCTGATACGCTCGGAACCTGTCAAATACCTGCGCGGCAATGTCGTGTTCGATGGGCACAGAAAACAGGGTTCGGAAAATCACATCGGCGGCAGCATGGCTGGTGATCTGTTCGCACTCGACCTGTGCCCCCGCCATGGGGCGCAGCCGATCCGCACAAGCGTCAGCGGCGGCGCGCATGGCCGGGAACGTATCCTTCAGCCGACCGCCCTCAAATGCGGGGTCAATGATACGGCGCTGGCGTTTCCATGTCGCGCCGTTGGTCAGAAACACGGAATCCCCCAGCAACGGCCGCAACCCCTCGCTTATGCGGTTGGATTTCGGAAAATCATCAGGGCGTTTCTTGAGGACCTCATCCACCAAATCCGGCTGATTGATCATGAAGGACCGGAAGAACGGCGTGCGAAACTCGGCCATCCACGCGCGATAGAGGCGCTGAGGCTGCGCCGACAGCAGATCCTGCCGGAACAGTTTCAGATAGCGCCAGAGAGAGACTCGATCCGGGCGGGATTGCGGCTTGGGCGGCTTCATCGGCTCGTATCCGTGTATTTGGAAACCGGCATCTCGATCCGGCTGTTCGACGGCGCGCGGCCTTTGAACCGTTCTGCCAATGTCAAAGGGCCGGCAGTGATGCGAAAATAGTCATAGGTTCCCGGTCGGTCAAAGGCGCAAAGATATTGAAAATGCAGCCGAAAGAACCTCCACCGCAGGGCTTTCCACCGATCGGGTGACAGCGTCTGGGTAAAGGCAGCTGACAGGACCAGAGGCCATTTCTTGTCTGGACCAGCGACGCCGCTGACGGCGACCGGATCACATAGGGCGAAAGAACAGCCATCGCCGGGGGCTGAAACATCCACCCACGTCAAAGCCGTTTGCGTGGACAGATACTGAAGGTCCGACCTGAGTTTCACCGCTTTGGGCAGGAACGAGACCATCGGCACCACATGCCCAAGCGTTAGAAACGACAATACCGGCCGGTCCCGGCCTCTGTTCTGTCTGCCCAGAACATCCGCAAGAACCGAAACCCCAAGATGCGCGCCTGAACTGTGGCCGATGACCAGAACCTCATCCACATCCGTTTCCAGCGCGGCCTCGATCAACTCCGCGAACCCTTCCAGACGATGTCGGAGCTTGTCTGGCGTCTCGCCCTGCAACTGCGCCGAATAGGCGTAGTCATGCATCAGGTAATACGCGAAAAGCCGATTGTCGATTTTGCGAAACCAAAGCAGAAGGCCATAGGCCAAAGCCATGCCGGGCAGCAGCCCCCACCCTCCGACCAGAATGACCGAAAGTATCACGACGAAAACGGCGGCGAGCAGTTGCAGCAGCAGCATCCCCACCGGATAGAGCGCCGCAATCACTGGGCCTTTTCTGAGTTGCCGAAGCCTCTTTAACGTTCCTGTTGAGATATAGGTCCACGCGGTCTGGCCAAGCTGGCGATAGGTCGCCAGAATCGAGCGCGACATGCTGTCCTGCACGATATCGGACCAGACCAGAACCTCGATATCCGTTTGAACCTCAACCCCATCCTGAACAGAGGAAACATGCCAGCCAAACGGGCCATCGCCCGTCTTGGGCGCAAGCGTGATCTGATATCCCGAGATTTCAGCCTGCGCTTGCGACTCAGTCCGGTACAACTCGCGGTAACGCCGCGCGGGGATCGGGTCGTAGCCGGGAATGTAAAACACATGCCGCCGGCGCAGCTGTGGCTGATTTATCTGACTGCTCATGGCCTTACCTTCTGCTGCGCAGGTTAACGCAGCATTGCGGCCAAGGTAAGGTGGATCAGCCCAGAACCGCCAGCGCCGGGAAGGTTTCCAGCAGCCACCAGCTGAATTCGGTGAACAGGCCGGTGATCAGCATGATGCCAACGAACAGAAGCAACCCACCCATGACCTTCTCGATCGTGCCCATGTAAGGCTTGATCCGGTTCATGACACTCATTGAACGGTTCAGGAACATTGCGGCCAGCAGGAACGGTATACCCAGACCCGCCGCATAGACACCCAACAACAAGGTACCCCGCGCAACCGATGCCTCAGACGCAGCCAGCGACAGGATCGCACCCAACTGAGGGCCAATGCACGGCGTCCAGCCAAAGGCAAAAGCGAGACCCAGAACATAGGCGCCAAAGACTGAACCGCCGGAGTCTCCGGTTTCAACCCGTGCTTCACGGTCAAGCAGAGGGATGCGGAAAACGTTCAGAAAGTGCAGGCCAAAGACAATCACCACCGCACCCGAGAGCTTGGCAAAAAGCACCTGATTTTTCAGAACAAACGCCCCGAAGGCCGAGGCGGTAAAGCCAAGCAGCAGGAACACGGTCGACAGGCCCAGAACAAAGAACAAGGCGGTCAAAGTCGCCTTGCGCCGAGCGCGGGCCTGATCCTGCATCTCGTTGATGCTGACGCCGCTCATATACGCCAGGTATGGCGGCACGATGGGCAGCACACAGGGTGACAGAAAGCTGATCAAACCGCCGATCAGGGCGATGAACATGGCGGGCAGCAGACCCGCGTCGATGATATCTATTCCGAACATGTTTCAGCACATATGGTATGAAGACGGTTTCGTCACGGGGCTATTCAGTCACATCCTCGTGGTTGCGCGCTGGACACTGAGCCTTGCGCGAAATATCTGAGCCTTATGTCAAACCCTACTGAAACCCTCGATGCCCTGGGCCTTCTGTGCCCTTTGCCTGTGTTGAAAGCACGCAAAAGGCTGAAATCCTTGCCCGGTGGCGCAATATTGCGCGTGCTGGCGGATGATCCTGCGGCGATTATTGATGTCCCGCATTTCTGCTCGGAAAGTGGCCATACCCTGCTGTCGCAAGACGAGGAAAACGGCCATCAGGTGTATCTGATCCAGAAAGCCGGCTAAGCCTCGTACAGTCAAAACGAAAAAGGCGGGCCGCAAGCCCGCCTTTTCATTTTAGCTTCCCAGCGACCACCAGCCGCGCCGTTTTGGCTTGGGCGGCTCAGCCGGTTGTTCCGGCTCTTCCGCAACCGTTTCCAGAACGGGTTCAGCAGGAGTTTCCTCAACCGCGGGTGCAACTTCAACCTCAGCAGGCTCTTCAACCGGGGTGGGCTCCTCAGTTGGTTGAGGGTCAACCGGCTCTTCTGCATCCACCGTCTCAGCAGCCTCTGTCGCTGCAACAGCCTCAGAAGGCTCTTCGGCATCTTGCACCGGTTCCGGAGTGGCTTCTGCAACCTCAGCGACTTCTGCCGGAGCGACTTCCACCGGTTCCGGAGCAGGCTCAGCGGTCACTTCAACTGCTGCCGGGACCTCTTCCTGAGCCTTAGCACCCTGATCAGCGGCGTCCTGCGCCTCAGCCTCCACGTCGGTCTTCTTGCGGCGAGGCGCACGGCGACGCTTGGGCTTAGCGGGTTTTTCTTCCGCGTCAGATGCTTCTGCGGCGTCTTCCGTCTTGGCTTCTTCCGCAGGAGCTTCGGCAGCAGTGTCTTCTGCCGCATCCGATGCCTCAGCCTCTTGCTGATCGCCACCGCCCTTCTTGCGACGACGACGACGGCGCTTGCGCTTGGGCTTGGCTTCTTCTTCAGCCTGAACCGCTTCTTCTTCGGTCTCTTCCTCTTCGGTCGCGTCGACCAGATCCATCAGCGATGCGTCAACCGAGACAACCGGAGCAGTCGCTTCGGGCACAATCCGGCTGGCGGTCTTGAACTTCTCCAGCGAGAAATCGGGGCTGACCAGATGCATATCCCCTTCAACCCGCACCGACAGACCATAGCGCGACTCAATCTGAGCGATATGTTCGCGCTTCTGGTTCATCAGGTAGTTGGCAATACTGACCGGGCAGCGCACCAGGACCTCGCGTGAGCGGCGGCGGGTACCTTCCTCTTCGATCTGACGCAGGATCGACAGCGCCATGTTGTCGTCCGAGCGGATCAGACCGGTGCCATGACAGGCCGGGCACGGCTGCGTTGTCGCTTCTAGCATGCCGGGGCGCAAACGCTGGCGGCTCATTTCCATCAGGCCAAAACCCGAGATGCGGCCCATCTGAATACGCGCGCGGTCGGTCTTGAGCTTGTCTTTCATCCGCTTTTCAACGGCCGAATTGTTCTTGCGCTCGTCCATATCGATGAAATCGATGACGATCAGACCAGCAAGGTCACGCAGACGCAACTGACGCGCCACTTCCTCGGCGGCCTCAAGGTTGGTCTTGAGCGCGGTTTCCTCGATCGAGCCTTCCTTGGTCGCCCGGCCCGAGTTCACGTCGATCGCTACCAGTGCTTCGGTCACGCCGATCACAATGTAACCACCCGATTTCAGCTGTACGGTCGGGTTGAACATCCCGGCCAGATAGCTTTCCACCTGATAGCGCGCGAACAGAGGCAGCGCGTCTTCGTACCGTTTCACGTTCTTGGCGTGGGACGGCATGATCATCTTCATGAAGTCCTTGGCGATGCGATAGCCGCCTTCGCCTTCGACCAGAACCTCGTCGATGTCGCGGTTATAGAGGTCACGGATCGACCGTTTGATCAGGTCGCCTTCCTCATAGATTTTTGCGGGTGCGATGGATTTCAGAGTCAGCTCGCGAATCTGTTCCCACATGCGCTGCAGGTATTCATAGTCGCGCTTGATCTCGGATTTCGTGCGTTTGGCGCCTGCGGTCCGGATGATCAGACCCGCGCCCGTTGGCACGTCGATCTCGGCCGCGATTTCCTTCAGCTTCTTGCGGTCCGGTGCATTGGTGATCTTGCGGCTGATACCGCCGCCACGTGCTGTGTTGGGCATCAGGACGCAATAGCGACCAGCCAGCGATAGATAGGTGGTCAGCGCGGCCCCTTTGTTGCCCCGCTCTTCCTTGACGACCTGCACCAGCAGAACCTGACGCACCTTGATCACTTCCTGGATCTTGTAACGACGCGGGCGCGGCTTGCGCGGAGGGCGGATATCCTCGCTGTCATCCTCATCCGCGACCGATTCAATCGAATCATCCTTGGCGGTCGCATCCGGCTTTTTCTCATCCTCGTCTGCATCGTCGCCTTCGGCAGGCTCCGCTTCGGAGGTTTCTGCCTGAGGCTCAGCCTGTGCGGCGTCCTCAGAGTCAGCCTCGGCTTCTTCCACTTTAGCTACAGCTTCGGACTGTTCTTCGGCCTCGGTTTCGGCCTGCTCGTCAGTGGTCACCTCAACAGTCTCGGCCTCATCAGCCTTGACCTCAGTGGTCTCTTCTTCAGCAGTCCCTTCCTCAGCAACCGGAGCGTCAGACGCGTCATCCTCAGACGGTTCTTCCACCGGTGTCTCGGCGACCGTCTCCATCGGAGAGGTCCCTTCCGGCACGGAAAGGTCATTGTTCTCTTCGCTGTCGTCGAGATCAATGGTCTCCATGCCAGTCGGCTCGGACGAGACATCCATTGTCTCGACCGGGTCATTCGACTTGACGTCCGCTGCCTTGCTGCGCGACCTCGGGCGGCGCTTTTTCGGCTTGGCTTCCTCAGCCTCATCGCGCGCTTTCATCGCCTCGGCATAGGCGCGCTCTTCCTCCATCAGCGCCTCACGGTCGGCGACGGGGATCTGATAATAGTCGGGATGAATCTCGGAAAACGCCAGGAAACCATGACGGTTTCCGCCGTAGTCTACGAACGCCGCCTGCAGCGACGGTTCAACCCGGGTAACTTTTGCTAGATAGATATTGCCAGCAAGCTGGCGTTTGTTTTCGGATTCAAAATCGAACTCCTCGACCTTGTTTCCGTCAACCACCACAACCCGAGTTTCCTCGGTGTGGGTGGCATCGATAAGCATTTTCTTAGCCATGTGTCCTTGATGCACCGCGCCAAACGCGTTGTCCTGACCCATCCAGGTGGACAGGCACATTTGGGGAGGTGTCTTGTACGGGCGATATCAGACGGCGCGCGGCAGGGTCTGGCGCTGTGGCCCCCTGCCCGGTCTCTCAAACGTTGCGCGCGCGTCATCGCGGTTCTTCTCCGACAGGCGCGATCATGGCCGCTGCCTGCCCATTTATTCCTTTCGCCTGGTATGTCCCAGGCTCAGGCACTCCATTGCCCCGACGGGGCACAATCGGTCTGCGATGCCGTGAAAGACTGATCATCACATGCGGCACAGCAGCGAAACTCAAAAAAACGGGTCTTAAGGGCGCAAAAATCGCCAAGCCCGTCGGGACACCATAAATGCAGTCCTGTGGAAAAGACAATGGGCAAACGTCACACGACCGGGAAAGCAAGATAATTGACAGCAAGGTCGCAAACAGAACAGATTTACTTTTCCTGCCCCTCAGTATGGATTTGCAAGTTCGAGGAACTGAATGCCCAACGACGTTTGGAAAATTCACCTGATCAGTCGCACAATTGGTGCGGATCGTGGGCGTGCGGCACGGGGGCGTCCGGCACAGGTCTGATTTTGAACGCTATCTCAATCACCTGCACAATCGGATACCAAGAATGAACGAACAAACTCGCAGCTCTGCAAGATCTGGCGGGCGCGCAGCGCGCCGCGCCGCCCGCGCCGCGGCCCTGCCCGACCACCTGCGCCCGGTCCGCCCCGGAATGGAGGGGGGCACTTACAAACCCCTGACCCAAGCGCAATTGGAGCGTATTCACGAAGCCGCCTTGCAGGCTCTGGAAACCATCGGGTTGGCGGACGCACCGCAAAGCGGTGTCGACTATCTGGTGGGTGCTGGCTGCACTTTGGGCGACGATGGGCGCATTCGTTTCCCGCGTGCATTGGTCGAAGACACCATCGCCAAGGCGAACCGCTCGGTCACTTTGTATAGTCGAAACGGCAAGACCGATCTGGAGCTGAGCGGAACCAAGGTTCACTACGGCACCGCCGGTGCGGCGGTCAGCATGGTGGATGTTCACGGGAAAAACTACCGCGACTCTACCGTACAGGACTTGCACGACGCGTCTCGCATCTGTGATCAGTTGGACAATATCCACTTCGTTCAGCGCCCCATGGTGTGCCGTGACATCGCCGACAACCTCGAGATGGATCTGAACACGATCTACGCGGTGTCTTCAGGCACGTTCAAACACATCGGCACATCCTTCACCGAACCCAGCCACGTCGCCCCGGCGATGGAGATGATCCACATGATCGCCGGGGGCGAGGACAAATGGCGCGAGCGTCCGTTTATCTCGAACTCGAACTGCTTTGTCGTGCCGCCGATGAAATTCGCAACCGAAAGCTGCGAAGTCATGGAAGAAGTGATCAAAGCTGGAATGCCTGTCCTGCTGTTGTCCGCTGGCATGGCCGGAGCAACCGCACCTTCAACAATCGCTGGCGCCATCGCACAGGCGACCGCAGAATGCCTGGCCGGTCTGGTTTACGTCAATGCCGTGGTGCCCGGCGCGCCCGCCGTCTTTGGTACATGGCCCTTCGGCCTGGACCTGCGCACCGGCGCGATGTCCGTGGGATCGGGTGAACAAGCACTGCTGAGCGCGGGTTGCGCGCAGATGCACAATTTCTACAACCTTCCGGGTGGCACGGCCGCCGGGGCGTCAGATTCGAAACTGCCCGATATGCAGGCCGGGTGGGAGCAGATGTGCTCCAACGTCATGACCGGCCTGTCTGGCGCCAACATGATCTATGAAGCCGCAGGCATGCATGCGTCACTGCTGGGTTTCTGCTTTGAAAGCCTGATCCTCGGCGATGACCTGATCGGACAGGCGCAACGCTGCGTGCGTGGGATCGAGGTGTCGGACGAAACGCTGGCGCTGGATCAGATTGCCGAGGTTTGCATGGGCGGCCCCGGCCACTATCTGGGCACAGATGCGACGCTCAGCCGGATGCAGGCGGATTATGTGTATCCGACCTTCGGCGACCGGACCTCACCCAAGGAATGGGCCGAATTGGACAAGCCTGATCTGATCGAAAAAGCCATCGCGCGGAAGAACGAAATCCTCTCCAGCCCGTCTGCGGCGAATTTCGATCCTCTGCTGGACGCGGAAATTCGCGCCAAGTTCAACATTCACTTGCCGTTGTAAGACGATGAAAAGCGGCCCGATTTTACTCGGGCCGCTAAATTTTCTCAGCAATCAGCCATTGCTTGGGGGCAGCAATCCGGCTTCTTGCGCAATGGCGATTTCATCCGCATCCAATGCGCCATCCCCATTTGCATCCATCGCTGAGAACGTGTCGGCGCTGACTTCAGGCACGACGGCTTGAACCTCTTCAATGGTCAGCACGCCGTCTCCATTTGCGTCTGCAGCCGATTGCGCAGCGGCCAGAGTGGGCAGTGCGAGTGCAACAGCCGCCAGAGCGGTCAGATGTTTCGGTGTCATAAGTTTGCCTCCTGAGTGAATATTTGGATTTTGCGTCCGAACGAGCGCAAGAAACCTCAGGACTGGATAGACGCCACCCGTTTAACGAGATCACTCCCGCTTCGCGCCAATCTCCGCGTGTTTGACCGAGTCGCCTCTGCGGCTTGTTGCCGGGCAAAAATCCCCCATCGCGCCTCGGCAGAACTTGCCCGACGGTCTTTAGGTGATCTGGCAAAACTCAGCTTAGAGACCGGTCTTTGGACAAAAAGAAAGGGGGCCGAAGCCCCCTGTTAGTTTCGCCATCCAAGCTCCATTCGTTGACCGCCCGGTAGTTTGTTTTGCCTGCGGCCTGGACGTCGCATGGGACGAGCGCACCCGTCCCGTGAGAGAGTGGGAAAGAGCAAATATTCCGCCCCACCCTGTTCCCGGCCAACACGGGCATGTCGGCCGAGTGGAACATGGCTTAGATGGTAAGTCTCAGCGCCATGCTCCGTATTCGTCGGGGTCGGTACCTGTGGCAGCTATCCGACCCCTGCACCCCGGGTTGCCGGGGTGCTGAACTTAGCTACACCCGCTTGTCGCGCCGCAGGTGTTGCACTTCATGCAGGTGCCGTTGCGCACCAGCGTGTAGTTTCCGCATTCGCCGCAAGGGTCGCCTTCATAGCCTTGCATTCTGGCTTTGGTCCGTGCGTCCATGCCTGTCGCCACGGCCGTCTCGGTTGGCGCTTCGAATACGGCTGCCGGTTCGGACATACCGTTGAGTTCGGCCTGCGGGTTGAACATCGCCAGATCCTGCGGCAGACGTTTCCGCAGATACCCGGTCGAGCTGATTTGCTTCAACACTTCCAAAGACTTGGACGCCGCACTTTCGCTGATTTCGGCGACATTCGAAACGCCTTCTTCCTCTCCACGACCCAGATCATCGAAGCTCGCGCCTTCGGGTTTCACATGGGCCAGATCAGTGCGGTCCAGATAAGACACGGCCAGTTCACGGAAGATGTAGTCCAGGATCGACGTCGCGTTCTTGATCGAATCGTTGCCCTGCACCATCCCTGCCGGTTCGAACTTGGTGAAGGTAAAGGCATCCACGAACTCTTCCAGCGGCACGCCGTATTGCAGACCAACCGACACGGCGATGGCAAAGTTGTTCATCATCGCCCGGAAGCCCGCACCTTCCTTGTGCATGTCGATGAAAATCTCACCCAGTTGCCCGTCTTCGAATTCACCGGTGCGCAGATAGACCTTGTGGCCACCCACGATCGCCTTTTGGGTATAGCCCTTGCGGCGATGCGGCAGTTTCTCGCGATGGCTGCGGATCATCTCCTTGACCACAACCTTCTCGATCACCTTTTCGGCCAGAACGACGGCTTTTTCCTGCGTCGATCCGCTTTCCAGAATTTCTGCCGCCTCATCGTCATCCTCGACCAGCGCCGCCGCCAGAGGCTGCGACAGTTTCGAGCCGTCACGATAGAGCGCGTTGGCCTTCACACCCAGCGACCAGCTGAGTTCATAGGCCTTCTGGCAATCCTCGATGGTTGCGTCATTCGGCATGTTGATCGTCTTGCTGATCGCACCCGAGATGAAGCTTTGCGCCGCGGCCATCATGGTGATGTGGCTATCAACCCCAAGGAAACGCTTGCCTTTCTTGCCGCACGGGTTGGCGCAATCGAAGATCGAATAGTGCTCTTCCTTCAGATGCGGCGCGCCTTCCAGCGTCATGGTTCCGCAGACATGATCGTTGGCCGCGTCGATATCGGCTTTGGTAAAGCCCAGATGGCGCAGGAGATCAAAGGTCGGGTCGTTCAGCTTGGTCGCCGGGATGCCCAGAACGCCGGTGCAGAAGTCCTCGCCCAATGTCCACTGATTGAACACGAACCGGATGTCGAAGGCGCTTTCCAGCGCGGCGTCCACTTTCGCCAGTTCATTCGGGCCAAAGCCATGACCGGTCAACGAGGTGTGGTTGATCCCCGGCGCGTTGCCGATGGTGCCGTGACCGACAGCGTAACCCACGATCTCTTCGATCTGCGACGAGGAATAACCGAGCTTTTCCAGCGCAGACGGCACCGAGCGGTTGATGATCTTGAAGTAGCCACCCCCGGCCAGTTTCTTGAACTTCACCAAAGCAAAGTCAGGCTCGATCCCGGTGGTATCGCAATCCATCACCAGACCGATCGTGCCGGTCGGCGCTATCACGGTCGCCTGCGCGTTGCGATAACCGTTTTGCTCCCCAAGGCTCAGCGCTTCGTCCCAGGCCGACATGGCCAGATCGACCAGACGTTTGTCCGGGCAGTTGCCGTGATCCAGCGGCACCGGCTTGACCGCCAGCTTTTCGTACCCATCGGTCACGCCCTGCGACGCACGGCGGTGGTTACGGATCACGCGCAGCATGTGATCTGCGTTGCGCTCATAGCCTTTGAACGGACCAAGCTCACCGGCGATCTCGGCCGAGGTTGCATAGGCCACACCCGTCATGATCGCGGTCAGCGCGCCACAGATGGCCCGACCCTCATCCGAGTCGTAGCTGTAGCCCATGTTCATCAGCAGACCGCCGATATTGGCATAGCCCAGACCCAAGGTGCGGAAGTCATAGGACAGCTGCGCGATTTCCTTGGACGGGAACTGCGCCATCGTCACCGAAATTTCCAGCGTCAGGGTCCACAGACGCGAGGCATGCATGTAGTCCGCCGCCTGAAACTCACCATCCTTAAGGAAGGTCAGCAGGTTCATCGACGCCAGGTTACAAGCCGTATCGTCCAGGAACATGTATTCCGAACACGGGTTCGAGCCGCGAATCTCACCATCTGCGGGGCATGTGTGCCATTCGTTGACGGTATCGTGGAACTGGATGCCCGGATCGGCGCAGGCCCATGCGGCGTGACCGACCTTTTCCCACAGATCGCGCGCCTTGACCGTACGGGCAACTGAACCATCGGTGCGGTTGATCAGTTCCCAATCCGCATCTTTTTCGACCGCAGTCAGGAACGCATTGGTCACGCGGATCGAGTTGTTCGAGTTCTGACCCGAGACCGAGCTATAGGCTTCCGAATCCCAATCGGTGTCATAGGTCGGGAATTCGATGCTGTCGTGACCCTGCCGCGCATAGTCCAGAACGCGCTTGATGTAAGTTTCGGGGATTGCGACTTTTTTCGCTTCACGAACAGCGACTTTTAGGCTGTCATTCTTGTTGGGATCATACGCATCTTCTTGCGTTCCGTCCCAGCTGCGAATGGCCTCGAAAATGCCGTTCAGCATCTTCTCGTGCATCTTCGATCCGGCAACGATCGAGGCCACCTTCTGCTCTTCGATCACCTTCCATTCGATGAATTTCTCGATATCCGGATGATCTGCATCGACGATTACCATCTTCGCTGCCCGACGGGTTGTCCCGCCTGATTTGATCGCGCCAGCGGCGCGGTCGCCGATCTTGAGAAAGCCCATCAGACCCGAGGATTTGCCACCACCCGACAGCGCCTCGCCCTCAGCCCGCAGATGGCTGAAGTTGGTGCCGGTACCCGAGCCGTATTTGAACAGACGCGCCTCACGCACCCAAAGATCCATAATACCGCCTTCGTTCACCAGATCGTCATCGACCGACTGGATGAAGCAGGCATGCGGCTGCGGATGTTCGTAAGCGGATTTCGATTTGGTCAGCTTGCCGGTCTTGTAGTCGACATAGTGGTGCCCCTGCGCCGGGCCGTCGATCCCGTAAGCCCAGTGCAGACCCGTGTTGAACCATTGCGGACTGTTCGGCGCGGCGCGCTGTGTCGCCAGCATATAGCGCATCTCGTCAAAGTAGGCGCGCGCGTCTTCCTCGGTCGAGAAATAGCCGCCCTTCCAGCCCCAATAGGCCCAAGCGCCCGCCAGACGGTCGAACACCTGTTTCGAAGATGTCTCACCTTCGAATTCGGCATCGTCAGTCGGGACTGAGCGCCACAGGAACTCGGGAACATCCTTTTCCTTGACCTTCTTCAGCTTGCTGGGAACGCCAGCCTTGCGGAAATATTTCTGTGCGATGACATCGCTGGCGACCTGACTCCAGCTTGATGGGACCTGGATATTGTCCAGACGAAAAACAATTGTGCCGTCAGGGTTTCGAATCTCGGACGTTGCCGAGACGAAATCGAGCTCTGCATACGCATCCTGCCCCGATTTCGTAAATTTTCTTTCAATCTTCATGTCCGCCGCCTTTTAATGTCCGTCAACCCTCGCCGCGGCCTTGGAAATGCAAAGCCAGCAACGACGCCGAACTCGACAGACGCAAAGGGGTGCTCGCAACCCGGATGAGCGCGATACCACCATTGCGGTTGCACAATTGAACTTGTGTGCGTTCCGTCCCTGCCCTGCGCCCGCTCCGGTTTTCATACCAGATGTAGTGGCGCTTTGTTCGGCCCATACAATCTGACGTATCTTTGCATATCAGGTCAACGACCTTTTTAAGTCATTTTTGAAATCTTTTGTGTTGACCAGTTTGTTCGGTACAGGACGATCCGATTCCTCCACAGAATGATCCACGGCGTGACTTCGACGATCCCAATTGAGGCCAGCGGAAATTGCCGTTTTTACCAGCATGGTTATCGGGGTTTGATCATCCAGCCTTGTGCTGGCTAAGCTTGCAGGGAATCACATCACGACCCTTCCGCCCTTTTCTTACGTAACCCCTTTGAAACCAGAGCAGGCAATATGATGAAGTTGCATCACCTCGCCCCAATAGGCGCCCTTATCTCGGCCTGCACAGCGCAGGATTTGCCAACAGCATCCCGCAGCGCACAATTCAGCGCCTACCCTGACAGGTTGTTCAAAACCTTCGAGAGCAGTTGCAATGGCCCCGGCGAGACGTTCCTGAAGATCGACGCCTATTCGTATGAGTGCCGCGAGTTTCTATCGCCGGACACCACAGCATTTTTGATTCTCAGCTATGATGGCTTACCCGAGGATCTGCCTCAAAGCATCATGCGCATGACATCAACCAAGACAAACGACGGGTACCGCGTAGATGCCCGGTTGTTCTTTCAGGTTCCACAAAAAAGCGGCACAACCGTCGAAGTTCCTGTGGAAAGCAAAACGCTGGATAAAGCGCTAAGCGCGCTTTACCAAGCGATGGGTGGTTCACCAACATAAGTGAAAAAGTGGTCGGGGCGGCAGGATTCGAACCTACGACCCCCTGTACCCAAAACAGGTGCGCTACCAGACTGCGCCACGCCCCGAACCGTGCGCCGTTCCTAACGATGCTGATCTGATTTGAAAAGCCCTAACAGGGCCAAATCGCACTCTCTTGTGAAAAAATTTCGTGCCGCATCTGAGTGCCGACCTGAATGCCATACCGCGCGGACAAACCGGCGTTGATTTCAAGCACGGCAAAGATGTCACTGCCCCCGTCAATCGGTGTCAGATCACCGGGAATCGCCCCTTCATGCACACGGGTTACAATGCCTGCCTGATCCACGAAAATCATATCTAAAGGAATCAGAGTGTTCTTCATCCAAAACGCCACCTGTTGTGGCGGATCGTAGACGAACAGCATTCCAGACCGGTTCGGCAAATGCTCACGGAACATCAGCCCACGCGACTTCTCGGGTCCGCTTACGGCAAGTTCGACGTCAAACCGGACATGGGTCTGATCATTGCGCAACTCGACCCGTTCAGGACGACACTCTGCGGCAACACCTTCTGCCAGAAATGTCACACACACTGCCAGAGAAGCCAAAACCCGCATCATGATATCAGTGATCCAGCGCCGCTTCCCAGGCCAGAACCTGAGCCGCCATGCGGCCCCGTTTGCCATCAATTACCCGCATGGCAAGCGCTTCGCCCGGCTGAAGGTCCGCAAGACCGGACCGGCGGAGAACCTCGATATGCAGAAACACATCCTCGTCCCGGCCGAACACATTCGCGAAACCGAATCCCTTGCCCTTGTCGAACCATTTCACACGCGCAGCTTCCAAGGGCGCCGTCGTTATGGCCGCCGGATCCAGCTCAGCAAAGTCGGCCAACATCATCGAGTCGGCACGTATCGGAGGATCAACAGCAACAACTTCGACCGCCTGAACACCGCGATCCGTGCGATGGGTCATGATCTCGATACCTGCCCCATCGGCAACCGAGCTCTGCCCGAAATTCCGCAACACATTCACATGCAACAGAATATCCGGACCGCCTTCATCAGACACGACGAAACCGTATCCCTTTGCGGGATCGAACCATTTTACGTGTCCACGAACGCGGTACATGTTGTTCAGATCTTCAGGCACGGTGTTCCCATCGAATGTTTTAGTAGTTCGTTAAGGGTTCGGTTTTTATGGGAATGACAGGCAAATTCAAGCTGAAAAAAACCTTTGATTTCGGCCTGTTGCATTTCGCGATACGTGAACGTCATGGATTTAACCTCTGCACTTGCCAGGCGGAACCCGGATCGGCTCGCTGCCAGCGGAACCGATCATGCAGGCGAAATGCGCCGTCGGCCCAGAATTCAATTTCAGTCGGAACCAAACGGTACCCGCCCCAGAACGGAGGGCGCGGCGGGTTGGCCCCTAGTCTCGCGGTCACCTTGGCAACCTCGGCCATCAATGCCGTTCGGCTGCTCAGGGGTTGCGACTGTTTCGAGGCCCAGGCTCCCAGCCGACTTTTCAGCGACCGAGACGCGTAATATTCGTCTGCCTTTGGCCCACTTTCCCGTGTGACTATACCACGAACGCGCACCTGACGCCGCAAAGATTTCCAATGCATGACGAAAGCGGCTTTTTCCGCATGATCCAGTTCGATCGCCTTTGCGCTTTCATAGTTGGTGTAGAAAACAAAGGCTTCCGGCTCGATGTCTTTCAAAAGAACCATGCGTGCGTTTGGCATGCCGTCTTTATCAACGGTCGCCAGCGCGATCGCGTTCGGGTCGTTTAGTTCATTCTGTTCGGCCTCACCCAGCCACCGCGCCGCGATTTCAAACGGATCGGAGCCGGCAAAAATGCCATCACGCTCGGTCATTTCCATCCCCTGGAAAGTATTTAAACAAAGCCTAGGGCGATTACCTGCCGTGGGCAAGGGCACACGGCCTTGAAGCAGGGCAGTCAATGGCATAAACCCGTCGCAACATAACGCGACGACAGGCGGAGAACCAATCATGTCAAATCAGTTGATGGCCGGAAAACGCGGCCTCATCATGGGACTGGCCAATGACAAATCAATCGCATGGGGAATCGCCCGCGCCTTGTCCAACGCCGGAGCCGAACTGGCTTTTTCCTATCAGGGCGAGGCTCTGAAAAAACGCGTCGATCCGTTGGCGGCGCAACTCGGCAGTGAAATAGTCCTGCCCTGCGATGTCAGCGACGAGGAATCGATCGACGAACTGTTCACTGCGCTGGAAGAAAAGTGGGGCAAACTCGACTTTGTTGTCCACGCCATCGGCTTCTCGGACAAGAACGAACTGCGGGGTCGCTATGTCGATACCAGCCGGGCGAATTTCAAACTGACGATGGATGTGTCGGTCTATTCCTTCACTGCCGTGATGCAACGGGCCGAGAAGATGATGTCTGAAGGCGGCAGTGCCGTTACACTCACCTACTATGGCGCTGAGCAGGTCATGCCACATTATAACGTGATGGGTGTCGCCAAAGCCGCGCTTGAAGCGTCGGTCAAGTACCTCGCCGAAGACCTGGGCAAAGACGGTATCCGCGTCAATTCGATCTCGGCGGGTCCGATCAAGACGCTGGCTGCCAGCGGTATCGGAGATTTCCGCTACATCATGAAGTGGAACGAATACAACTCGCCCCTGCGGCGTAACGTGACCATCGACGATGTGGGCAATTCCGCCCTGTATCTGCTGTCTGACCTCAGCAGCGGCGTCACCGGTGAGAATCTGCACGTAGATTCGGGTTACCACATCGTTGGCATGAAAGCCGTCGATGCCCCTGACGTTGAAAAGGGTTAAAAGACCATGAGCGCCAAAGACCGCCTGCCCCACGAAAAAGGTTTCCACATCAGCTGGGACCAAATTCACCGCGACTCGCGCGCCTTAGCGTGGCGGCTGGATGGTCAGGGCCCGGATGACGGCGCATGGCGCGCCGTTGTTGCGATCACCCGCGGCGGCATGGCCCCCGCGATGATCGTCAGCCGCGAGCTGGACATCCGCACCGTCGACACCATCAGCGTCCGCTCGTATCACCACCAGGAACAGGGCGAAGCCGAAGTCTTGAAGGCCCCCGATACTGGCCTGATGGGCGATGGTGAGGGTGTTCTGATCATCGACGATCTGGTCGACAGCGGCAAAACGCTGGAGCTGGTCCGCGCGATGTACCCGAAGGCACATTTCGCCACCGTCTATGCAAAGCCCAAGGGCCGCCCAATGGTGAATACGTTCATCACTGAGGTCAGCCAGGACACCTGGATCTTCTTCCCGTGGGATATGGCCCTGCAATATGTCGAACCCTATCGCGGCACCGACTGATCCCTTCTTCTGTTCAAAAATACCTCGGAGCGCGAGGCAGAGCCTCGCAAGAAATCTGCCATGTCCCAAACACGCACCCGGTCCACCTTCCCCCCTCCGGTGATGGAGGCGCGGCGCTGGTTGGATGGGGTCGCGTTTTCCGATGACCAGCCCCTGATCAACGTCAGTCAGGCCGCGCCGGTTGACCCGCCGCCGCTATCCATGCGGAAGGCCATGGCCGAGTTCACCGTAACCGAAGACAGCGCCCATCTTTATGGGCCTGTCCTTGGCAATGACGATCTGCGCACCGAACTGGCCAAGCAGATCAGCGATCACTATGCCGGACAGGTTTTGTCAAATCAGATCGCCATTACGTCGGGCTGCAATCAGGCCTTTTCAGCCGTGATTTCTGCGATCACCGACGAAGGGGATGAGGTCATCCTCCCAACCCCATGGTATTTCAATCACAAAATGTGGCTGGATATGGCTGGCGTCCGGGCCGTTGACCTACCCACAGGCGACGATCTACTGCCCGACCCAAACGCAGCGCGTGCTTTGATCACCGAAAAGACCCGCGCCATTTCTCTGGTCACCCCAAACAACCCGGGCGGCGTGGAATACCCGGCTGAACTGCTCAGCTCCTTCTACGATCTCGCACGCGAGGCTGGCATTCGCCTGCTGGTCGACGAAACCTACCGCGATTTTGACAGCCGCAGCGGCCCTCCGCATGACCTGTTCCAAAGGTCCGGCTGGGATGAGACGCTGGTGCATCTCTATTCCTTCTCCAAAGCCTACCGCCTGACCGGACATCGCGTCGGCGCGATTGCAACCAGCGCAAGCCTGCTGGCCGAGACCGAGAAATTTCTCGACACAGTTGCCATATGCCCCGGTCAAATTGGCCAATTTGCTGCCCTGTGGGGCATGCAGAACCTGTCGCAATGGCTTGCCGGAGAGCGGGACGAAATCCTCGACCGCCGCGCCGCGATTGCTGAGGGCATGCCACAGCTTGAGGCCAAAGGTTGGCGCCTGCTGGGTCTGGGTGCTTATTTCGCCTATCTCGAACACCCGTTCGACCTCCCGTCGGACGAGCTGGCGCAAAGACTGGTGCCCGAGGCCGGTATCCTGCTGTTGCCCGGCACCATGTTCATGCCTGATCACGACCCGGCCGGAAAACGGCAGGTGCGTATCGCGTTCGCCAATCTAGACCGTGCCGGGATCGCCCAATTGTTCGACCGGTTGCAGGCTCTGTCCTTCTGAGCTTGCCCCCCGGCGATGCCCGTCGTATTCAGGGCCGCAACCAACAGGGCAAGCAGTAAGAGGGCATCATGGCCGCAGGCAAAAATAGCATCTCAAAAACCTTTGTCTGGATTTTGATGGGCCTTCTGTTCGTAGGCCTCGCAGGGTTTGGCGCCACCAGCTTGACCGGCACCATCCGGACGGTTGCGCAGGTCGGGGATGAGAGTATCTCGGTCGACGCCTATGTCCGCGAGCTTCAACGCGAAATCCGCGCGGTTGAGGCGCAGACCGGCCAAGCGCTGCAGATGTCTCAGGCGCGTGAGCTGGGTTTGGAACAGCTCGCCCTGTCGCGCCTGACCGCTCTGGCCGCGCTTGACAATGAGGTCAGCCAACTGGGCCTGTCCATCGGTGACGAAAACCTGCAGGACGAGATCGTCTCGATCCCGGCCTTTCAAGGCGTGAACGGCACGTTCGACCGCGAAGCTTATCGCTTTCAGCTGGAACAGATCGGGATGACCGATACCGAGTTCGAATCGGACCTGCGCAAGGAATCCTCGCGCACCATCGTACAGAGCGCGATCATCGGCGGCGTTGAAATGCCCGCGACGCTGACAGACACTCTGACAGGTTACATCGGCGCGCGCCGCAGCTTTACCGTGGCGACTTTGGGTACGGATGCGCTGGAAACGCCAGTGGGCGATCCGACCGATGCGCAAATCCAAGCCTACTATGACGAGAACACCGACCAATTTACCCTGCCCCGTACCAAGCGTTTGACCTATGCGATCCTGTCGCCAGAAATGCTGCTGGATACTGTTGAGGTGGATGAGGACACGCTGCGCCGTCTCTATGATGAGCGCGCCGATGAATATCAGCAGCCCGAGCGTCGCTTGGTCGAACGTTTGAACTTCCCGGATGAAGACACCGCGAACAACGCCAAAGCCCAGCTTGAGGTCGGCGGTACAACCTTCGAGCAACTCGTGCGCGAACGCGAGCTTGAGCTGAGCGATATTGATCTGGGCGACGTGACTCGCGACGATTTGGGCGAAGCTGCGGATGAGGTTTTTGCCGCTGAGCTCGACTCGGTCGTTGGCCCTCTGCCATCCGTGTTCGGCCCGGCGCTGTTCCGCATCAACGGCTCTCTGGCCGCCAACAACGTCCCGTTCGAGGATGCCGAGCCTGCCTTGCGCGAAGAACTGGCCTCGGATCGTGCGCGGCGTCTGATCGAAGCACAATCCGAAGACATCAACGATATGCTCGCCGGTGGCGCCACGCTGGAGGAGCTGGCACAGGAAACCGAATTGGAGCTGGGCCAAATCGACTGGACCCGCGACAGTGTGGATGAAGTGGCCGCATATGACGGCTTCCGCAGCGCGGCTGAGGCGGTACGCGACGGCGACTTCCCCGAGATCGACTTCCTCGAGGACGGCTCAATCTTCGCTCTGCGTCTGAACGAGGAACTGGCGCCACGCCCGGAGCCTCTGGACAGCGCCCGTGACCGCGTCGCCGCTGCATGGGTTGCCGCTGAGACCGCCAAAGCACTGCAAGAGCAGGCCAATTCTGTTGTCACCACCCTGGCAACAGATGGCGATTTCACCGCCACCGGCCTGCCGTTCCGCGTGGAAAACGCCCTGACACGGACCGCCTTTCTGGATGACGTCCCCGCAAACTTCATGAACGAGGTTTTCGAGATGGAGCCGGGCGACCTGCGCGTCATTGGCGGCGAAGGAACTGCCCTGATCGTCCGTCTGGACGAGGTTCTGCCCCCGGCGGAAAGTGACGAGCTGCGTCAACTGAGCGACGCTCTGGCCGCGCAGATGAATCAGGCGCTGGCGCAGAACATCTTTGACGCCTATGTGCGCGATGCCCAAACCCGTGCGCGCCCGGTTGTCGACCAGCAGGCCCTGAACGCCGTGCAGGCGAGTTATTAAACGAGACCCAAATGGCCCTGACACCCGAATATGAAACCTTCGCGCGCGCTTATGAAGCGGGCGAAAACCAGGTCGTCTATACACGCCTTGCGGCCGATCTCGACACACCTGTCTCGCTGATGCTGAAACTGACAGGGGCGCAGAAAGATGCCTTTGTACTGGAATCGGTCACCGGAGGCGAGGTGCGCGGGCGTTATTCGATCATCGGTATGAAGCCCGATCTGATCTGGCGCTGCCGGGGCGAGGTGTCCGAGCTGAACCGCTCGGCTAGGTTCGATGGTGAAGCCTTCACGCCGCAAGACGGCAATCCGATGGACAACCTGCGCGCGTTGCTGGCCGAAAGCCGCATCGACCTGCCCGATGATCTGCCGCAAGCGGCGGCTGGACTGTTCGGGTATCTGGGTTATGACATGGTCCGTCTGGTCGAGCATCTGCCCGATGTGAACCCCGACCCGCTAGGCTTGCCCGACGCCATCATGCAACGCCCCTCGGTCATTGCGGTGCTGGACGGCGTGAAGGGCGAAGTGACTGTCGTGTCACCCGCATGGGTGACCGAAGGCCAATCGGCCAAGGCCGCCTATGCGCAGGCAGCCGAGCGCGTGATGGACGCGGTGCGTGACCTGGAACGCGCCATGCCTGCTGAAACCCGCGATCTGGGGGACGCGCATGAGGTCGCGCCGCCAGTATCGAATTTCACCAAATCCGGCTATTTGGAGGCGGTCGAAAAGGCCAAGGAATACATCCGCGCGGGTGACATCTTTCAGGTCGTCCCGGCCCAACGCTGGACACAGGACTTCCCTCTTCCGCCCTTTGCGCTGTATCGGTCGCTGCGCCGCACGAACCCGTCGCCCTTCATGTTCTATTTCAACTTCGGCGGCTTTCAGGTCGTCGGCGCCAGCCCCGAGATTCTGGTGCGCGTCTTCGGCAGCGAAGTGACGATCCGCCCGATCGCCGGCACCCGCCCCCGTGGCGCGACCCCGGAAGAGGATAAAGCGAACGAACTAGACCTGCTGGCCGACAAAAAAGAACTGGCTGAGCATCTGATGCTGCTGGATCTGGGTCGCAACGATACAGGCCGCGTCGCCAAGATCGGCACCGTTCACCCGACCGAAGAGTTCATCATCGAACGCTACAGCCACGTGATGCATATCGTCTCCAACGTGGTCGGAGAGCTGGCCGAAGACAAAGACGCGTTGGATGCGTTCTTTGCCGGGATGCCAGCGGGCACCGTCTCGGGCGCGCCCAAAGTGCGCGCGATGGAGATCATTGATGAGCTGGAGCCTGAAAAGCGCGGCGTTTATGGCGGCGGCGTTGGTTATTTCAGTGCGGGCGGCGACATGGATATGTGTATCGCCCTGCGCACGGCCATCGTGAAGGATCACAAGCTTTATATCCAAGCCGGTGGCGGCGTTGTCTATGACAGCGACCCCGAGGCCGAATATATGGAAACCGTCCATAAATCCAACGCTATAAGACGCGCGGCGGCGGATGCGGCCCGGTTCACGGGCAACCGCAATTCATAAAGAAAGGGCGGCTGATCACCTGATCAACCGCCCTTCTCTTTTCTGCTGAACCGTTATTGGACTTCGCGTTTCATAACCGCCGAGATCGGCGCCATGGCGACCCGGTTGCCGCGATCCTCAAGACCCCACAACAGCAGGGCCGAGATTGTTTCGGGGCGCACACGACCCAGCATCACAACCGTCCCCTCCTGCCCGGCACGGAACGCCGCCTGATCCAGGAATCGGCGCATGATCTTCGGGTCCTGACGCGCACCATCAATGTCGCGGAACACGACGCCCGAGGGGATGCCGTTGCGCGCGGCCAGTTTCTGCACCGTGTTCAGACCATTGTCCTGCGTGATCAACCCGCGACCCGTGGCCTCCGCAATCGACGCAACCTGATCGGCCAGTTTCCGATTGCCCTGAATTCCGCTTTCGACCCCTTCCAGAATCCCGACCGTTTCGTGCAGCGTGTCCAGCCATACGGCCATCGATACCTCGGCATCCTGCGCGCTGGCGGTTTCATGCAGATCGGCCATGGCCAGAACCTCAAACCCGGCGGCGCGGTGGCGGGCCATTTTCTCGGCGGCGTCAGGATCCGATGGGCTGATCGCAAAGCTGACGGGATATGGGAAGTCCTGCAAAGCCTCGGCCCCGAACGCGCCTTCATCATCGATCAGGATGATCGACATCAGAGGCTTGGCTTCGGGGTTGTCAAAGCTGGCAGCATAGTCCTCGATCGGCTTTCCGGTCATCTCTTCCGCGGCTGCTTCACCGGTTTCAGCCGGGGCATCATCCCGCTCGGTCAGAGGGACTATTCGCGTGCCAACCAGTGTGTTGGACGAGGTCGTTTGTTCATCGCCGATCTGGGGAAGTGCGGCCAATTTGGGCAGGTTCCGAGGCAAAGTATCCTCATCCCCTTCCACTGCGATTGGGCTGTTTTCAAACGGATTCTCTTCATCCAACCCAGCCTCTTCTGGCGCAAGCTGCGATGGCAGTTCAGGCAAAAGCGTTGCCACCGCTTCGGGGTCAGCCGAGGGTTCCGGCGCTTCATCCACAACAACCGGCGCCGCGTCTGTTTCCGGCAAGGCGGGGGCTGTACCAGGTGCCTGCGGAGCAGCTGGCGCGTCGGTCATAACGGTCACGCTGGCTTGATCTTCGGCCTGCGGTGCCTGCAACCCGTCCCCGGCGTCAGCCACAACAGGCTGTTCGTCCGGCACCGTTTCCAGATCGGACAGATCTAGCGCCTCATCCGGCGCCTCGGCGGGTTTCGGCCCAGCAGGCGGCAGTTCTACAAGATCCGCGTCCGACGGGGTCTCGGCGATTTGTTCCGGTGCTTCGGGTGTTTCAACATCCACCGGCTCGGGCGCCTGGGTCTTGACCACCGGCTTGTTGGCCAGCGGCGTGTTGAGCGACAACATCACCCCCACGATCAAAACAACGACCGCCCCGACGATCATTCCTCCGAAAAATCCACGCATTGCTCGTGCCTCTCGCCTTGTGTTCTGCCTCGCCCATCCTGCGCCATCTTCTGCGGCGCTCGACCTGATGGCGGGTCAAGAACCGGATGTCCTCTTGACGCTGCCTCACAAGCCTGAGCATGTATGTCCCGACATTATACCGTGGCCCGGGGCTGTATCGCCAGCCTGAAATGCCCAAGCGAAGACAAGTGCCAAATGCTGCTGCTGATCGACAACTACGACTCGTTTACCTACAACCTGGTGCATTATCTGGGCGAACTTGGGGCCGAAATGGTCATTCGCCGAAATGATGCGCTTGACGTGCAAGAGGCCATGGCGATGAACCCCGCCGGTATCTTGCTGAGCCCCGGCCCCTGCGACCCGGATCAGGCGGGCATCTGCCTTGCCCTGACCGAAGCTGCAGCCGAGACCAAAATTCCGCTTTTAGGTGTTTGTCTGGGGCACCAGACAATCGGCCAATCCTTTGGCGGCAAAGTGGTGCGCTGCCATGAGATCGTGCATGGCAAGATGGGGACCATGAACCACACCGGCAAAGGTGTTTTCGCCGGACTTCCCTCACCGTTCGAGGCCACGCGCTATCATTCTCTGGTGGTCGACCGCGAGAGCCTGCCCGACTGCCTTGAAATCACGGCAGAGCTGGAAGACGGCACCATCATGGGCCTGCAACACAAAGAGCTGCCTATCCACGGCGTCCAGTTCCACCCGGAATCCATCGCCTCTGCGCATGGTCACGCCCTCCTCAAGAACTTCCTGCAAGAGTTGAAAGTCCCCGCATGAGCGACGCCCTGAAACCGCTGATCGGAGCGTCCGCCGACCGCCCTCTGACCCGTGCTGAGGCCGAGCAGGCCTTTTCGATCCTCTTCGACGGCGAAGCCACTCCCAGTCAGATCGGCGGCCTGTTGATGGCAATGCGCACGCGCGGCGAAACGGTCGAGGAATACGCCGCCGCCGCCGCCGTGATGCGTGCCAAATGCAACGCCGTGAACGCACCCGAGGGCGCGATGGACATCGTCGGAACGGGCGGTGACGGCAAGCACACCCTCAACATTTCCACCGCAACGGCCTTTGTGACTGCCGGGGCCGGTGTGACGGTCGCCAAACACGGCAACCGCAATCTCAGCTCGAAATCGGGAACCGCGGATCTGCAGTCGCAAATGGGGATCAACGTGATGGTTGGCCCTCAAGTGGTTGAAAAGGCGCTGAATGAGGCCGGTATCTGCTTCATGATGGCCCCCATGCATCACCCTGCGATCGCGCATGTCATGCCCTCGCGGCAAGAGCTTGGAACCCGCACGATATTCAACATCCTCGGGCCACTGACCAACCCAGCAGGCGTCAAGCGCCAACTGACCGGTGCCTTCACGCGCGAGCTGATCCGCCCCATGGCAGAAACGCTGGGCTTGCTGGGGTCCGACCGCGCATGGTTGGTACATGGCTCAGATGGTACGGATGAGTTGACGATCACCGGCATCAGCTGGGTCGCTGCTTTGGAAGACGGCTACGTCAAAGAGGTCGAACTGCATCCCGAAGATGCGGGCCTGCCGGTCCATCCGTTCGAAGATATCGTCGGCGGCACACCCGAAGACAATGCTGTCGCGTTCCGTGCCCTGCTAGACGGCGCGCCTTCGGCCTATCGCGATGCGACGCTGTTGAACGCAGCAGCCGCTCTGGTCGTTGCAGATGCGGCGTCGGATCTGCGCGAAGGTGTTGAAATGGCTGCTGAAAGCATCGACAGTGGCAAAGCAAAAGACAAAGTCACCGCGCTGGCGCGGATCACACAGGAAGCCGCATGACCGAGACTGTTCTGGACAAAATCAAAGCCTACAAGCTGGAAGAAATCAAAGCGGACAAGGCACAGAAATCTCTGGATGAGCTTGAAAGCGAGGCCCGGCACGCGCCCGAGGTTCGCGGCTTTGCCGAAGCTCTGCACAAGGCCGCCCGGTCCGGTTACGGCCTGATTGCCGAGGTGAAAAAGGCCAGCCCGTCCAAAGGCTTGATCCGTCCCGACTTTGATCCGCCGGTACTGGCGAAGGCCTATGAAGACGGTGGCGCGGCCTGTTTGTCGGTCCTGACCGATACGCCCAGCTTTCAAGGTGCCAAGGAATACCTGAGCGCCGCACGTTCCGCGACCAACCTGCCCGCGCTGCGCAAGGATTTCATGTACGACCCTTATCAGGTCATCGAAGCACGAGCTTTGGGCGCCGACTGCATCCTGATCATCATGGCCTCGGTCGAAGACACTCAGGCCGCCGAGTTGGAACAGACGGCGTTTGACTGGGGTATGGACGTCCTGATCGAGGTTCACGATCAGGATGAGCTGGAGCGCGCAACTCGGCTCAAAAGCCCACTGATCGGGATAAATAACCGTAATCTCAAGACCTTCGAGACCACTCTGGACACAACGCGTCACCTGTCCAAGCTGGTGCCCGGCGATCGCACCATCGTTTGTGAAAGCGGCCTGGGCACGCCCGAGGATCTGGCGGATATCGCCCGCTACGGCGCGCGCTGCTTCCTGATTGGCGAAAGCCTGATGCGGCAGGATGATGTTACCTCGGCTACTCGCCACATCCTCGCCAACCCCCTGATCCCCGGGGTGATGTGATGCCTCTCACCCATTTTGATGCGCAGGGGCAGGCTCATATGGTCGATGTCTCGGACAAAGAGGTGACCGACCGCGTGGCCGTGGCCGCTGGTTACATCAAGATGGCACGGGAAACCTTTGATTTGATTTCAGAAGGTCGCGCCAAAAAGGGTGACGTTCTGGGTATTGCGCGGCTTGCGGGGATCATGGGGGCCAAGAAAACCCCGGACCTGATCCCGCTTTGCCACCCTCTGCCGGTGACCAAGGTCGCGGTCGAGTTGACGCTTGATGCCGACCTGCCGGGCGTCCAGATCGAGGCGACCGTCAAGACCTCAGGCCAGACCGGGGTTGAGATGGAGGCCCTGACCGCCGTCTCGACTGCAGCGCTGACCGTCTATGACATGACCAAGGCGGTCGACAAGGCGATGGAGGTCGGCGGCATTCGCGTGTTGCTGAAAGACGGCGGTAAATCAGGGCGTTACGAGGCGACATGATCACTGTCGAAGACGCCCGCGCCCTGCTTTTTGACCTGGTTGAGACACTCCCTGTCGAAACCGTCCCTCTGGCCGAGGCCGCAGGTCGTGTGTTGGCGCAGGACGTGAGCGCTACGCGTGATCAACCGCCTTTCGCGGCCTCTTCCATGGATGGCTATGCAGTCAAAGCAGCTGAGGTCGAACTGCACGCCATGTTCAAACTCGTAGGTGAATCGGCAGCCGGAAATCGCTTTGAAGGTGTGGTGGGTCCGGGTCAGACCGTGCGCATATTCACCGGCGCGCCAGTGCCCGAAGGTGCTGATTTTATTGTCATTCAGGAAGACGTTGACCGTAAGGGCGACCTGATCACCATCAGTGACGACCCCGGCCAAAAGACCAACATCCGACCAGCGGGCATAGACTTTACCAAAGGCACCACAATCACCGCCCCGCGCGCGATCCGCCCTGAGGACATGGCGCTTATGGCGGCGATGAATATCCCGCAGGTCCCCGTGGCGCGGAAACCTCAGATCGCGTTGATCTCGACCGGGGATGAGTTGGTGATGCCCGGAGAGGTTCCGGGCCCGGATCAGATCATCGCGTCTAATACATTTGGCTTGAAAGCGCTGTTGGAGCGTGAAGGCGCGCATGTTCGCATTCTCCCCATCGCGCGGGATACCGCATCGTCGCTGGAAACCGCCTTTGGGCTGGCCAAGGGTGCAGATCTCGTCGTCACGATCGGAGGTGCCTCCGTCGGCGACTATGATCTTGTCTCTGACGTCTCCGAGGCGTTGGGCATGGATCGGTCCTTCTACAAGATCCGCATGCGGCCCGGAAAACCTCTTATGGCCGGTCGCATGGGGGATGCGGCGATGGTCGGATTGCCCGGAAATCCAGTCAGCGCAATGGTTTGCGGCTATCTGTTCCTCGTTCCTTTGGTCCGGCGGATGCTGGGGTTGGAGGCCGTTCTTAACCCCTTCAAAACGGCCACATTGAGCGAACAGCTTGCAGCCAACGGTCCCCGTGAACATTACATGCGCGCTATCATCGATGAAAACGGCATTCGTGCCTGTGCCGATCAGGACAGTTCCTTGCTGAGCGTTCTGGCAGATGCCAATGCGTTGCTGATGCGCCCACCGCAAGATCCAGCTTTACCTGCAGGGGCCCAAGTTCAATACCTGCCGCTGTAGAACATCCTCAAAATCGTTGACACAAAACGTGAACATGCGTAGAACAAATGCAAACGCATAAGTGACGAGGTATGAGCGATGCTGACCAAGAAGCAGCTGGATTTGCTGGAATTCATCCACAAACGCGTCCAAGCAGACGGCGTTCCGCCCAGTTTTGACGAAATGAAAGCGGCGTTGGACCTGCGATCCAAGTCCGGCATTCACCGCCTGATCACGGCGCTAGAAGAACGCGGCTTTATTCGGCGTCTGGCACACCGCGCCCGCGCGATTGAGATTGTGAAACTGCCTGAAAGCCTCGGCGGAGAGCCAACGGCGGGCTTCACCCCCCGCGTGATCGAAGGCGACAAGCCCGAAGGCCCGCGCCCTGCCAATTTCGAGCCGGTCTCGGTCGACGCGATGGAGCTGCCGGTCATGGGCCGGATCGCAGCCGGTGTTCCGATCGAGGCGATCAGCCATGTTTCACATCGCGTGGCGGTGCCCGGCCCAATGGTCTCGGGCCAAGGCTCGCACTATGCGCTTGAAGTCCGAGGGGATTCGATGATCGACGCCGGGATCAACGACGGTGACGTCGTAGTAATCCGCGAGACGTCAACGGCCGACAATGGCGATATCGTTGTTGCTCTGGTCGAGGATCAGGAGGCGACGCTGAAACGGTTCTTCCGCCGTGGCAAGGCCATCGCGCTGGAGGCCGCGAACCCCGCCTATGAAACCCGCGTTCTGCCACAGGAAAAGGTCAAAGTTCAGGGCCGACTGGTCGGATTGATCCGAACCTACTGACTACCAGTTTTCGAGCGGGTCCCCGAAGATTTCGGGGACCACAGCCGATCCCCGGTCAGCGCAGCGCTTGAGACGATTTTACTGTCCGAAATCGAAAGGCTTCCGGTTTCATACAGCCGATCCGGGTCGAAGATTTTGCAGTCCCCGCTCAGATCCAGATCAACCGAAGACACAATAATCTGACCCGATTTGCATTCGTCAAACGTAAGCGCTGCGCGTTTGCCGGTCAGGTGGATCACCTCTGCCCCGGTCAGCGCGATTCTTTGAACGCGATCCGCGTGGCCCGGCCATCGATTGGCCGCCTGCCCCTGCGTCTGCCCGTCTCCGTCATTCTCAAGCCAGACCGTAGCAACGAATCCGCTGCCTTTTTCCTTGCTCAGCGCGCGGCCTTCAGTGGTCATGACACCGACCAACCCGCCGGATTCGGCGATCAGAACCTCAGGTCGGCTGCCCGAAGACCAAAGCGCGAAGGCCACCACCACCGGAGCAACTCCGAACCACCGCACGCGGCCTTGCCACAGGGCAAGCCATAGCGCACCCAAAGCGATCATAGGCAGGACGAACCATGGCGGGCCGACCACATAGCCCTGAGACCCCTCCAACCCGGACACCCAATCGGCGATCATCAATATCCAACGCAGCCCCAGCCCCATAATGTCGAGCGCAATCCACTCCAACCCGAAAGGCGATAGCAACGCCGCGACAACGGCTGCAGGCACGACGACGGTTCCCATGACTGGCACCGAAAGCAGATTGGCCAGCAGGCCGTAATGCGACATCGTATTGAAATGCGCCGCTCCGATTGGTGCGGTCGCAAGGCCCGCGATGGCAGAGGACATCAGAAGGCCAATCGCGGCTTTGGACCATTTCGGCCCCGGCATGGGCCCAAAATCACGCAGCGCCCCGAACACAGCGACCAAAGCGGTGGTTGCCGCGAATGACATTTGGAAACCGGGGCTTAGCAAGGTTTCGGGGCGCAGGATCAACACGATCAGCGCGGCCACCGCGACGGCCCTTAGCGAGATCGCGCGCCGGTCGATCAGGATCGCCCCGAACATGACGCTGACCATGACAAAGGCCCGCTCGGTCGCGACATTGCCGCCGGACAACATCAGGTAAATTACGGCGGCTATCAACGCACATCCAGCGGCGAGTTTGCGGACGGGCAAACGGAGGGCAAGCGCGGGGATTGCAGACAATCCGACGCGGCAAACCATGAAGACAAACCCGGTCAGCAACCCCATATGCAAGCCCGATATCGCCAGAAGATGGGCCAGATTTGATGCGCGCAGTGAATCGAGCGTGTCTTGCCCCATGCCGCTGCGGTCTCCTGTCGTGACGGCGGCAGCGAACCCTCCGACCTCGCCCGGCAGATGGGCGCGCACATGGTTCGAGATTGCCATCCGAAGGGCCGTGACCCGAACGCCCTGCACCGCGTCCTGCGGCGGCGCGATGGTCATCACCGGAACCCGCGTGTACCCGACAGCACCCAGCCGTTGAAACCAAGCATGGCGGCGGAAATCGAACCCTCCGGGCTCGACAGGGCCTTGCGGCGGTGACAGATGGGCCGTGGTCATGATCCGCTGGCCCGGCGCGATCGGCCCGACCTCGGAATGGACGGAAAGACGGATGCGCTGCGGGCGCCGGTGTTCAGGCACATCCCCTATCCGAACCTGATCCAGCGTCAGCCGCAGCGCATCCGAGGCGGAACGATCCATGGCGACGACCCTCCCCTCGACAGGGCCATAGTATCGCCATGACAAAACCGGTTCCGCCACCATATGGGCGCGGGCACCTGCCAGCAGAAAGCCAGCAGAAACCAGCGCCCCCCCGATTGCCAACGCACCCCATCCGGCAGGCAACACGCGACCCAAGCCGATCAAAGCCAAACCTGCGACCGCCAGACCCAGGTACAAAGGCCCCTCAGGTTCGAACCGCAATCCGAAATAGAGACCGATCCCAAGGCCCAAACACACCGGAGACCACGGAAACAAAAACCCGATCTGATTCAGCAGCGCCAACCGGGCCTGTGCGAGAACACGCATGGTTGCCCCCGTCCTTGAGGCTCGTTAGACAGGCGCCAAGCTAAGCCCATTGCGGTTACCAAAAGGTTAATCAACACAATGTCCGATCAGGTCGTCACCCGTTTCGCCCCTTCGCCTACCGGTTTCCTTCACATTGGCGGCGCGCGCACCGCGCTATTCAACTGGCTTTTTGCGCGTGGACGTGGCGGCAAATTCCTGTTGCGGATTGAGGACACGGACCGGGAACGCTCGACCCCTGAGGCAACGGCGGCCATCCTGCAAGGGATGAAGTGGCTGGGTCTCGACCACGACGAAGAGGTCGTCAGCCAGTTCGAAGGGGCCGCACGCCACGCCGAGGTCGCGCTTCAGCTTCTGGCAGACGGCAAAGCCTACAAGTGTTTCTCGACCCAGGACGAAATCGCGACCTTTCGTGAGCAGGCCCGGGCCGAGGGCAAATCGACCCTGTACCGCAGCCCATGGCGCGATGCTGATCCGGCTACCCACCCGGATATGCCGTTCGTGATCCGCATCAAGGCCCCGCAAGACGGAACCACCGTGATCCACGACGAAGTACAAGGTGATGTGACCATCCGGAACGACCAGTTGGACGACATGATTCTGCTGCGCTCGGACGGGACGCCGGTCTATATGCTTGCGGTTGTTGTGGATGACCATGACATGGGCGTGACCCATGTGATCCGGGGCGACGATCACCTGAACAACGCCGCGCGCCAGATGATGATCTACGAGGCGATGGGTTGGGATGTTCCGGTGTGGGCTCATATCCCGCTGATTCACGGGCCGGACGGCAAGAAGCTATCCAAACGTCACGGCGCCCTCGGCGCGCAGGAATATCAGGCGATGGGCTACCCCGCCGCTGGAATGCGCAACTATCTGGCCCGCCTCGGCTGGAGCCACGGGGACGACGAGTTCTTTACCGATGCGCAAGCCAAAGAGTGGTTCGATCTGGGCGGAATCGGCAAAAGCCCGGCGCGGTTCGATTTGAAAAAGCTCGAGAACCTGTGCGGCCAGCATATTGCGATTTCAGATGATGCTGCGCTGCGGCGTGAAATCGAAGCCTACTTGGTGGCGGCCGACCTGCCGCCTCTGTCGGAAACACAATCCGGTGATCTGGAAAGCGCGATGTATTGTCTCAAGGACCGCGCGCGGACTTTCCCGGAACTTCTTGAAAAAGCGCATTTTGTACTGACTTCACGCCCCATTGAATGCGACGAGAAAGCACAAAAGGCGCTCTCGTCTGTATCCGATGGTATACTGAGAGAATTGACGCCGCAGTTGCAAAATGCTAGCTGGTCCCGGAACGAGCTGGAGGAGGCTCTGAATTCCTTTGCAGAAGCAAAGGAGGTCAAGTTCGGCAAACTGGCGGGGCCCCTTAGGGCGGCACTTGCGGGTCGGGCTGTCACTCCTTCGGTTTTTGACATGATGCTGGTGCTGGGGCGCGATGAAACCCTGGCGCGGCTATCTGAAGCAGCGGATTAAGCCCAATCTTCATATTCGGGTAACGCTGCACCGCTAACACACCCGGGCTGCGCGCCCGCGCGCAGTCATTGCCCGTAGGTCAGGGCGATGAACTGATCTGCGCACACATGAAGAAGGGACAACCATGACTGATAGCAACAAGACTGCAACTCTGACCGTCCATGGCAAAGAGTATGAGTTGCCCGTTCACTCTCCAACTGCCGGGCCTGATGTTGTCGATATTCGCAAGCTTTACGGTCAGGCAGGTGTGTTCACCTATGATCCCGGCTTTACCTCGACCGCAAGCTGCGACAGCACCATCACCTATATTGATGGCGACAAAGGCGAGCTGTTGCACCGTGGCTACCCGATTGATCAGCTGGCCGAAAAATCGCATTTCCTCGAGGTCTGCTACCTGCTTCTTTACGGAGAGCTGCCGGGTGCGAAGGATCTTGAAACGTTTGAATCCACAATCACGCGCCACACGATGCTGCACGAACAGATGCAGTATTTCTACCGCGGTTTCCGCCGCGACGCGCACCCGATGGCAATCATGGTTGGCGTTGTCGGCGCAATGTCGGCCTTCTATCACGATTCCACCGATATCTCGGATCCGGACCAGCGCGAGATTGCCTCGCACCGCCTGATCGCCAAGATGCCGACGATTGCGGCCTGGGCCTACAAGTACCACACCGGCCAGCCCTTCGTGTATCCGCGCAACGATCTGGACTATGCGTCGAACTTCCTGCGCATGTGCTTTAGCGTTCCAGCCGAAGAATATGAGGTGAACCCGATCCTCAGCCGCGCGATGGATCGCATCTTTACCCTGCACGCGGATCATGAACAGAACGCCTCGACCTCGACCGTGCGTCTAGCGTCGTCTTCGGGTGCCAACCCGTTTGCCTGTATCGCTGCTGGCATCGCCTGCCTTTGGGGACCGGCGCATGGTGGTGCGAACCAGGCCTGCCTTGAGATGCTGGAAGAGATCGGAACAGTTGATCGCATTCCCGAATATATCGCACGCGCGAAGGACAAGAACGATCCGTTCCGCCTGATGGGCTTTGGCCACCGGGTTTACAAGAACTTCGACCCGCGTGCGAAGGTGATGAAGCAATCGGCGGATGAGGTTCTGGATCTGCTGGGGGTCGAGAACAACCCCAAGCTTCAGGTCGCCAAGGCGCTGGAAAAGCAGGCACTGGAAGATCCGTATTTCGCCGAGAAAAAGCTGTTCCCGAACGTGGATTTCTATTCGGGCATCATCCTCGAGGCGATGGGTTTCCCGACCTCGATGTTCACCCCGATCTTTGCCCTGTCGCGCACCGTGGGCTGGGTCAGCCAGTGGAAAGAGATGATCGCCGATCCTCAGAACAAAATCGGCCGTCCGCGTCAGCTGTATCTGGGCGAAACGCTCCGCGACTACGTGGATATCGAAAAGCGCTGAACGGCGTATCAAGTCGAACAGAACCAAGGCCCCGGACGTTCCGGGGCCTTTTTTCTACCAAAGGGTGCTGTTGTAGCGTTGCGTCACTTGCCCGGGCCCTTTTCGCACCCGCTTTTCTGAGCCTGAGACCATGAATAAGGTTTGGCGACTTTGAAGAAGGTCTGCGTTGCGATGATATCACGATTTATTCAAACAGCCTTTCTAGCGTTCTTCGCTTTTCCGGCCTCCGGTTTGGCGCAGGGAATAATTGAGAATATCTTCAAGGACATCCAGCGCGAAAACGCCGCCGGATCATTGGCAATTTTGGGTCTTGCCGGCATTCCCGACGATTCGGCCAGCGCGATTTCTCTGCAATCGAACACGCGGAACCGCGAGTATGACTTTAAATCCGCGCAATTGGGCGGGGGGTTTCGCCTCAGCGAAGGCGTGCCCATCTACCTGGAAGGGTATATCGGTTATGCGCGCTATGACCCGGTTCTGTTCTTTTCCGACTCAGGCAGCACCACAACCTTGCCGCTGAAATGGACAAGCGTCGCTTTGACCGGCGGGATCGGCTATCAGTTCGATCTGGGAGAGCGTTGGAAACTGACGCCCATGGCGCATATCTCGATCGGGCGCACCCAGTCTGATGCCTCGGTCGCCACTCAAGTGATCGCTGAGCGACTAGGCATCGAGGGTGAGTTTCTCGAAAGCGGCGGCCTATGGGCCGGAGGCGCGGGTGGTTCACTGACGCTGGACTACGCACGCCCCCTGAGCAACGACCGAGAATTCGAGGTGAGCCTTCGCTACACGCACATCGAATACTGGCCCATTGGTGACGACGAAGACCTCCTCGTGCAATCGACGGCTGCAAATGCAGTGCTTTGGTCACGGTACCGGTTTCCGACAGGCGGTCGGATGTTTGGCCGACCGGTGCGTTGGGTCGGAGATCTGTCTTTTTCTTACCTGATCGGAGATCAGTCGCTGGTTCTGGGCACGGATTGGCTGGCCCGTGTCGGCGGCGGGATCGAGGTCGATCTGTCCGACACCTGGGTTCCATGGGTCACAACAACTCGGATCATGGTCCGCTATTATGGTAGCGATACGGTCAACGGATTCACGGCGGGGATCGGCATCAGCTTCTGAGGCACGGCCTAGAATAGGCTCATCTGGTCGCCCGGCTGTGCAGGTTTTGCAAAAAGATCGCAGCGCAGTTCGTCAGATCTCACTTTCAAACCCAACCGTTTGACGGCCACCCTGAAGCGTTTTGCGATCAATTCGGCATACTCGCCCTCGCCCCGCATCCGATGGCCCCAGCGCGGGTCATAGTCGCGCCCGCCATGCATTTCGCGCAGCCGCGCCATGACCTTTTCGGCCCGCGCGGGTTCATGTTCGGCCAGCCAGTCCTGCCACAGGGCTGACACCTCTCGGGGCAGGCGCAGCATGATCCAACTTGCGGTGTCGGCACCCGCCTCCTGCCCGGCCTCCAGCAGGGTCTCCAACTCATGATCCGTCAACCCCGGCACTACGGGCGAGGTCATCACACGCACCGGCACCCCTGCCCCGGTAAGGCGCCGGATGACCTCCAGCCGCCGTTTGGGGGACGGCGCGCGCGGTTCCATCCGACGGGACAGGCCCGCATCGAGCGTTGTCAGGGAAATCCCGACCCGAACCAGCCCTTGTGCGGCCATGGGCGCAAGAATATCCAGGTCCCTCTCGATCAGGGTGCCTTTGGTCACGATCGCAACGGGATGGTTGAAATCCCGCAAAACCTCCAGACAGGCCCGCGTGATCCCGCGTTCTTTGTCAACGGGTTGATAAGGGTCGGTGTTGGTGCCCACGGCAATCGGCGCGACCTTGTAGGACCGCGCGGACAATTCCTTGCGCAGGACCTCGGCCGCATTGCCGCGCGCGGTCAAACGGGTCTCGAAATCCAGCCCTGCAGACAGCCCCAGATAGGCGTGACTGGGCCGTGCGAAGCAATACACGCAACCATGTTCGCACCCCCGATACGGATTGATCGAGCGATCAAACGGCAGGTCGGGCGAGCGGTTATAGGTGATCACACTGCGCGCCACCTCGTCGCGAACCTCGGTCCTCAGAAGCGGCTGGTCTTCTTCGATGTCCCACCCGTCATCCGTCTGGACCGTGGCAAGTTTTTCAAAGCGACCTGCGTCATTGGATGCGGTCCCCCGAGCGCGGATTTTGGTTTGAGGTTGCATATGTTCACCATTCGTTCGCATTCAATAGGTAGGCGAATAATGAAGGCGAGGCAACCACCCCCTGTTTTTGCTAACCTGAGCCAGACACAGGATGATCATGCATATTATTCTGTCGCCCGATGCCGTTTTTTGACATAAAGGTCGGTCCCGAAACCGCCGAGGTCGCAATCGTCACAGTAAAACTGCGACGATTTGGCCAAAACGGAAAAAATGCCACCCCGGACCAAGAGTCCGCACAGCTCAGGAAAACACCCCATGTCTGACGAAGAAGACATCATCCTGTCCGAACTGAACGACGAAGAGCTTGTTGAACAGATGTTCGACGATCTCTACGACGGTCTGAAAGAAGAGATCGAAGAAGGCACCAACATCCTTCTCGAGCGCGGCTGGACCCCCTACGACATCCTGACCAAAGCTCTGGTCGGCGGCATGACTGTGGTTGGCCACGACTTCCGCGACGGCATCCTGTTCGTGCCCGAAGTTCTGCTGGCCGCCAACGCCATGAAGGGCGGCATGTCGATCCTGAAGCCTCTGCTGGCTGAAACCGGCGCACCGCGCGTTGGCAAGATGGTGATCGGCACCGTGAAGGGCGACATCCACGACATCGGCAAGAACCTTGTTTCGATGATGATGGAAGGCGCTGGCTTCGAAGTTGTAGACATTGGCATCAACAACCCGGTCGAGAACTACCTGGAAGCGCTGGAAAACGAACAGCCCGACATCCTGGGCATGTCGGCCCTGCTGACCACGACCATGCCTTACATGAAGGTCGTGATCGACACGCTGGTCGAGCAAGGTGTCCGCGATGACTACATCGTGTTGGTTGGCGGCGCGCCGCTGAACGAAGAGTTCGGCAAAGCCATCGGCGCTGACGCCTATTGCCGTGACGCGGCTGTGGCGGTTGAGACCGCCAAGGACTTCGTCTCGCGCAAGCACAACCAACTGGCGGGATAAGAACACCGTTTTATGTTCTGAAAGGGCCGCTCGATTTCGGGCGGCCTTTTTGTTCCAAGCCGCGTTTTCGGGCAAAATCACCCGGACCAGCCAGAGGATCCAGGAATGTCACAGAGCCAACATCCCGATGACACCAGTCTGACGACCGATGGATATGACGAAACCGGCAAGGGGCGTATCCTGTTGCTGGCCTGCGGGGCTTTGGCACGCGAGATTCTGGACCTCAAGAACCGTAACGGCTGGGACCATATGGACCTGACCTGCCTGCCCGCCATCCTGCATGTCCACCCCGAGAAGATCACTCAGGCCGTCGAGGATGCGATTACCAAGCATCGTGAGAAGTATGATCAGGTCTTCGTCGTCTACGCAGATTGCGGCACCGGCGGCCTGCTTCAACAGGCCTGTGACCGGCTGGGCGTCGAGATGGTCAAAGGCCCGCATTGCTATTCGTTCTTCGAAGGGAATGAGGCCTTTGCCGCTCAAGGTGAGGACGAGACAACCGCTTTCTACCTGACCGACTTTCTGGCCCGACAGTTCGATGCCTTTGTCTGGAAACCGCTGGGTCTGGATCGCCATCCCCAGCTGCGGGACATGTATTTCGGGAATTACACCAAGCTGGTCTATCAGGCCCAAACGGATGATCCGGCGCTGACGGCACGCGCACAGGAATGTGCCGCGCGTATGGGACTGGATTTTGAGCGCCGCCTGACAGGCTATGGCGATCTGGAAACCACGCTGACTGATTGGGCGACGAGAACGCGCTGACGCTACGCGTTCTCCTGCGCGACTTCGCGGATGCGTTCGATCATCGCCCTCAGACCGTTCGACCGCTGCGCGGACAGGTGATCGTTCAGACCCAGCCTCGCCAGCTCTCCTCCGGCGTCGACCTTGATCACCTCGGCCACGGGCAAATCGTTGTAAAGCAAACGTAAAACCGCGATCAGGCCGCGCACGATCAACGCGTCGCTATCCCCATCGAACCGAAACACGCCACCGTCGATCATCGGGTGCAGCCACACCTGACTGGCGCACCCGTCCACTTTGGTTGCCGGGACTTTCAGCGCATCGTCCAAAGGGTCCATCGCTTTGCCCTGCTCGATCACATGGCGATAGCGATCCTCCCAATCTTCAAGGAACTCGAAATCTTCGACAATTTCTTCAAAGGCAGGGGTTGCCATAACGCGGCGGTCCTTCTGTTTCATTCACATTTGTGACCTATGCCGACGATAGCCCCCTGTCCAGCCCTCGCCGTGGCTTTTCAAGACAGGGAAATTGCGCTAACCCATTGCGTGAATGACTGTTAAAGCCGTGGGTCCATGCAAAAATCATTGTCTCTTATTGTCGTCGTCGCGTTGACCCTGTCTGCCTGCAGCAGCTGGCGCGATTCGCGGGCAAACCCGTCCAATTGGTTCGGATCAAGCCAACCGGCACCGGTCGAAACAGCTCCGGTGGACGAAGCTTATGCTCTGGTTCCACAGCAACGCGAAGGCATCGGCTTGTTTGACCGGCCCGAAGAAGAAGACACCAGCGTTCCGATTGCAAAAATCGACGAGCTGCGGATCGACGCAACGCCCACCGGAGCGATCGTCTATTCCTCGGGCACGGCGCAACGCCAAGGCGCGTTCAACGCCCGCCTCGTGCCTGTGGAGTCTGAGGAAAACCAGAAGAACGGCGTGATGGAATTCACCTTCCTGGTAAACTACCCCAAGGCGCAGACCGCACAGGGCACTGAGCGTTCACGCATGGTCTCGGACGCCGTCAACGTGTCCCGGCAAGAGCTTGAAGGCATTCGCCTGGTCCGCGTGGTTGGTCAGCAAAACGCCCTGGAATCGCGTCGCCGCTAGAGCGTTTCGAATTTACGTTGAATCGCTTGTTCGCTGCCTCTCCCTTCGGTCGAACGCGAAAAGCGATGCTTGGGTGTTTTTCAAAAAACTCGAAACGCTATAAGCGGTCAGAGGGGCACGACCTTTACGTTCTGCCCCTTTGCCGCCAGCGCGATCTTGCCTTCGCACAGCTTCAGAGCATCCTCACCGAACACCTCGAACCTCCAGCCGGTCATGGAGGGAAGGCTGCGCTCGCCCGCTGCGATCTGGTCCAGTTCGGCGCTGGTGGCGATCAGTTTTGCCGCCACGCCCGAGCTTTCGGTTTTCGATTTCAGCAGCACCCGCAACAGATCGGACAGCGCCGGGTTGACCTTTAGCTTGTCGCGGCTTGTGTCGACCTTGGGCAGCTGCTCAGGCGGGCAATTCACGCCTTTTTTGACGGCCGCCAGAATGCCTTCTGCAATCGCCCCCTTGCGGGCCTCACGCAGCAACAGGCGCGAGCCGCCAAGGTCCGATGGCGTTTTGGGCTTGGTCGAGGCCAGCTCGATCAGCGCGTCATCCTTGAAAACGCGGTTGCGCGGGATGTTGTTGTCCTGCGCATGGGATTCGCGGAACTGCGCCAATTCCCGCACAACCGCCAGAAACTTGGCCGAGTTCGTCCGCGTTTTGACACGCTTCCACGCATCTTCGGGCCGGATGTCATAGGTGCCGGGCTGGGTCAGAATACGCAGTTCCTCGGACACCCAATGGCTGCGCTTGGTTTTCTCAAGTTCGGCCGCGAGATGTTCGTAGATCTTGCGCAGATGGGTCACATCGGCCAGCGCATAGGTCTTTTGCGCATCCGTCAGAGGACGCCGCGACCAGTCGGTAAAGCGCGAGGTTTTATCCACCCCCTGCTTGCAGATCTTGCGCACCAGCGTCTCGTAGCCGACCTGTTCACCAAAGCCACAGACCATCGCAGCAACCTGCGTGTCAAACAGCGGGGTTGGGAACACTTGCGCATCGACCCAGAAGATCTCAAGGTCCTGACGCGCGGCGTGGAACACTTTGACCACGCCTTCATTCCGGAACAGCTCATAAAGCGGCTCAAGCGAGATACCATCGGCCAGCGGGTCCACCAGAACAGCGCTGTCTTCATCCTCGGAGGGGAAGGCCAGTTGCACCAGACACAGTTTCGAATAATAGGTCCGCTCGCGCAGAAATTCAGTGTCTACCGTGACATAGGGAAATGCAGCCGCAGCCGAGCAGAAATCAGCCAGCTCTTGCGTCGTTGTCAGAGTTCTCATGCGCCGTACTATTCTTGTTCTTTGTGTGACTGCCCGTTTTTCTTCCGTCCCGAGCGTTATCGGCGACCATAGGACGAATTTCCGCCGGGTGTAAATCACCCAAGGGCGATCAGGGCAGCATAAGAACGGACCTGTTGCCTTCCGCATACCGCCGCAGCACCGACGGGTAGAGCTGGTGCTCATAAACCAGCACTTTGGCGGCGAGGCTGTCAGGAGTGTCATCAGGAGCAATAGCAACCCGCGCCTGCCCCAGAATTGGGCCATCATCGAGCGCCGCGGTGACCTCATGCACGGTGCAGCCGTGTTCGGCGTCACCGGCTTCGATCGCGCGGGCATGGGTGTGCAGACCTTTGTATTTCGGCAGCAGCGAGGGGTGAATGTTCAGCATCCGCCCCTGAAAACGCGAGACGAAATCGCCGGTCAGAACCCGCATGAACCCGGCCAGACAGACGATATCGGGTTGCGCGGCCTCAAGCGGCTTCAGTAACTCCGCCTCAAACGCCGCCCGATCCCCTTTGAATGGGCGGTGATCGACCACGGCCGTTTCGATGCCGCGATCCCGGGCCTTTTGCAGCCCGCCGGCCTGCGCGTCGTTGGACAGAACCAGACATGGGCGCGCAGGATGGTCTTCGGTCATGCTGTCGACCAGAGAGACCATGTTTGACCCGCCGCCGGAAATCAGGATCGCGACGCGCTTGTGGCTCACAGCAGTTTGCCCGAATAGGCCACGCCAGCCGCGTCAGTCACGGTACCGATGCGCGACACGGTCTCACCCGCCTCGGCCAGCAATTCGGTCAGCGCCTCGGCCTGATCGGCAGCGCAGACCACGATCATGCCGATACCGCAGTTGAAGGTCTTCAACATCTCAGCTTCGGCAATGCCGCCGGTTTCGGCCATCCAGCCAAAGACTGGCGGCAAATCCCAAGCGTTCAGATCGATCTGCACACCCAGCCCTTCGGGCAGAACTCGTGGCAGGTTCTCGGTCAAACCACCACCTGTAATATGCGCCAGCGCATGCACACCCCCGGCCCGGATCGCGGCCAGAGCCGGCTTCACATAGAGGCGCGTCGGCGTCAGCAGCGACTCACCCAGAGTACCGTCGCTAAAGGGCGAGTCGGCCTCCCAGCCCAGACCCGAAATTTCGACCAGTTTGCGCACCAGAGAATAGCCGTTGGAATGCACCCCGTTCGAGGCCAGCCCCAGCAGAACGTCACCCGCCTGCACGCCGTCGGGCAGATCCGCACCCCGCTCCATCGCGCCGACCGAGAACCCGGCCAGATCGAAATCACCATCGGGATACATGCCCGGCATCTCGGCGGTTTCGCCGCCGATCAGGGCGCATCCCGACTGCGCGCAGCCTTCGGCTATGCCTTCGATGATCCGCGCGGCGGTCTCGGTGTCCAGCTTGCCGGTGGCGAAATAATCAAGGAAGAACAGAGGCTCAGCACCCTGACAGATGAGGTCGTTGACACACATAGCGACCAGATCAATGCCGACGCCATCGACAACGCCGGTATCAATCGCGATCCGCAGCTTGGTGCCCACGCCATCGGTGGCCCCCACCAGAATAGGGTCTTCATAACCAGCGGCCTTGAGGTCGAACAGTGCGCCGAACCCGCCCAGACCGCTCATGACGCCGGGGCGATTGGTGCGTTTGGCGGCAGGCTTGATGCGGTCGACCAGAGCGTTGCCTGCATCAATATCCACACCCGCGTCGGCGTAGGTGATTCCGTTCTTGCCCGCTGTCATGGCCTATCCCTCATGAATGGTTTGCGGGCGGGTTAGTCGATTGTGCGCTTTGATGCAACGGTCAGGCTTGACGCGGGCGATCACCGTGGTACTCAAAGCGCTCAGGCGGGCCTGTAGCTCAATTGGTTAGAGCAGAGCGCTCATAACGCTTTGGTTGCGGGTTCAAGTCCTGCCGGGCCTACCAAATTCCGCTAACTTCAAAGAACATCGCGCTCTTAACGCCCTACGATGATGTCGGCACACAGCCCGCCTAGTCGCTCGCTTTTTCCAAGGCGCAAGACGCCGCCATGGGCACGGGCGATGTCGGCTACGATGGCAAGGCCCAGACCAACACCGCTGCCTTGGTTCTGATTGCGTGCAGGGTCCAGCCGGGAAAAGGGCTTAACGGCCTCGGTCCGCTGCTCGGGCGGGATACCCGGCCCGTCATCCTCGACCCGGATGCGCAGGGATTTGCGCGTCAGCGTCAGGCTGACATCCGCCTTGCTGCCATATCGCACAGCGTTGCCGATCAGGTTCTCGACGGCCCGGCGCATGGCCGAAGGTCGCAGCATCGCAGTCCCCTGCCCTTCAACCACAATCAGTTCCGCCTGATGGCCCGCCCGTTTTGCGTCGCTGGCGATCTGCGACAGCAATATTTCGGGATTGACCTCCTCGGGCGCGCCTTCAGCCGCACCGCGTGAAAAATCGAGGAACGCGTCCAGAAGCGACTGCATCTCGGTCACGTCCTGCTGCATGGGAGCAGCGTCTTCTTCGGGTAGCATCGACAGGCCCAGTTTCAGCCGTGTCAGCGGCGTACGCAGATCGTGGCTGACACCTGACAGCATCAGGGTGCGCTGCTCCATCTGCCGTTCGATCCGCGCCCGCATATCCAGAAACGCGTTGCCCGCGGCCCGGACCTCGACCGCGCCGCCGGGCGAATACGGCACCACCCGTCCACGACCAAAAGCCTGCGCCGCGTCCGCAAGCCGCGTGATGGGCCGCAATTGGTTGCGCATGTAAAGAAACGAGATTGAGGTCATGATGATGGCAAAGAAAACCATCGTCACAATCAACTGATGCGGCGCCGCAGGGGACAGACGCCGTCGATCGAAGGTCAACTGCAACAGCCCCAGATGAGTGGGCATATACAGGCGTGCCTCTTGCCCGCTAGGCAGGGCAACCGCCGCAAGGTCGGGCAGTTCTGCCATCAGATCTGCCTCAACCTGTGGCGCAATGAAGTCGTACCACCGGCGCCGGCCGATTTCCGGCATCTCGTCTGCATCGAGGAACTGCATCTTGATGGACAAGGCGCTCAGGTCCGGGCGCGCGGCAGCCAGTGCCTGTTGCCGGGTCTCGGACTCGGCCATGGTCTGGGTGATCAGCTTGACCTCACGCGCGGCGGCTTGCGTCATTTGCGCGGTCACGTCCTCCAGATGCTTTTGCAGGAACGCAATGCCCACCACCAGCAGCAAGGCCACCACCGGCAGAACGAGAATCAGGGCAGCCCGGACATACAGGCCGCGTGGCATATAGGGTTTGAGCCATTGCGTTGACATGCGCTAAACCTAGCGGGCTGCCCGGACAAGAGAAAGAGGACAGAATGCAGGCACCTGACGATTTCAACCCGCCGGCTGGCGTGGCGCAGGCTTTGCACCCGGGTTTGCGGCGCATTCTGGCTCCGAATCCCTCGCCGATGACGTATCGGGGCACGAACACATATCTTCTGGGCACGCGGGATATCGCAGTGATCGACCCCGGACCGCTGAGCAACGTGCATCTGGAGACGATTCTGGACGCACTGACACCTGATCAGAGAATCAGCCACATCCTCGTGACCCACACCCATCTGGACCATTCGCCTCTGGCTGCCCCGCTTGCGGCCCGTACGGGTGCCCCGATTCTGGCCTTTGGAGGCCCCGAGGCCGGGCGCAGTGCGGTCATGTCCGACCTCGCCCAAACTGGCATGGTGCAAGGCGGAGAAGGCATCGACACCGCATTCCGGCCAGATATCGAATTGGCGGACGGAGAACGCATCACAGGCGACGACTGGCAGCTTGAGGTCATCCACACCCCCGGTCATCTGGGCAATCATATCGCGCTGGCCTGGGGCGATATCTGCTTTACCGCGGATCACGTGATGGGTTGGGCCAGCTCGCTCGTCTCTCCCCCCGACGGCGACCTCACTGATTTCATGGCGGCCTGCCATCGGCTGCAACAGCGCGACTGGTCCGTCTTTCACTCAGGTCATGGCGCGCCGATCGAAAACCCTGCTGAGCGGTTGGAGTGGTTGATTCAGCATAGGCTAGGACGAGAAGCCCAAATTCTGTCAGCGCTGGCAGATCGGCAAGGCTCGGCACGGCAATTGGCCGAGCGTATCTACACCGACACCCCGAAAGCCCTGCTGCCCGCGGCTGAACGCAACGTTCTGGCGCATTTGATTGATTTGGCGGGAAAATCCAAAATCACATACAATGGCCCGCTCGCGTCAGACGCGGTTTTCCGGCGACTCTCGTGAGCGCGCGAAAAAATTCAGATTTCTCGCGCTTCCCCTCTGGACGGCAAAAATCGGGATTGTTATACGCCCCTCAGTTCCGGCGTAGCTCAGCGGTAGAGCAGTTGACTGTTAATCAATTGGTCGTAGGTTCGATCCCTACCGCCGGAGCCA
>NZ_JBXWMG010000007.1:0-220510 GCF_059609705.1 Ruegeria sp. YTSC192
ACACCGCTACCGTCCGCTTTCACACGGACCTTCACATTATAGTCGATCACGCGCTTGACAGGCACAAGTACCTTCATCGCGTTCTCCTTTGGTTAATTCACTTCGATTTCTTGTGTGGCGTCTTGCGCCAGCATGGTGGCCGGGGACAGAATCTGGTCCAATTTTTCTGCAGATAGAGGGCTGTTTTCATTCGCGACCTCTCGGATAGAGCGGCCGGTTGCCAGAGCTTGCTTGGCGATTTTGGCGGCTGCGTCATATCCAATATGCGGGGCCAGTGCCGTTGCCAGAACAAGACTGTTGTCCAGCAGCGCAGTACAGCGATCGGCGTCGGCACGAATGCCAGTCACACATTTTTCGGTCAGAACATCAACCGCATTGATCATGATCTTGAGTGATTTCAGCAAGTTATATGCGACGACGGGCTCCATCGCGTTCAGTTGCAATTGTCCGGCCTCGGCGGCCATAGTTATCGTCAGATCATTTCCGATGACCTGATAGCATACCTGGTTGACCACTTCTGGAATGACAGGGTTCACCTTGCCCGGCATGATAGATGACCCGGCCTGAACGGCAGGCAGGATGATCTCTCCGAACCCGGCGCGCGGACCCGAGGACAGCAGGCGAAGATCATTGCTCATTTTCGACAGCTTGACCGCAACCCGTTTCAGAATACCCGAGAAGGTGACGAAGCCCCCCAGATCCGAGGACGCCTCGATCAGGTCGCTGGCTTGCTTGAGGTCAAATCCCGAAATCGTCGACAGATGCGCGACGGCAAGCTGGTCGTACCCTGCCTCAGCGTTGACGCGTGTGCCAATGGCTGTTCCGCCCAGATTGATTTCGGTCAGCAGGCAGCCAACCTCGCGGATGCGGTCGATATCTTCGCCTACAGTAACGGCGAAGGACTTGAATTCCGCGCCAAGTGAAACCGGCACGGCGTCCTGCAATTGCGTGCGACCCACTTTTGCGATACCTGCAAAAGCTTTTGCGCGCTCTTCCAGCGCTGCTTGCAACCGTTCCAGTGCCTGTGACAAGGGCGCGACATGAAACAATACGGCCAACCGAACAGCTGTCGGATATACATCATTGGTGGACTGGCCGTGGTTTACATCGTCGTTGGGGTGCAGATGGACGTATTCCCCCGGCGTGTGACCCAACTTGCCCAGGGCGATGTTGGCGATAACTTCGTTGGCATTCATATTGCTCGAGGTTCCGGCGCCGCCCTGAATCATATCAACCACAAAATGATCGTGGTGCTGCCCCTGAATGATTTCATCACAAACATCGACAATGGCTTGCGCTTTTGCCGGGTCTATGCCCCCGATTTCCCCATTTGCCTTGGCAGCGGCACTTTTGACCATGGCCAGGGCATTGATAAGGCTGGGAAACTCGGCGAGCGGCACACCCGTGATCGGAAAATTCTGACGCGCCCGCTCGGTTTGAATGCCGTAGCAGCAATCTACGGGTAGATTGATGCTTCCGATTGAATCCGACTCGGTTCGATGTTGCGGCATGAGATTTCACTTTGGCGAAAGATGAATTTCCCATGACGCTTACAAGGCGGCCATTCCGATCTAAAGACAGTCTTTCCTTTGTACTGATTAGGACGCGTCGAAGCAGATATTCTTTGCGAAGGACGCTCGGGTAAAATTGAGTTCGCCCACTGGCAGTATCCCCAGGAACCACCATCCACATCGTATAAGGTTAGGCTGAGCCTAATGTTTGATGAGGAAGTCAGTTATTCAGAGGTCTGCTTCTGACGTTTATACTCGTATGAAAATTCGCGATGCTCAGGGAGGCGCAATTGTCTGACAAGGAAAATATCGCGATTGACGTACGGGATGCGGTAAAACGCTATGGCGATTTTACAGCGCTAAAGACAATCTCTCTGTCAATCTTGGACAACGAATTCTTTACGCTCTTGGGCCCGTCCGGTTGCGGCAAGACCACCCTGTTGCGGATGATTGCAGGGTTCGAGGACGTGACCGAGGGCGCGATCTTCCTGTATGGCGATGAAATCGAAAACCTGCCGCCGAACAAGCGGCCGGTAAATACAGTGTTCCAGAACTATGCACTGTTCCCGCATATGACCATTCTGGACAATGTTGCCTTTGGTCTGGAAATGCGCGGCACCAGCAAATCCGAAGCCCGCACAAAAGCGGGCGAGATGCTGGAACTGGTGCAGCTGTCGCAGTTCGCGGCGCGCAAACCCAGCCAGTTGTCGGGCGGTCAGCAACAACGTGTTGCCCTTGCCCGCGCTCTGGCCCCACAGCCCAAGGTGCTGCTACTGGACGAGCCTCTTTCGGCGCTGGACCTGAAGCTGCGCAAGGCGATGCAGCTGGAACTGAAACACCTGCAGCGCGAGACGGGGATTACCTTTATCTTCGTTACGCACGATCAGGAAGAAGCGTTGACCATGTCGGACCGCATCGCGGTCATGTCGGCGGGTGAATTGCAGCAATTGGGCGCACCTACAGATATCTACGAACGTCCGCATAACATGTTTGTGGCCGACTTTATCGGCGAGACAAACCTGTTGGAGGTTTCGGTCGACAATATCGAAAACGGACGGGCTGTGTGCCATTTGGGTGGCGGGCACGAGTTGACCTGTAATGAGGTCGAAGATGTCGGCGTTGGGTCCAAAGTACATCTGTCGATCCGCCCCGAGCGTCTGTTCATGTCGGAAACACCTGCCGAGGGCGAAAGCCTGAAGGGCCGCATCAAGGAAAATATCTTTGTCGGCACCGACATCACCACAATCGTGGACCTGCAGGACGGGCCCGATTTTGTTGTCCGTACCTCGAACTCTGACCGCGGCAACAAGCGTATCTTCGAGCCAGGCACCGAGATGTTTGTTAACATGGAGCGGGGGGCCGCGCGCCTCCTGGTGGACTGATGGCAGCAGGTGCAGCAAGCGGTGGTTCCGCAACAACCGACACATATAAAGAGGCCCGGACATGGCTGCTGTTACCCGCATGGGTGACGCTGTCCATACTGGTTCTGGCGCCCGTGTTCATGATGCTGATCTACTCTTTCCTGACGAAAGAGTTTCGTGGCGGCGTGATCTGGGAATTCTCTTTGGCGGCCTATGATCAGTTCTTTTTTGATCGTGGATTGTTCGGCGATGATCCGGCCAAGATCGAATGGACCTATATCCTGATCTTCTGGCGGTCGATCTGGCAGGCGGCGGCGGCAACGATCCTGAGCCTGGCGATTGGGTTCCCGACAGCCTATTTCATCGCAACGCGTCCGGAAAAATCGCGCGCCCTGTGGGTGTTCCTGATCACCATCCCCTATTGGGTGAACCTGCTGATCCGAACTGTTTCGATGAAGTTCCTGTTGCGGGATCAAGGCCCCCTGAACGATTTCCTGATCAATATCGGTCTGATCGACAGCCCGATCCATATCGTGAACACGAACTTTGCGGTGCAGCTGGGCCTGTTCTATTCCTACCTGCCCTTCATGGTGTTGCCGATCTATGCGGCGGTTGAGCGGTACAATTTCTCGCTCTCCGAGGCGGCGGCGGATCTTTATGCCTCCAAGGCGACGACCCTGCGGCGCATTCTGTTGCCGACGGTGAAACCGGGTGTCATCGCGGGTTGTATCCTTGTGTTTGTTCCGTCCATGGGTTCGTTCCTTGCGCCTGACCTGCTGGGCGGTGCCAAGAACTTTATGATCGGATCGCTGATCGAAGAGCAGTTCAAGGGCAATGCCGGAAACTGGCCGTTTGGTGCGGCAGCTTCAATGATCCTGATGACCATGGTTCTGATCCTATTGATGTTCTACGCGCGTCAACAGGCCCGGTCTGAGAAAGCGGAAGGGTAAGATCATGGCGACCGCAAAATCTGCAAAGTTCGACATCAAGACGTATACAGGCTTCAAAGCAATTACCTTTCTGTGCTTGTTCGTGCTCTATGCGCCGCTGGTGGTTGTGACGATCTACAGCTTCAACGCATCGCAATCGATCACGAATTGGGAAGGTGTTTCGTTTCGCTGGTACGCGGATGTATTCACCGGTCCAGAAAGCGACAAGTTCAAAACTGCGGCTCTGAACAGCCTTATTATCGCAATCATTGCAGCAACGGTGTCGACGACACTTGCGACATTGGCGGCAACCGGAATGGTCCGTGGTGGCAAGTTCAAGCTGCGTTCGGTGTCATTCGGTCTGATCAGCCTGCCACTGATGGTACCGGAGATTGTGACTGCAGTTGCGACCCTGATCTTCTTCAACTCGATCGGGTTTGATCGGGGGATCATGACCATCATCCTGGCGCATACCGCGTTCTGCATTCCCTTTGCCTATCTGCCGATCTCGGCACGGATGCAGGGGATCGAAGACAGCTACGAACAGGCTGCGCAGGATCTCTATGCCACCAAGAGACAAGCATTTACCAAGATCCTGATGCCGCTGATGATGCCGGGCATCATCTCGGGCTTCATTCTTGCCTTTATCGTATCGTTGGACGACTTCATCATTACCAACTTCGTAAAAGGCGCGGGCGTCGAAACCTTGCCCACGGCGATTTTCGGGTCGGTCAAGCAAGGGATCAAGCCCAATATCATGGCGATTTCAACCATGTTGCTGGGTGTGTCTGTCCTGATGGTCACAATCAGCTATTTGGTCAGCAAATCTGACAACACTAAATAACCAACAGACGGAGAAAACGATGAAAAATCTGATGAAAACCAGCGTTGCGGCACTTGCCCTGACCGTTGGCGCAAATGCTGCCGCTGCCGAAGGCGAACTGGTCCTGTATCACTGGTTCGAATACATTCCGCAGGAAGTGCTGACCAAGTTCACCGATGAAACCGGCATCGAAGTGACCATGGACACGTACGATTCCAACGAATCCATGCTGGCCACGCTGAAAGCAGGCGCCATCGGCACCTATGACCTGGCCGTGCCGGGTGATTACATGGTGGCAATCATGGCTGGTGAGGGCATGCTGGATACCATCGCTGAAGGCGAGTTGAAAAACAAAGGCAACATCACTGCGGATTGGGCTGATCCCAGCTTTGATCCGGGTCGCGCATCATCCATCCCGTATCAGTGGGGCTCTACCAGCTTTGCAGTGAATCGTGACGTGTATGAAGGTGACATTCAGACCACTGACATCCTGTTCAACCCGCCGGCTGAATTGCAGGGTCGCATCAATATGTTGGACGCTCAGGGTGAGGTGATGGTCATGGCCTCGCTGCATTTGGGCATTCCGCAGTGTTCGACGGATCGCGACCAACTCAAGGCGCTGGACGCGCTGCTGCAAGAGGCCAAGCAACACTGGAGTTCGTTCAACTCGGACACATCCAAGGAGGTGCTGGTTTCTGGTGACGCGGCTGTTGGTCAAATCTATGACGGCTTTGCCGCCAAGGCCCGCGAAGAGGGTGCCAATGTGGAATACGCTTATCCGACGCAGGGTTACGTTGCATGGATGGACAGCGTGGTTCTGCTGAAGGATGCGCCGAACCGCGAAAACGCGCTGAAATTCATGGATTTCCTTCTTGAACCTGAAAACATCGCGCTTGTAACCAACTATGCGCAGTACAACGCTGGGGTAACAGGTGTCGAGGAGTTCCTGGACCCGGAACTGGCGAGCAAGCCCGAGAAAAATCCACATGCAAATGCGGGCCCCGGCGTGTTCATTGAGGTCTGCGACGAGAAAACTCAGGCTGTCTATGACCAGATCTGGACCAACCTGAAGAAATAAGGGTTTGGCGTCCAGACGGGACCAAACCGAACTGCCCCGGACATACCGGGGCAGTTTTTTTGTGGAAATTCTCGGGGGGTTTACAAGGCTTTGTTGCACAAATGCGATGGGTGATTCACGTTGTGAGGCCAGCATGATTGCTGGACACCATGAGCAGTTGGTCCCTTATGAAATACAAGACCAAGAACTGGCCTTCGTACAACACGGCACTGAAGCAGCGTGACTCCCTTCCGGATTGATTTGATCCTGAGATGATCTGGCGCCCGCCTGCGACGGGCAAACGGGGGCGCCAGCCTGCGTTCAGCGACGCGGTAAACCAGGTTTACCTGACAATGGAAGTTCTATTCGGTCGGCCTCTTCGTCAGGCGAAAGGGTTCATCGAGAGCCTGTTGCGGCTGGTTGGTCTCGACTGGGATATCTCGGAATTCAACACCCTGTGTCGGCCGCAGAAAACGCTGAACGTTTCCATCCCGAATCGCGGCGGAACAGGCCCCTCACGGTAGCATCCTGCAGATGCGCCTGTCGGGCAGTGGGTGCCCACATGCGGCCTAACCTGTTGGAACAGATCCCACTCGATCGACAGATCGGCACCGTCACTACCGATGGTGCTTAAGATACGCGCAAATGTCACGATGTGATCGCGACCTGAGGGGCCGCCGGCATCATCCTACCGTGAAAAAATGCACGGTCTTGGAAATCCGACACTGCGGGAGCCGTCGCGCGAAACGAACACTACGGACCTACAAATATCTTTGGCGAACGCTACGGCTGCGGCTAATTGGAAATAACCGCCGAAGCCGCATAGAAACCACGATAAATTGCGTCAAACTGCTTGGCTAAGACTTCATGGCACGGGACTTCGATCGGCAAGTCATTGAGCTCCGGATCCGCATCGGGGTGCTCAATCGCTATACCGCTCTTGGCATTTCGATCACAGAGCCTGCAGGATAAGTCCGTCTGTGAAAAGGGGGTCACCGGTCACAGCCTTATTCGTGCAACATCGCCCAACTCTGTCCGCAAATGTCGCATCTGAGACTACTTCTGTCCGAAATCGACACTGAAATCGGGGGCAACCCGGGTGCATAAAGCAAGTTGCAACGAATAGGAGCCTACATGCGATTCTCGGCGCTGCGACTTTTCAAAGAGGCCGTAACCGGCCACAAGGGCTGGGGCCCCCAATGGCGCGACCCAGAGCCTGCGGATGCTTATGACTATGTGATCGTGGGCGGTGGCGGCCACGGCTTGGCCACAGCCTATTATCTGGCCAAGGAATTTGGCGGAGCGCGGATCGCGGTACTGGAAAAAGGCTGGATCGGCGGCGGCAATGTCGGGCGGAACACGACGATCATTCGTTCGAACTATCTGCTGGATGGGAATGAGCCGTTTTACGAGTTCTCGCTGAAGCTGTGGGAAAACCTCGAACAGGACTTCAACTATAACGCCATGGTCAGCCAGCGCGGTATTTTGAATCTGGTCCATACGGATGCACAGCGGGATGCGGCGCGGCGGCGGGGCAATGCGATGATCCTGAACGGATCAGATGCCGAGCTTCTGGATACCGACGGTGTGCGCGCGATGTATCCATTCCTGAATTTCAACGACGCACGGTTCCCGATCAAAGGCGGCTTGTTGCATCGCCGTGGTGGCACGGTGCGTCACGACGCGGTGGCTTGGGGCTATGCACGCGGTGCGGATATGCGCGGCGTCGACATCATCCAGAACTGTGAAGTCACGGGCTTCCGTATCGAGAACGGCAAGATTTTGGGCGTGGACACGAGCCGCGGGTTCATCGGCGCCAAAAAGGTCGGTGTTGCGGTTGCCGGTAGTTCCAGCCGTGTGATGGAGAAGGCCGGGATGCGCCTGCCCATCGAAAGCCACGTGTTGCAGGCATTCGTGTCCGAGGGGCTCAAGCCGTTCATTCCGGGCGTCATCACCTATGGGGCGGGGCACTTCTACTGCAGCCAGTCCGACAAGGGTGGTCTGGTGTTTGGTGGCGACATCGACATGTACAACACCTACGCTCAACGCGGGAACCTGCCCGTGGTCGAGGATGTGATCGAAGGCGGCATGTCGCTGATCCCTGCACTGGGACGTGCGCGCCTGCTGCGCAGCTGGGGCGGGGTCATGGATATGTCGATGGATGGCTCTCCGTTTATCGACAAGACGCATATCGAAGGGCTCTATTTCAATGGCGGATGGTGTTACGGCGGGTTCAAGGCAACGCCGGCCTCTGGCTATTGCTTTGCGCATCTTTTGAAAACCGACCGTCCGCATGAGACCGCCACGGCCTACCGGTTGGACCGGTTCATGACCGGTCACATGATCGACGAAAAAGGGCAGGGCGCCCAGCCGAACCTGCACTGAGGACCATCGCCATGATCAACAAGTTTGCACGCGATCTGATCGAAATCTGGCATCTTGGCTTTGTGGCCACTGCGGATGCCGAGGGGAACCCGAATGTCTCGCCCAAGGGCACGTTTGTGACCCATGATGACACCACGATCAGCTTTGCGGAAATGCGGTCTCCGGACACTCTGGCCAATATCGCGGTGCGTCCGCAGGTTGAGGTCAACTTCATCGACATCCTGACCCGTCGGGGCGTCCTGATCCAGGGCGAGGCCAGCTATGTTCCGCGTGACGATGCGCGCTACCCATCGCTGCGTCCGGCTTATACCAACCGCTGGCCTGATCTTGAGCCGATGTTCTCGGGGTTTGTGGTCATCAAGGTGACGGCGTGTAAGCCTTTGGCCACGCCCGCCTATGACATGGGCGTCACCAGCGAAGAGCTGCGCGCCAAATGGATGCAGCGCGTTCGCGACATCAATATCATTCACAAAGGGTCGGAGGTCGAAGCATGCTGATCAATCATCCCCTGCTTGGCCCGCGCGACGCGCAGGAATTCACCTATCTGGGCGATGCCTCGCTGATCAATCGTCCTGACTGGCAGGCCGAGGACGCGGCGCAGGCGTTTCACGACTACCTCTACCTGCGCGACAACCCGGCGGGCGAGCATCGCGAACTTTGGTATCACGAACAGGGCGACCGGTCGTGGCTGGTGGTTACACGCAACACGCTGACCCATGAAATCCTGAAGGTCGAACTGGCCCGAGACGTGGCCAAAGCGGCAGGGAAGGCAGCACAATGACACAGAGCAATCGACTGAACGGCGGGCTGATCAACCGGGATGCCAGCCTCAGCTTCACCTTCGACGGCAAATCCTATCAGGGCTATGAGGGCGATACGCTGGCTTCGGCCTTGCTGGCCAATGGCGTGCGCCTGATGGGCCGGTCGTTCAAATACCATCGCCCGCGCGGCCCGCTGACCGCGGGCAGCGAAGAGCCGAACGCCCTGGTCGAGCTGCGCTCGGGCGGGCGGCAGGAGCCGAATACCCGCGCCACGGTGGCCGAGCTGTATGAGGGCCTAAGCGCAAATTCCCAGAACCGCTGGCCATCGCTGGAACGCGATTTCATGGCGATCAATGACCGGTTCTCGAACTTCCTGACGGCGGGGTTTTACTACAAGACCTTCATGTGGCCCAAGGCGTTCTGGGAAAAGCTGTATGAGCCGATCATCCGCAAAGCCGCTGGTCTGGGTAGCCTGACCGGTGAGGATGATCCCGATCTTTATGACAAGGGCTTCCTGCATTGCGATCTGCTGATCATAGGCGCGGGTCCAACCGGTCTGGCGGCGGCGCTGACCGCAGGACGTGCGGGCGCTCAGGTCATTCTGGCGGATGAAGATTACCGCATGGGCGGGCGTCTGATTGCTGAGACCGGCGCTTTGGCCGATATCTCTGGCGCGGACTGGGTCACGCAGGCTCTGGGTGAGCTGGCGTCGATGAACAACGTGCGGGTGATGCCGCGCACGACTGTTTTCGGAGCTTATGACCATGGGATCTATGGTGCGGTTGAACGCAATGCGGATCACCTGATCGCGCCCGAAGCGGACAAACCCCGCCAGACCCTGTGGCGCATCTATTCCAAGCGTGCGCTGGTCGCGGCCGGGGCCATCGAACGCCCCATCGCTTTTGAGAACAACGACCGGCCCGGTATCCTGCTGGCCGGAGCGGTTCGGTCCTACGCAAACCGCTGGGCCGCGACGCCGGCGCAATCGGTTGTGGTTTTTGCCAACAATGACGACGCGCATCAGACGGCACGCGACCTGATGGCGCAGGGTATTCAGGTACCAGCCATTGTCGATACGCGCCCGGATGCTGCGGATGTAGAGGGCACTGAGGTTCTGAAAGGGGCCGAGATCATCAATACCTCGGGCCGTCTGGGTCTGACCTCGGTGCAGGTACGCACCGAGAAAGGGTATACAACGGATCTCTATTGCGAGGCGCTGGCGATGTCCGGCGGCTGGAACCCGAACCTGGGCCTGACCTGCCATCAGCGCGGCCGCCCGGTCTGGAACGCGGATATCCATGCCTTTGTTCCGGGTGACGGCCTGCCTGTCGGCCAGATCGTGGCGGGTGCGGCCAAGGGTGAGATGACCACCGAAGCGGCGCTGCAAGGCGGTGCGGCGGCGGCTGTGACTGCTCTGGGTGATCTCGGCATTTCGGCATCCCCGGCCGATCTGCCCGCTGCTGCGGATGCTCCGGTTTCCATCAGCCCCTTCTGGCACGTCAAAGGCGCAAAACGCGCGTGGCTGGATTATCAGAACGACGTGACTGTCAAAGACGTCAAGCTGGCACACCAAGAGAACTTCACCTCGGTCGAGCACCTCAAGCGTTACACAACGCTGGGCATGGCGACCGATCAGGGTAAGACCTCGAACATGGGTGCCTTGGCGGCGATGGCCGAACTGACCGGCAAGTCCATTCAGGATACGGGCACAACCATCTTCCGCCCGCCTTATACGCCTGTTTCGATGGGTGCCTTCGGTGGTCGTGCGGTGGGCAAGGATTTCCACCCGACCCGCCTGACGCCCAGCCACAAATGGGCCGAGGAACAGGGCGCCGAGTTTGTCGAAGTTGGCAACTGGCTGCGCGCCCAATGGTTCCCGCGCAAGGGCGAGACCCATTGGCGGCAATCCGTGGACCGCGAGGTGCTACAGACCCGGAACTCGGTCGGTGTTTGTGATGTGACGACGCTGGGCAAGATCGACGTGCAGGGCGCGGATGCTGCGGCTTTCCTGAACATGGTCTATTCCAACGCGTTTGCCAAACTGCCCGTGGGCAAGGTGCGCTATGGCCTGATGCTGCGCGAGGATGGCATTGCCTATGATGACGGCACCGCCGCGCGATTTGCCGACGACCATTTCGTCGTGACAACCACCACCGCCAACGCGGTTCTGGTCTATCGCAACATGGAATTCGTCCGCCAATGCCTGTGCCCGGATATGGACGTGCAGCTGATCTCGACCACCGAGGCCTGGGCGCAATATGCCGTGGCCGGTCCCAACAGCCGCAAACTGCTGCAAAAGATCGTGGACCCCGAGTTTGACATCTCGAACGAGGCGTTTCCCTTCATGGGTTGTGCTGAGATCACCGTCTGCGGTGGCTTGCGGGCGCGATTGTTCCGGATCTCGTTCTCGGGTGAGTTGGCCTATGAAATCGCGGTACCCACGCGCTATGGCGACGGGCTGATGCGCGCGCTGATGGAGGCGGGTGAAGAGTTCGATGTAGCGCCCTACGGCACCGAGGCCTTGGGCGTCATGCGGATCGAAAAGGGCCATGCGACCGGCAATGAGCTGAACGGTACGACCACAGCGCTGAACCTTGGCATGGCGCGTATGGTCAGTACCAAGAAGGACTGCATCGGCAACACGCTCAGCCGTCGTGAAGGGCTTAACGCCCCTGGCGCGCTGGCGCTGGTCGGTCTGAAACCTGTGGATGCCAAGGACGACGTGCCTGCAGGCGGCCACCTGATGGATGCAACCGGGCCGGTCGATGCGGCCCATGATCAGGGTTATGTCACCTCGGCGGCTTATTCGCCGATCCTGCAAAGCTCGATCGGGTTGGGTTTTGTCAAAGGTGGCTCTGACCGGATGGGGGAAAAACTGCGTCTGGTGAACCCGCTGGAAGGCCAGGAAGTCATGGTCGAGATTGTCAGCGCTCATTTCGTGGACCCGGAAGGGGAGAAGCTTCGTGCATAAACTGAAACCCATCACCCCGCTGGGCGGCGACGCGCCGCGTGTCGACACTGTCGGTTCGATCACCATCACCGAGGTCGTGGATCAGGCGCTGGCGTCGGTCGCGGCGCGCAAAGATCAGGCCGGTGATGCACAAAAGACGCTGGCCGACAAGATCGGTCTGAGCCTACCCGAGATTGGCCAATCCGCGCAGGCTGCACCCTATGCCACGCTCTGGATGGGGCCGGAACAGTGGATGGTCATGGCGCCGTATGACAGTCACGCGCTGCTCGCCGCCGAGTTGAAGCAGATTGTCGGTGACACCGCATCGGTTTCCGAGCAGACAGACGGCTGGTGCCGGTTCGATGTGCAGGGCGCGGCCCTGTGCGATCTGTTCGAACGGCTGAGCAGCGCCCCGGTCCGCACGATGGAACCGGGCGCAGCGATCCGAACCACGGCAGAGCATCTGGGTGTTTTCCTGTGGCGTCTGGCCGGGGATCACATGGCCGTTCTGGGCCCGCGCTCTTCGGCGGCGTCGCTGCATCACGGCCTGTTGGCCGCCGCGAAATCCATCGCCTGAGCCTTAGCCCGAGGGCAGCACATCGTCGCTGCCCACCCGCATCGTGTTCTTGGCGCGCCGGTCACTGATCGGCGTGACCCCGAATGTCTCACGATAGTGGCGCATGAAGGCTCCGGGCGTGGCGTAACCGACCATATAGGCGACCTCGGCAATCGGGTCGTTCGTATACAGCACCAATTGTCGTGCCTGATTCATTCGCATCCGCCGGTAATAGGTCAAAGGGCTGTGCCCGGTGGCCTTTTTGAAACTCCGCTCCAGTGACCGTGCCGAAAGGCCCACGGCATCAGCGACTTCGCTGATCTGGATGGGGTTTTCGATATGTTCTGCAAAGTGCTGAATGGCCTTTGCGACCTGTTTGGGCAAAAGATCCTGACTTTGCGCGGTCGAGATTGCGGGCACCTTTTGCGAAACGGTCCCGCTGCGAATGAACGGGTGCTGAAACCAACAGGCGACCTCGGCCATGACATCGCCGCCCAGACGTTTTTCGATCAGGGCCAGCATGTGATCGAACACGGCAGAGGCGCCCGAGATTGTGCTAAAGGCCCCTTCTTCGCAGATTACTGTCCCATGGATCGGGATTTCAGGAAACTCGGCCTGAAAAGCGGCCTCGTAGCACCAATGGACCGATAAAGGGTTGTCGCCGGTCAACCGGGTGCGGGCAAGGGGGAAGACACCGCCGCTTATTGCGCCGACACGGGTCTTGTTGCGCATCAGGCGTTGTAGCGCTGCATTCGCCTTGGAGGGGTTGTCGAACACGCTGTTCGGGCTTGCGGCAAACAGCAGATGCGTCAAGGATTGGGCGTCGGCCAAAGTGCTGTCGGCGAAAAAGGTCACGCCGGCCGAGGATTGAATCGGTTGGTCCTGTTCGGCAATGACATACCAGCTGAATGCTTCTTGCCCCGAGATCTCGTTCGCCGCGCGCAGTGGTTCGATGCACGACGTCAGGCATGCCATCGGGAACCCCGGGAAGATCAGGATGCCCAGAGATATTTTTTCGACCTGATCTGTCATTGGCGTTGTTCTTTCATTAGGTCCTCGACGGTTCCGAGGATGTCATTTTCCAATCTGCGGGCAGCAGGCGACAGCGCAGAATCAGCCCTGCGTATCAGATGAATTTGCCGCTTTGCGGTCTTATCCGCCAGAGGGCGGAACACCAGATCGGATTGCCCAGCTGAAATTGCCGCCATTTCCGGCAGGAGTGTGACGCCGATCCCGGCCCGAACCATGCCCAGAATAGAGGTAATGTTATGTGCCGAAAACCGAGAGCCCGCGTGCAGTTTCTCCGCCTCGGGCCCGGGGATGCTTTCGGACAGGCTGTTGGCAATCAGCTGCTCATTCTCAAGCGCGTCCCAGTCGATGGGGCCCGTTTCACAGGCCAGCGGGTGGTCGGGGGTCAGCAAAACGCCGAACCAGTCGGTCAGCAAAAGCTGACTGTGCAGGCCCGACCCGTTGCCGCGCAACGTCGCGATGCCGATATCAATGCGCCCCCGCGACAGCTCGTGCAGGACGGACTTGGAATCCATGTCGCGAAGCTCAACCCGCACTTCTTCGTAAGCTTTGGTATTTCTGGATAAAACGCGCGGTATGATCGTGCCTGCCACCGACGGCACCGTCGCAATTCTGACATGCCCCATACTGGCATCGGCAAAATTTTCGATCGCTCGGACTGTATTGTCGAAATGCTGCAATTCCTGTTGCGATTGTTCGAGCACGAACTCGCCCAAGGCGGTCAGCTTGTTCTTGCGGTCCGTCTCGAACAGAGGCTCGCCCAGATGCGTCTCAAACTGCTTGAGCATCATCGACACCGCCGACGGGGTGCGTTTCAGAACAACAGCTGCGTCCGTCAGGTTGCCGGTGCGGGCAACCGCGACAAAGCCGCGAAGCATTTCGATCTTGAGTGTCATACTGCGAACTTCAAACTTTCTGAAGTCAACTTCAATAATTTTAGTTTGATTGATTGCAGGGAAAGAGTCCATACCAGCTTAGTGAATTCTCAATGGGGCAAACGGCTATGGCTGACATTCAAAAGAATCTGATCGCTGGTGAGTGGATCACCGGTGAAGGTGAGATCGAAAACCGCAACCCATCGGACCTGAGTGATCTGGTCGGCATGTTTGCACAGGCCAGCGCGGATCAGCTTGAGGCAACACTGGATCAGGCGCGTGCCGCTCAGCGGGAATGGGCCGCCTATGGGCTGGAGCGCAAGCAGGCTGTTCTGAACGCAATCGGCAATGAGCTTATGGCCCGCGCTGAGGAGCTGGGCACGCTGTTGAGCCGCGAAGAAGGCAAGCCGCTGGCCGAAGGCAAAGGTGAAGTGTTCCGCGCCGGTCAGTTCTTTACCTACTACGCCGCCGAATGCCTGCGTCAGATCGGTGAGAACGCGGATTCCGTACGTCCCGATATCGAAGTCGATGTCCGCCGTGAGGCCGTAGGCGTTGTGGCCATCATCAGCCCGTGGAACTTCCCCACTGCGACTGCGTCGTGGAAGATTGCACCCGCTCTGTGCTATGGCAACGCGGTTGTCTGGAAGCCTGCCAACATCACCCCGGCCTCGGCTGTGGCGCTGGCCGAGATCATCAACCGTCAGGATATCCCCAAGGGTCTGTTCAGCCTGGTCATGGGCTCGGGCCGGTCCATCGGTCAACGGCTGGTGGAAAGCCCAAAGGTCAACGCAATTTCCTTCACCGGGTCGGTTCCGGTCGGCAAGGGTATCGCAGCTGCCGCCATCCAGAACCTGACAAAGGTTCAGATGGAAATGGGATCGAAGAACGCTCTGGCCGTTATGGACGATGCCGATCTGGATCTGGCGGTGACGCTGGCACTGGGTGGCGCTTTCGGTGGCACCGGTCAGAAATGCACGGCGTCGTCGCGGCTGGTGGTCCATGCGGGTATTCATGACGCCTTTGTCGAAAAGCTCGTTGCAGGTGCGCAGGCGATGAAAGTGGGTCACGCCCTGGAAGCAGGCGTTCAGATGGGTCCCGTCGTCAGCCAGCAGCAGCTGACCGAAAACCTTGCCTATGTCGATCTGGGCAAATCCGAGGGCGCAGAACTGGCTTGTGGTGGTGCGCGTCTCGAGATGCCGCATGATGGGTACTACATGTCGCCGGGCGTGTTCCTGAACACCACCAACGACATGCGCATCAACCGAGAGGAAATGTTCGCGCCGCTCACCAGCGTCATCAAGGTTGGCAGCTACGACGAAGCACTGAGCGTCGTCAACGACACCAACTTTGGCCTGACCTCAGGTATTGTCACCAAATCGCTGGCGCGCGCGACCCATTTCCGCCGCAACGCGCGCACCGGTGTTGTCACCGTGAACCTGCCCACCGCAGGCACCGACTATCACGTGCCCTTCGGTGGTCGTGGCGACAGCTCGTACGGTCCACGTGAGCAGGGCAAGGCGGCGGCCGAGTTCTACACCACGGTCAAAACCGCCTATATCAGCGCAGGCCCCGTCTGATGCTGATCGATTGCCTGCAATATGTGAACTGGTCGGAAAAGGTTTTCCGTCAGTTGCGAGAAGGGGGCGTGGACGCGATCCACGTCACCATCTCCTACCACGAGAATTTTCGCGAAACGGTGTTGAATTTCGAACAGTGGAACCGCTGGTTTGAACAATACCCCGACCTGATCATGAAGGGGCAGTGGGCCAGCGATATCGACACGGCGCGGGAAACCGGCCGGACAGCGGTGTTTTTTGGCTTCCAGAACCCAAGCCCGATGGAAGACGATATCGGCCTGATCGAGATCCTGCACACGCTGGGTGCGCGGTTCATGCAGCTGACCTATAACAACCAGTCGCTGCTGGCGACCGGCTGCTATGAGGCCGAGGATCCCGGCATCACCCGCATGGGCAAGCAGGTCATCAAAGAGATGAACCGCGTGGGCCTAGTGATTGATATGAGCCACTCGGCAGACCGCTCGACTATTGAGGCGGCTGAAATCTCGGAACGTCCCATCGCCATCACCCATGCGAACCCTTATGACTGGTCGCCCGCCCTGCGCAACAAGCGCGATGCGGTGATCCGTGCGGTGACCGAAAACGGTGGCATGCTGGGTTTCTCGGTGTATCCGCACCACCTGAAAGACAAATCCGACTGCACGTTGGAAAGCTTCTGCGAGATGATCGCGCGCACAGCGGACAAATACGGTGCGCAGCATCTGGGGATCGGCACCGACCTGTGTCAGGACCAACCCGACAGCATCGTGGAATGGATGCGCGTTGGCCGGTGGACCAAGGAAATCGACTATGGCGAAGGCTCAGCCTCGGCCCCCGGTTTCCCGCCCATGCCGGGCTGGTTCAATGACAACCGTGATTTCGGCAACATCCGGGCTGGCCTGCGCGCCACCGGCATGAACGACGATGAGGTCGACGGCATCATGGGCCGCAACTGGTACCGTTTCTTTGACGAGAACTTCAAACCGCTCGCCTGATACAGTTTAGCCAAACAACGAAGATATGGCCGCATTCCAGATAGAAACGGCCTGACTAATATAAACGGAGGAGAGATGTCTGAGGCATCTTTGAACACTGCCCCCAAGCAGGAAAGTCGGGTGAACAAACCGCTGTTCCTGATCTCAGGTGGTTTTATCGCGCTGTTCTGCGTTGCGGCCCTTGTCGATCTGGATGCGCTTTCAGGCGCTGTGGATTGGGGTTTCAACGTCGCGGCCACTTATTTTGGCCTCTACTGGCAGGTGCTGCTGCTTGCCACCTTCCTGATCGGCCTGCTGCTGTGCGTTCTGCCCGGTGGGCGGGCCATCATGGGCGGTCTGACCGCGCCCGAGTTCACCACGTTCCAGTGGGGCTCGATGGTCATGTGTACACTGCTGGCCGGTGGCGGCGTGTTCTGGGCGGCGGGTGAGCCGATTGCCCACTTCCTCTATCCCGCGCCGCTTTATGGTGGCGAAGGTGCAACGGCCGAGGCCGTGAACCCGGCCATTGCCCAAAGCTTCATGCATTGGGGTTTCCTCGCATGGGCCATTCTTGGGTCGCTGACCACGGTAATGCTGATGCACTACCACTATGAAAAGGGTCTGCCGCTGGCGCCGCGCACGCTGCTGTACCCGGTGTTCGGGGACAAGGCGATCAACGGGCCGATTGGCCTGATTGCGGATGCGGCCTCGATCATCGCAGTGGTTGCGGGTACAGTTGGTCCGATCGGCTTCCTGGGTCTGCAGGTGAGCTATGGTCTGGCCGATCTGTTCGGCTTTTCGGATACGTTTGCCCTGCAGGCGACCGTGATTGCCGGGCTGGCAGCGATCTATACGATCTCGGCCATGACGGGTCTGTCGCGTGGTATTCAGGTTCTGTCCAAGGTTAACGTGATCCTGGCGGCCTTCCTGCTGCTGTTCGTTCTGATCGCAGGACCGACCGGGTTCATTTTTGGCTCGTTTTTCTCGGGCTTTGGCACTTACGTTGGCAACTTCTTCCAGATGGCGCTGTACCGTGGTGAGGCCGGTCTGTTCGGCGAACCCGGCTGGCTGGGCTGGTGGACTGTGTTCTTCTGGGGCTGGTTCATGGGCTATGGCCCGCTGATGGCAATGTTCATCGCACGGGTGTCGCGGGGTCGTTCGATCCGCTCGATCATCATCATGCTGTCGATCATTGCGCCGATCGTGACCAACTTCTGGTTCACCATCATCGGCGGCACCGGCATTGCGATGGAGCTTGAGAACCCCGGCACAGTCGCCACTGCATTCGAAGGCTTCAACCTGCCCGCCGCCCTGCTGGCGATCACCAACAATCTGCCTATGGGCTTCGTGATCTCGATCCTGTTCCTGATCCTGACGACCATTTTTGTTGCTACCACTGGCGACTCGATGAGCTATGTCATTTCTGCGACCATGAGCAACGAGAACAACCCACCCGCAGCGCTGCGCGTTTTCTGGGGCATCGCGATGGGCCTTATGGCCATCATCCTGATCTCAGTTGGATCGGGCGGTGTGTCAAAGCTGCAGAGCTTTATCGTGGTGACCGCTGTTCCGGTGTCGCTGATCTTGCTACCGTCGCTTTGGGATGCGCTGCGCATCACGCTGGCGAAGGGCAAAGAGAGCTAAACGATCCAGGCTGGGCCGGACCATCCGGCCCGCCAACACGCCTGAAGACTTCAGGAGAAGACCAGATATTAGCACTTGAGGAGGCACAATCGTATGACAGACGTTCCTCGCCGTGATCCGAACATGGTGATGCGCCTTGCCCGTCTTGGCTCGATGCATCAGTCGCGCCTTTCGTTCATGCGTATCCTGACGCGACGACTGGCTCGGGAAAATTGGCGGTTTGAAAAAACTGCGTTCGAGATTGACAGCACTGGCGTTGGCCATGCCGTCTATACCGCGCATGGGCCGGAGCGGTCTTATTCCCTGATCGCCTATGCCCATGATCTGCCGCCCGAAAAACGCTCGGACCGAGTGATCGCCGAGGCCTGGGATGCCACCTTTACCCTGTTTGACGGTGTGCCAACCGACGCCGATATCGAGCGTCTTTCGCACAATATCCCCGTTCAGGAAGCCGGGCGCGTGACCGGGTCTGAACTATCGGTTTCCCGCGCCAACCGCTCGGTGCGTTTGTGGGAACATGTGGTCAGCGAACTGGCCGAAGGTCGCCAACCTTCGATCGAGAAGATTGACGCGGTAGGCTACCTGATGCGGACCACTGCGGTTTACGGGTCTGGCAAGCTGGGCGCTGCGGATCGCGAAATGATCGCCGACCGTCCGGAATTCCGTGCGCCGTTCCAGGTTGAGATGCTGTCGGTCTACCTGACCCGCTGGTTCGTGACCGATCTGGTGCAATATATGGCCGATACCCGCGCTGCGGCCAACGGCGCGCAGGCCACGAAGTTGGATGCTGAGATTGCAAGATCGATGGGGATCGGCAACTCGACCGGTCTGGGGATGGCGCCGTTTTTGCTGAACCATCCGGTGCTGTTCAACAACTGGATGGCCGCGCGTGAAGGCGCGATACAGGTTGTGCGCGGGGTTGAAAAGGCCAGCGATGCGGAAATCGCGGTGTTCCGCAATGTCCTGTTGCGCAATATGCAGATCGTCGAGACTTGGCAGTCCGAACATCCGATCCAGATCGAGAAACTCGCCGCCCTGCGGGCCGATATCGCCAAGGTTCAGGCGTATCTGTCGGATGCGGATCTTGGCGCTGATCACCCTTGGGATGCGCTCTATTCCTGGGCTGAGCAGTCGCTGACCCTTGAGGGTCAAGAATGGATCGCCTCGCTGATGCTGGAACCCTACGGGGCGTTGGTCGACGCCTTTGCCGAAGGTATGGCAGCCGATAACACCGCCACGTTCCGCATCGCCGGGGCCATGAAGATCGGTGATCTGCGGGCGCTACTCAAGGATATTTACGGCTGGGCCATTGAGACCGATTGGGCCACCCCTGCCAGCAAGGCGCGCGCCTGGTATGTCTCGGAAGAAAAGCTGGAGCCGCGTCTGGGTGAACGTTTCGAGGAACCGATTGAGGAATACGAGCAGCCGCTGGCTCCCGGTCGGGATGCCGCGCAGCTGTTTCAGGCGCTGGCCCATTGGTCGGATGATGCGCAGGTCGCCGATTTCCTGTTGCGCCATCCCGAACACCGCCACGTGCTGCGCCGCGTTCAGATCGTAGGGCGCGCGCCCTATGCCGAGATCCGCGACAACACGATCTCGGACCGGGTGCTGCCTATCGACATGTTGCGCTGCAAACTGTCCTTCTTCGGGGCGACCAAGTTCGATCCCCGCTCGGACCGTTGGGTGCGTATCTGCATGTATGGCAACGCGCCCCTGCCGCATGAACTGACATCTGAAAATGCCGATTTCTGGGTTTTCCCGGAGCTTGAAGAGGCCGCTGCATGAGTCATTCTTTGAACGAAATCGAGGCTATGAGCAAACGCGCCGCGCGCGGCGCGGGCCTGTCCTGGGGTCTGGCGGAAGAGGCCGCCAAGGGAACGCGCTGGCTGTCGGCTTTTGGGTTTTCGGGTGCCGAATTGCTGGCCGACCTGTTGGAGATGAACGACCGTATCCCGTCAATCGACGTCTCGCCCGTCTCGCTGAGCGCCGAAATCTGGCATGCGCCGACGCGCCGGATGAGCCCGCTGATCGCCGGGGCATCGCTCAGCGACTGCGCAGTGCGTTTGATGGATCGCGGCTCGATCACCATGGAAAATGTCAGCCTGCCCTTGCTGGCCGTTCCCTTCATGGGTGGTGCTGCGCTGCGTTTGGGCGTTCCGGTTGCAGCCGAATGGCAGGGCGCTCGTCTGGCAACGGATGGGCGGCAGATCTGTGTGCAGGCCACGCCCGAGGCGCTTGAGGCTCGCCACGCGGACAAGCTGGTTTTCAGCGCTCCCGCCGAGATGACAGGCCGCCGCGAGCCGGTCCTGCGCGCCGAGGTACCCGACACTGATTGGAACAGGCTCAGCGCTTTTGCCCACCGCACATTCGCACCTGCAACCGAAGAAAGCCGCCTGCGCGGCGCTGGCGCGGGTCTGAGCGATAACGACTGAAACTTCGCCCCTTGCGACAAGGGGCACATAGCCAAGAACGGAAAGAAGAATGACCGCCACCGAAACCCTGACCTTGGCCGAGATCGAAGATCTGGCCTTCCGCGCCCTTGTCAAAGCCGGAACATCCGAGGAAAACGCCCGCCCTCTGGCCGTTGCAACGGCAATGACCGAAGCGGACGGTGTGGCCTCGCATGGGTTGGCCTATATTCCGATTTATGCGCAGCATGTGGAATGCGGCAAGGTTGACGGGGCCGCCAAGCCCGTGGTCGCGCAGCCACGTCCGGCAGTTGTCACCGTGGACGCGGCCACCGGCTTCGCCCACAGCGCAATTGATCTTGGGTTCGAGAAGCTAATCCCGCTGGCGCGCGAACAGGGTGTTGCGGTTCTGGCCATCAACAACTCGTATAACTGCGGCGTTCTGGGTGTGCATACGCAGCGTCTGGCCCAGGCAGGTCTGATGGGGATCGGGTTCACCAACGCGCCTGCCTCGATCGCGCCGTCGGGTGGGGCAAAACCGGTTGTCGGGACCAACCCGTTCTCGATCTCGGCGCCTGACGCGGATGGAAACGCGGCGCTGCTGATCGACCAGTCCGCCAGCACCATCGCTAAAAGCGAAGTCATGAAACACGCCCGCGAAGGCAAACCTGTGCCTGAAGGCTGGGTTTTGGACGCGGACGGCCAGCCCACCACGGACCCTGAGGCCGGCCTCAAGGGTTCCATGGTCCCATCGGGCGGCTACAAAGGCGTGGGCATCGCGCTGACGGTCGAGCTGATGGCCGCCGCGATGACCGGCGCAACGCTGGGGTCGGTCGCCAGCCCGTTCTCGGGCACGGCAGGTGGCCCGCCGAAAACAGGGCAGTTCTTTATCGCGATAGATCCGCAGGCGACCTCGGGCGGGGCGTTCCAGGAGAAGCTGGGAGAGCTGATTGCCTCGTTCCGCGACCAAGATGGCGCGCGCCTTCCGGGCGATGGCCGCCGCACTTGCCGCGAGCGCGCAGCAACCGAAGGTGTCGCCGTGAACGCGGCGCTTCTTGAAAAAGTGCGCGCGCTTCTCTGACGCGAACACACAGCACCACAAGATTGAAGGGGCGTATGGTCTGACCAGGGCATGCGCCCCTTCAACCCTCCATCCTGACAAGCTCGGGTCTGGGGGTCTTTCACCCCCTGGCACTTGCATTGCAACATGGCAGAAGGTGGTTGTTGCTGGCCGCCACACACTTGACCTTGCCGATGAAACTGCGGTGAGAGCGAAAGAGAGCCGGCTGGATTTGCAGACAGGTGAATATGTCGGGTGCATCATGCACTCAGAGCGGTGGGGCGGTCAGAGCTTGCACTAGACAGTTTTTGTCACAAGAACGAATTTCTTGCCGTCAGGCCAAGCCTTACTTGTGCAGGATCTTGCGCCGGACGCTGGGCGCACCATGTTGACGGTCAGCCTGTTGCCCTCGTTCGGATCGACCTGGTTTGCGACCCGCGCGACCCGGTTTCATGAGGCGCACCCGCAGATCGACCTGATCACCTTGTCCACCGTGGCCTGCACTGGTTTCGGACAGGAGGATGCGGATGTCGCCATCCGTTGGGGGCCGGGCGGCACGCCGAATGTCTTTGAGGAGCGTCTGTTCGGCGAACGCCATATCCTTGTGGCCTCGGCCCGGCTGCAGGATCAGCTGGCCGATGTGACGCGGGTGGATGATCTGGCCGGGTTCCAGTTTTTCAAGGATACCAACAACAGTGAATGGCGTGCAGTAATTGAACACAATGGTGGCAACCCGGGTTTGTTCGAACATGGCGCCTATTTCGGCGATACCAGCGCCACGCTGAACGCGATTGCTTTTGGCGGCGGGATCGGTGTTGTCCGCGACGTCATCGCGCAGCATTTTCTGGACAATGGCAGTCTGATCGCGCTTCGGTTCGAGGCGGTCGAGGGCCCGTTTGCCTATCATTTTCTGTGCCCCCACAGCCGATTGAACCAGCCTCGTGTTCAGGCGTTTCTGCACTGGTTGCGGCGTGAGGCGCCCCACGCATAAGGATTCCTGTTGCAGTGGCCTAGGAATCGCCATTTGGAAGTTTGGCGGGGTTGAGGAAATGTGAAGGAAGGACATTCACCCGGATAGACTCGGAGCCCGCGGTCATGGAATTTTCGCTTTTCAACCTGATGACAAAACCCGTTGACGGGTCCGGCCATCGGGCCAAATTCCATCCTGGCGACAGCGCGGCGTCTCTATCAGGAAACGCGAACGGAAAACGGCTTGGGCGGAAGTGACTTTCCCTTTGCCGTTCAACGATATGTCTACGTTGCCAAAGACAAGGATGACGCCCGTTCTGCGGCCGAACAGGTTCTGATCCATGCGCGTATGGCCAACAACATGCGTCGGCCCGAGCCGCTGATGCAAGGCGCAGACCTGAAGATTGTACCCTTCGACAACGAGCCGACCCTCGATGAGGTGATGCAGCGCGCCATCATCGGCGATGCTGAAGAGGTCACCCGCCGTATCGTGGCCGAGGCGCGGCCATGGCCAAGGCCTGCGCGGATTTGGGCGCGCAGGTCTGGCTGCAGGATCTGAATGCCGACGCGGTCCAGACCACGGCGGAAACCCTCAGGGAGCAGGGGGCCAACGCGCAGGCAACGGCCTTTGATCTGACGGAGTTCGACGCTTGCAGGCGTTGGGTGCATGAGGTCGCAGGTCAAGCCGGCAGCATCTGGGGGCTGATCAACAACGCAGGGATCACCAATCACGGCCATGTTCTTGACCAGACCGTCGAGGACTATCGCAGCATCTATGATCTGCATGTCATGGCCCCGTTCGTTCTGTCGCAGGCGGCGGGCAAAGTGATGCTGGGCAATCCCGGCCCGCAACGGGGGCGGATCGTGTCGGTGTCTTCTATCGCTGCGACCCACCCGAGACCGGGGATCGGAAACTATGCGTCCTCCAAGGCGGCCATCGCGGGGCTGACGCGCTCGCTCGCGGCTGAAATGGCCCGGCATGGTATCCGTGCCAATGCGATCCTGCCGGGGTTCATAGATACGCCCATGGCGCGCGATATCACCGCGCAAAATTCGAAGGACCCTGACGCCATTGATTGGGGCGTGCTGGATCGCCAGCGCGCGGCGCGCATTCCGCTGGGTTGTGTGGGCACACCCTGGGATGTCGCCAATGCCGCTGTATTTCTGGCCAGCGATGAGGCGTCTTATATCACAGGTAGCGAAATCACCGTGGACGGTGGTGTTTCATATCGCGTGTAAGGCACCGCGCAGGGCGCGCCGCCCGTTTGCAGGCCCAGAAATCGGTTCAGACCCGCCTTGCGCCGGTGACGCGCAAGCTGCAACCGCTTGAGGTTCTGAACAAAGCAGCCTTGCGGATCATGTTGACCCGTTCTATGCCCGCCGGGACAGTTGCGGCTGAAGCGAAAGATTTGAAACCCAGTATGGGTCTGATCCTTAGTTTGATGAACCAGCGATCCTGTTCAATGATGTTGTTGAGGTATTTCCGCCCGATCACCTCAATCGGGATTGGACAACCGAAGCTCTTGAACATCTTGCTGACTGCCTTGATCCCAGCAGTGTTTGCGCCAATTTTTGTCTATGACGATCTTGCGCGGCAATCCGTTCACCTCGCGAGCACGGGCAAAGAACTTCGTCGCTGCGGTTTTATTCCGGCGCTCGGACAACATGGAATCCAGGGTCTTGCCGTGTTTGTTGATCGCTCGATAAAGATAGACCCATTCACCCTTCACTTTCACATAGGTTTCATCCATGCACCACGAACGGTCTGCAGGTCGCTTTCTATACCGCGCCGTTTCAGCAATGAGGCCAGCCTATCGGCTGACCCACCAGTTTAGCGTTGCATGGTCCAGATCCCGGTCTGAAACACCGTAGCGCAGGTAGAAGAAAACTGCGTGCAAAATCACGTCTATCGGAAAATGCGCGCCCTTGAATGAGATTGTCATCGTCGGCTTCTGTGTCGGCTCCTGTCAATTTCGAGTAGAGGCCACCAGAACGACCCTCAACCTGACAGGTGGGACGGAGTTTGCGACAGAACCATCGGGCATGTCGAAATCGTGTTCTCCGAGGCGCATGACATCGTTACCCGTGCGCTGGCCTTTTTTCGCGGCCTGACTGACCCAAGCCGGGGCCGAAGGTTTCACGGATGCAAGGCGCGAGGCGGCAAAGCTCAATTCAGGTGATCTTTCGTTTCTGCCAGTGCTGTGTCAGCTGCATGCGCCAGAAGGCCGGTATCAATGGCGTTGGCAACGAAGGTAAACCCTTCGTTCATAAGCTCAGCCGCAAAACTGGGCTCGGTGACCAATGTGCCAACGGGCACATCGCGCGCGATCAGTTTCTGTGCGGCCTGTCTGATCTCGGACCAGACCTCGGGGTGCATGGGATCGCCGACATGTCCAAGATCGGCGGCAATATCCGCCGGGCCGAAGAAGATGCCGCTGACACCATCGACAGTGCCGATAGCCTCGGCCTGTTCCAGGGCGGCGCGGGATTCCACTTGCAACAGAACGGTCAGCTCGTCCTCGTAACGCGTCACATAGTCCTTGATCCGCCCAAACGCCGTTGCGCGGTTTGAACCCGCAAACCCACGGACACCGCGCGGCGGATATCGCGTGGCAGCCACGGCGCGTTCGGCTTCTTCTACGGATTGGATCATCGGAAACAAAAGCCCCGGCGCGCCGAGGTCAAGCAGACGTTTGACCACAACCGCATCGTTCCATTCAACACGGACAAGTGCGGTGGTCTGAGACGCCTCAAAGGCCTGTAGCTGCGATTGCACGCTGTGATAGTCGTTTGCGCTGTGCTCCATGTCGATCAGCGCCCAGTCATAGCCTCCGGTGGCTATGACTTCGGCTACGGTGTTGCTGCACATGCTGACCCACACGCCGACCTGTTTGTCGCCATTTGCAATCGCACGCGTGAAGGGGTTGGGTGCAAATTCCATCAGATCACTGCCTTTTCGATGATTGGTTGCCCGGCTGGGATACGTTCGTAGTTGAAGGGCGTCAGATCAAGCGCGCGATACTCGCCATAGGTCAGCCACTCGGCTGTGCCACGCCCCATCGCCGGAGATTGCTGCAGCCCGTGCCCCGAAAACCCGTTCAGGAAGATGAAGTTCGACATCTCGGTATGCGGACCCATGATTGCGTTGTGATCGAAGGTATTCATCGCATAGTGCCCAGCCCATTCGCTTTGCAACTTGATCGCTTCGAATTGGGGGATGCGCGTCGCGAGGATAGGCCAGACGTGGTTTTCCCAGAAGGCGTGATCCATGTTGAAATCGTCAAACTCCACCGCTGGGTCTGTATCGGAATGCCCGCCGCACTGATACGTGCCACCTCCGACTTCGCGCACATGAACGCCCGAGGGATCGACGGTCAGGGGCAGGTCACGGTCCAGCGGCTGTTCTGCCCTGAATATCCACGAATAACGCTTGCGAGGTTCAACCGGCACGTCAATCCCCGCCATTTGCGCGGTTCTGGCGGCCCGAGGGCCAGACGCGTTGACCACCTGTCCGCATGCAATGACGTCGCCCGAGGCGAGTGTTACGCTCTCGATCTTGGTACCCGCGGCACTACGAGTGATCTCGACGACTTCATTCTGGACCCATTCGACGCCGCGCTCGCGGCTTTGTCGCCGCCACCAGTGATCGAGGGCCGCACCGTCGAAATAGCCCTCGTCAACCAGATTGATCGAGCCAAGAACGATGTCATCGACATTATAGAACGGATAGGCCGCCTTGATCTCATCCGCGTTCATCAGCTGCGTTGCCGCACCGGCGTCATGTTGAACCTTCTGGTTGTCGCGCAGCACGTTGGCAAAGCCTTCGGTGTCGGCCAGATACATGTAGCCAAAGGAATGAATCGACAGCTCGGGCACCCGGTCATCACCGCCCATGTAACCGCGCAGATTCTTCACGAAATCGGCGGCAAACTGGCTGATCCGCACGTTCAGCTCGGCCGAGAATTGCTGCCGGATACAGGAGTTTGTATGCCCGGTTGAACATGAGGCGAAGGTCATGTCGCGTTCGATCACCAGAACCGACCCGTTGAAATCGGCATTGTCCGACAGGAACCAGGCGGTCGAGGCGCCCATGATCGCGCCGCCTATGATCACCACGTCATAGCTTTGCCGGGCCGGGCTTTGGTTGCTCATTCGTTTTTTCCCTTTGCAACGGTGTGGAGGACCTCGGTGATCTCGGATGCTGGCAAACCATAGTGGCGAGATGCTGTTTCATCTGAAATTCAACCGAGCGCCAGATCACGCTTCACCTTCTGTTTTGACCGTTCCGACGCGCTACCGTAACCAGCGCCGTCCGGGAAGGCCATCACGACTTTGCGCCCATGTGGCCTAAACTTTTTCCCTTTGATCCGCATGTGGGACCCGTCGTCCCGGGCAATGGTTGTTGGTGCCCCAAAGCCGCGCCCGCCGATATCCAAGATATGCGTGGTACTGGCGAGGAACCCGACCAGCGCGCCCCTGTGAAAAGACGGGTTGACCATGGTGATGTCATGTAAATGGCCTTTGCCCTCCCACGGGTCATTGGTGATGCAGACATCGCCTTCATGCATGTTCTGCCGGCCAATTTGGCAAATGAAATGTGTGACCGCATCGACCACGGCACTCACGTGACCCGGCTTACCGGTCGTGGCCTGCGCCAGCATGTTCCCAAATGTGTCATAGCCCCCGCCGACAGGTCACCGGCCTCGCAGACCGAGGTTGAAAACGCCGTCCGGACCAACGCCTGCGCCTGTTGATCGGAGGGTCGATCATGGCCGCGCCGATGGAGACCGAGAACGCGATGGCCGATCTTGTCGAATCCCTAAACACGCCGGGCGGGCTGAACCAGCAATTGCGAGAGTACATGGCCGATCGCAACACCTATGACGATCTGGTCCAAGGGATCGAGGTCCTGTTGTCCCGCCTGTCCGAGGGCTGATTGCCCGTACTGTATGCGCGTGTGACGACATCATGTCGCTGATGCAGGATAAGTTTACCCGTTGGGATCGCCGCGATGGCCGCTATGTTTGGCTTTCGCGGTTTGACATTGGCCCTTTGGTCTGGTGATACCCCTCATCGGATCAGACGCTTTTGTCGACCGAAACTGAAAAGGGTAACCAGGTGCGCGCCAAATCTACGTTCGTGACCCCGCTTCCAACCCAATGGGTCGGGCCTATTCTGTTCAGGGGAGATATGGTGTCCGGTGAGGTCAGCGTCCCTCTGGCAACCTTCGAAACGCCACTATGGCCCTCCACAGCGCGTGGTGCAGGTGTGTCGCGGCATGCAGGCGGTATTCAGGTCACCCTGGTTGACGAGCGGATGACACGGTCCATTGCCGTTCGGGCGCAGGATGCAGCGGCGGCGCATCAAGCCTGGCAACGGATCGAGGCGCAGACCGACAAAGTGGCCGAGATCGTCACCTCGACCAGCCGCTTTGCCCGCCTGATCAAGCTGAACCGCCAGATCGCCGGGAACCTGCTGTTCATTCGGATCGAGTGTTCCACCGGCGACGCCTCGGGTCACAATATGGTGACCAAGGCGGCCGAGGCGGTTCTGAATTGGGTCTTGGATGACCAGCCGGAATTGGCCTACGCGTCGATCTCGGGCAACCTGTGTACCGACAAGAAGGCATCCGCTGCGAACGGGCTTTTGGGGCGGGGCAAATACGTCATTGCCGAAGTGGAAATCCCGGGCCGGCTTCTGCGGCGCATGTTGCGCACCACGCCCGAGCAGATGGTTGCGCTCAATCTCGAAAAGAACCTGATTGGCGGCAATCTCGCGGGATCTCTGCGCAGCGCCAACGCGCATTTCGCAAACATTTTGCTGGCCTTCTATCTGGCCACGGGACAGGACGCTGCGAATATCATTGAGGGCAGCCAAGGTATCGTTCATTGCGAAGCGCGCGGTGAAGACCTTTATTTCTCATGCACCTTGCCGAACCTGATCGTCGGTTCGGTCGGGGCGGGAAAAGGCAATGATCAGGTCGAAGAAAACCTGCGCCTGATGGGCTGCAAAGAGGAACGCGAGGCGGGCGAAAACGCCCGTCGGCTGGCTGGCATCTGTGCCGGTGCGGTACTGTGCGGTGAGCTGTCCTTGATGGCCGCGCAAACCAACCCCGGAGAGCTGGTGCGCACCCATATGGAACTGGAACGATGACCATGCCCAAACCTGCCGACCGAAGCGTGGCCGGGCGCAAGCTGGACCATCTGCGCGCCGTTCTGGAAGACCCTGATGTCGAACGCGGGCGCAGCGGGTTTGACGCGATCTCTCTGACCCACCGCGCGCTGCCTGAGCTTGATCTGGATGCAATCGACACCAACACCCGGTTTCTGGGCAAGCCGCTCAGCTTTCCGCTGCTGATCTCGTCGATGACGGGCGGAACCGGGGACGAGATCACCAGGATCAATCGCAACCTTGCAGAGGCGGCCGAGGCGACCGGGGTGGCAATGTCGGTCGGCTCACAACGTGTTTTGTTTGCGGATCCTGCCTCGAGGGGCAGTTTTCAACTGCGCGATGCTGCGCCGAGTATACCCCTGATCAGCAATATCGGCGCGGTGCAACTGAACGCAGGGCTAAATGCAGACCACTGCCTGCAGGCCGTTCAGGCGCTTGAGGCCGACGGGCTGTATCTGCACCTCAACCCGTTGCAAGAGGCAGTGCAGGTTGAAGGGGATCGCGACTTTTCCAACCTGTCTGGCAAGATATCCGATCTGGTTTCGAACATGCCGGTGCCTGTGCTGATCAAAGAGGTAGGTGCCGGGCTGTCCGGCCCTGATGTCGAGCTGGCCTACGCCGCCGGCATTCGCCATTTCGACGTGGCTGGTCGCGGGGGTACGTCATGGAGCAGGATCGAATATCACCGCCGCGCAGACGAGCAGGACGATCTTGGGCTGGTTTTTCAGGATTGGGGCCTGACGACGGTCGAAAGTCTGCTTGAAACTCGGGACGTCTTGGTCAAAAAGACCGAACCAACAACACTCATCGCCAGCGGCGGTTTAAGAGACGGTGTGGACATGGCCAAATCTATCATTCTGGGCGCAGATCTGTGCGGAATGGCCGCGCCGTTTTTGGCCGCAGCGCAGGAATCGCGCGCGCAGGTTATCCGGCAAATCGAAAAGCTACGTCGCGAATTTCAGACGGCGATGTTTCTTTTGGGCTGCGCCGATGTATCTCAGCTTAAGGCAAATGTCTCACTGATCCGATCAAGGTCAAAGTTTTGGTAATCTCTACTGGTATCAGCGCGATGAGCTTTTTCACGCCTCATCGCTTTATTTCACTGGACACATTGGCCCAGCATCACGGCATTGATCCGGCCAAGTTCTCACGCGGGATCGGGCAGGAAAAGATCGCCATGCCGGGGCACGACGAAGACGTGGTGACCATGGCCGCCGAGGCCGCTAAGCCGATCATTGATCAATTCGGCGCAGACGGGATCGACACCATCTTGTTTGCGACGGAAACAGGGATCGACCAATCGAAATCGGCGGGTATCTATATGCAGCGGCTCCTTAGGCTGCCTTCGAACCTGCGTAATGTTGAGCTGAAGCAGGCCTGCTATTCTGCCACCGCTGCATTGCAAATGGCCTGCGCCCATGTGGCGCGCAAACCTGATCGCAAAGTGCTTGTGATCGCCTCGGATATCGCTCGCTATGATCTGGACAGCTCGGGCGAGGCGACGCAGGGGGCCTCGGCCGTTGCGATGCTGGTCACGGCTGATCCGACACTGTTGGAAATCGGAACAGTTTCGGGCCTGTTTACCGAAGACATCATGGATTTCTGGCGCCCTAACCACCGGCGTACTCCCCTGGTTGACGGAAAGTACTCGGCGTTGCGTTATCTCGGGGCGCTGGTGGAGTCGTGGCGCGATTATCAGGCAAATGGTGGCTTGCCCTATGATGGGTTTGCGCATTTCTGCTATCACCTGCCATTCTCGCGCATGGGCGAGAAGGCGCATCTGCGTCTGGCGAAAGAGGCGAAAGCCGAGGCCGATATGCAAGCCGCTTTGCCGGGGATGATCTACAATCGTCAGGTCGGTAACAGCTATACCGCGTCGATGTACCTTGCGATCCTGTCCACGTTGGAGAACAGCGAAAGCGATCTGGCAGGCAATTCGCTTGGATTGTTTTCCTACGGGTCCGGCGCGACCGGCGAATTCTTTGATGCCAAGGTGGTCGAAGGCTACCGCGACCATCTGTTTGCACCCCGCCACCAGAAAATTCTGGAGGACCGGACCGCCGTCTCATATGATGAATATGTTGCCCTCTGGCACGCGATGAATGGCGAGGACGGGACAGATACCCCCATGCCAGACGAGGCAAAAGGGCGCTACAGACTGGCAAGCATTGACGACAACAAGCGCATCTACGTTGACCGGACCGCATGACATAGTCAGGGCCCACGCGCCCGGAAAATTGATCCTGTCCGGAGAGCATTCGGTTCTGTACGGCATGCCAGCGCTGGCAATGGCAGTGGCCCGTTATACCGAGGTGTCGTTTCAGCCTCTGGGTTTGGGCGAAGGTCTAAAGACCGCGTTCGAGAACTTGTCTTCGGGCGAATACTACCCACTGAAACTGTTGTCTCAGTTCAAGTCGTCACTGGATCAGCGCTTTGATCAATTCACACGCGGCGAGTTGGATGTCCACAAAATCCTCACGCGTCCCGATGATCTGGCGGTCTATACTCTGGCCTCGCTGTTGCATGACAGCCTCGCAGCGCCGGGGTCCGCGATCCCTGGCATTGGTGCGATGAACAGCAAACTGGCGCCCGGACAGCTGTCCAGCCGGTCCGGGCTGCCGATCGGCGCGGGTATGGGGTCGTCTGCCGCAATCGTCGCGGCAACAACGGTGTTGTTTGAAAACCTGTTGGAGCGGCCCAAAACGCTTGAAGAGAGGTATGAGCGCGTTCGGTTTTGCGAGCGCCTGAAACATGGGCGCGCAGGGCCGATTGATGCCGCCGCAGTTGTCCGAGGCGGCCTTGTGCGTACAGGTGAAGCGGGTATTGCGGCACCGGAGTTACCGTCGGATCATGGCTTGTTGACGGGGAACGGCTGGTACTGGGTCTTGCACGGCCGGCCCGAAAGCAGCACCGGCGAATGCGTCAGTGCGGTCAAGGCCGAACACGCGCAGAACGACGCCCTTTGGCAGCGTTTCGGCGACTGTACGACCGCGTTTTTGACCGCGATAGCCTCGGGGGATGACCCGGACGGCGCGATTTCGGAAAATCAGCGGTTGCTGGAGATGATCGGCGTCGTGCCGGACCTGTGCCAAGCCTTCATAAGACAGATCGAAGGCATTGGGGGCGCGGCAAAAATCTGCGGTGCGGGGTCTGTACGCGGTGATTTTGGCGGGGTGGTTCTGGTACATATGGAGGACCACGACAAAATGGCCGATTTCATGTCGGGCTACCCTCAGATGCAATGGTCCGCATTGCGTCTGGCCTCGACGGGGGCTGGAATGGGTAAGGCACCTGAAAATACCTCAGACTGGGCCTATTCATGATACGGGCCAGCGCACCGGGATCGGTCATGATTACCGGAGAACATGCGGTCGTTTACGGCTCCAGAGCTATCGTGGCGGCGATCGAACAAAGACTGACGGTGACGCTGCGACCACGCACTGATCAATTGGTGCGTCTCTCCTCTGAGATTGCCGAAACCCAAACGGTAGATTTGGATCAGGCGCAAGCCGCAGGTCCATATAAGTTTGTCCTCGCCGCAATCGCCATGCACAGGGATGCGATGGACGTCGGGATGGATATTTCGATTGCGTCGGACATTGACCCGACGCTTGGTCTGGGGTCATCTGCGGCCGTGACCATTGCCGCTCTGGGGGCGGTTCTGACCGTCGCGGGCCAGCCGCTAGACGATATTCACGCCAAGGCCTATCAGATCATTCAGGAGATTCAGGGCCGCGGCAGTGGTGCCGATCTGGCGGCCAGCTTGCAGGGCGGTATGCTGGCTTACCACGCCCCGCCAAAGCCGCAGATGGTGGCACTGCCTCATCCTCCGACGATCAGCCTGCGATACTGTGGATACAAGACCCCCACCTCGGTTGTGTTGCAAAAGGTTGCAGACCGGATGACCGGAAGAGAAGCTGAGTTCCAGAAGCTTTACGCGGATATGGGCGGCTTGGCCGATCATGCCATCAATGCAGCGAACGACCACGATTGGGGGGCCTTCGCAGACGCCCTCACAAGCTATCAAACCCGGATGGAGGATTTGGGCGTGAGCGATGAAACCTTGAACCGGATCATCACGTCGGCGCGACAGGCTAAGGGTGTCATGGCGGCCAAGATCTCGGGCTCTGGGCTGGGGGATTGCGTCTTGGCCCTGGGAACGCCGCCTGACGGGTTCACTCCGGTGACGCTGGCCAGCGAAGGATTGATCATACATGACTGACGCCGTTCAGACCCTCATTGAGCAAGCGATGCGAAACGCGGGCGAGGTTCAAAGCTTCAGCGCCTATGCCCCCAGCAATATCGCGTTGTCGAAATACTGGGGCAAACGGGACAGAGCGTTGAATCTGCCGCTCAACAGTTCCTTGTCGATCTCTCTGGCAGAATGGGGGTCTCATACAAAGGTTGAGCCTTCTCAGAGCGGGGCGGATGAGGTTTTGCTGGACGGTCAGCCTCTGCCGCCGACCTCGGGGTTTGCGCGTAAAGCGCTTGGCTTCGCGGATCTGTTTCGCGGGAGTCGGGACTTGCCTTTGATGATCTCGACCAGAAACACGATCCCGACAGCGGCCGGTCTGGCGTCCTCCGCGTCGGGCTTTGCGGCGCTGACACGCGCGCTATGCGGCAGTTTCGGGCTGGACCTGACCACGCAGGACATGAGCCTGATCGCCCGTTTGGGCAGTGGCAGCGCAAGCCGCTCGCTCTGGCATGGGTTTGTGCGCTGGGACAAAGGCGTGCGCGATGATGGCCGTGACAGCCACGGCGAGCTGCTCGAACAGGCATGGCCGGAATTCCGCATTGCCATTGTCGAGGTAGACACAGGCCCGAAACTGCATTCGTCCCGTGATGGAATGAACCACACCGTCGATACCAGCCCTCTGTTTTCAAGCTGGCCCGAGATGGCGGAACGGGACTGTCAGACCATCGAGAAAGCGATCCTTGACAGAGATTTTGAAACCCTGGGTCAAACGGCCGAAGCAAACGCGCTGGCCATGCACGCCACGATGCAGGCCGCGCGTCCCGCATTGACTTACCTTACCGATCAAAGCTGGGTGATCCTGCACCGTTTGTGGCAGGCCCGCAAAGACGGCCTTGCGGCTTATGCCACTATGGATGCCGGGGCAAATATCAAGCTGGTTTTCCTGAAAGAGGCCGAGGCCGATGTCTTGCAGGCGTTTCCCGCTGCCCGCTTGATTTCGCCCTTCGACTGGCCAAACGCATAGTCGCTGCGGCCCATACCTGTGCGAATTCTTAGGGCAACCACAGATCGTTGCCCTAGGGGATGATTGTCTGACTAAAGCGTTTCGCGTTTTATCTGAGGCAACGTTTTCGAAATGCGCCTTCGACCGTAGGGAGAGACAGCGTATTTCGATTCAAACCAAACGCAAAACGATCTAGGGTCCGAACGCGCTCGTTCGATACAGCCGCTGCATCAGGGTCGGGGTCAGGTACATCGGAATCTGGTAAGCTCCGAAAAAGACCATGATCGGGGCGATGACCTCGGGCGGTAAAGCGACAAAGAACAGGGCAATATTGCGATTACCTGCGATTAAAGAAATAGTCGTCGCTTGTGCCGGTGGGCTTCGCCTGCGCAATAGGCTGAACATCGCCGCCTGAGCGCCGAAGTTGATCACGCAGGCAAAAGCGATCCAGAACAGCGCGATGCCCGGGGCTTCCAGTGCCGTCGCGCTGAGCGATGGCATCAGGCCGATGACAAAGACAGCCAGGGTGATCGCACCTAGCCCTTCCAGATTGCTGAGCGTCGACGCGGACGGGTTTCGCAAGACAGTCAGGCGCAGGACGATCGCAGCCGAGGCCGCAATGGCGATGGACAGAAACAAGCGGGCCGAGGCACCGGTGACGGCGCGCATATCCTCCAATTCAGGCATGAGCCAAAAGACGGGCAGGGCGGTCAGGGGCAAAAGCGCGGTTCCCACCACCACAAGCCGCACCGCGTGTTCCGCCGGGTGCCCCATCATCAGGCACATGTTCGGGCTGCCGGAAATCGAGGGGGCCGCAGCGACGATCAGCAGCGACAGGAAGATCGGCGAACTCATCCATCCCATGGCCTGCCCAACGGCCAGCAGGGTGAGCGGAACCGCCAGTTGAAGCGTCGCAATGGTGCGGATCACGCTGCGCAGCTCTGACAGTGAGCCGATGAGGGTTTTCGGCTCCATCCTCAGGATCGTCACGAACAGCAGCAACATGACGAGCGGCGGCAGCAAGGGGCGCATTGGTCCGGCCAGGCCGGGCAGGAGCAGCCCCGCAACCAGCCCCGCGACCAATACCAAGGGGCCGTTGCGGGCCGCCAGATGCAGCGGGTTCAAGCGGGGCTACCCGCTTGGGCTCTGACGCAGGTTCTCGGGCAGCCAGGTGGCCAGTTCCGGGAACCAGATCAGAACAAAAACCATCAGCACCATGATCAGGAACATCGGAATGGCGGCGCGGGCGATATAGCTCATCTCGTGATTGGTCATGCCCTGCATCACGAACAGGTTAAAGCCGATGGGCGGCGTGATCTGGGCCATCTCGACGACAACGACGATGAAGATACCGAACCAGATCAGGTCAATGCCTGCATCGCGGATCATCGGCTCGACCACGGCCATGGTCAGCACGACCGAAGAGATTCCGTCCAGAAAGCACCCCAGAATGATGTAGAAGACCAGCAGCACCATGAGCAGCTCGAACCGAGTCAGTTCCCACCCGGCGATCAGGTCGGCGAGGCCTCGGGGCAGGCCAGTGAAGCCCATCGACAGCGACAGGAAGGCCGCGCCTGCAAGGATCAGCGCAATCATCGCGCTGGTCCTTGTTGCGCCCATCAGGCTTTCGGTGAAGGTCTTCCAGTTGAGCGAGCCTTGACCGGCGGCCAGTAACAGCCCTCCGATCACGCCAAAGGCGGCGGCTTCTGTCGCAGTCGCATAGCCCAAATACATCGAGCCAATCACAACCGTGATCAGCAGGATCACTGGCAGCAGGAAGCGAGAGTTGTGGATTTTCTCGCGGAAGCTCAGCTTGGCTTCGATGTTGGGCTGCCAGTCCTTGCCCAGTTTCGAATAGATCGCGACATAGCCCATGAACATCGAGGCCAGAACGAGGCCGGGCAGGATACCAGCAAAGAACAGTTTGGTAATGGATTCATTGATGGTGACGCCATAGACGATCAACGTCAGCGAGGGTGGGATCATCAGGCCCAAGGTTGCCGCGCCGGTCAGGGTGCCAATGATCATGCGTTCGGGGTAATTGCGCTTGCGCAGTTCCGGGATCGACATCTTGCCCACGGTGGTCAGCGTGGCAGCGGATGAGCCGGATACCGCAGCGAATACCGTGCAGCCGACGATATTGGTATGCACCAACCCGCCGGGCAGAGGGGCCATCCACGGCGAAAGTCCTTTGAACATATCCTCGGACAATCGCGTTCGATACAGGATTTCCCCCATCCAGATGAACATGGGCAGGGCGGTCAGGGTCCAGGATGAGGACGCGGACCAGATCGTGGTGATCATGACGTCGCCAACGGGGCGGGTCGTGAACAGCTCCATCCCGACCCAGGCGACGCCCATCAGGGCAAGGCCGACCCAAACGCCGGTGCCCAGCAGGGTGAAAAGGACAAAGACAAACAGGATGATGATTGAGATGTTTTCCATGCGACTATTCCCCCTGACTTTGGTCGGCCAGATCGGGGGTGATGCGGTGATCCCCCTTGAACAGCACGTGGAACAGATGGTCGGTCAGCGCGATGGCAAGGATCACGGCACCGATCAGCATGGCAGATTGGGGAATCCACAGGGCGGTTCTGTCCTGCCCCTGACTGACATCGTTGAACTTCCAGCTCCAATAGACAAAGCGGTACGCGTACCAGCAGAAATACCACATCACCGCCGTTGCGACGGTGAAGCACCAGATTTCCAGAATACGCCTGAATCCGTCCGGGACGGCGTTCAACAGAATGGACACGCGGATGTGGCTGCCGCGATTCAGTGCGTTTGCAAAGGCCAGAAAGGATGCGGCGGCCATGGCGTAACCGGCATAGTCGGGCGCGCCGGGAAAGACCTCTCCGGTCCAGCGGGCCAGCATCTGCACCACGATCAGCAACAAAATGGCGATCAGGCTCAGTGCGGCCAGAACGCCTGCGGCTTGATAAATGAAATCCAGAACGGACCGAAGCCCACGCATAACCGCCATACTGTCCCCGCTTGGTTTGTTTTTTGAGATGCCGCAGGCGGCAGAAGGACCTGCCGCCCGATTTGGCGTTATTGCTGCGCGGCGTTGAACGCATCGACGATGGCTTTGCCCTCGTCGCCCGCAGCCTCAAGCCATTCGTTGGTCATGGTGACGCCGATCTCCTTCAGCTCACCCACCATCTGGTCAGAGGCCGGGCCAACGGTCATGCCGCCATCACGCAGACCTTGCAGCGTGAAGCCGGTATATTCCTTGGCGCGCCAGTTGCCGGCATATTCGGCCAGCTCCGCACAGGCTTTGATGACGTTCTTGTTGGCGTCAGACACACCCGACCAGACGTCCGAGTTGACCATCACGTAGTTGCGCGGCAGCCATGCGTCGACTTCGTAGAAGTAGTTCAGGCTTTCCCAGACCTTGCGGTCATAACCTGTCGACCCCGAGGACACCATTGAATCCGCCACGCCGGTGGCAAAGGCCTGGCTGATCTCAGCCGCTTCAATCGTTACCGGCAGCATGCCGGTCAGTTCCGCCAGACGCGAGGTGGCGTTATTGTACGAACGGAACTTGATGCCTTTCATATCGGCGACCGAGTTGACCTCATTCTTGAAATACAACCCCTGCGGCGGCCACGGCACGGCATAAAGCAGCGTCAGGTTCTGTTCCGCCAGCAGGTTCTCGATCGAAGGCTTGGCGGCGTCCCACAGCTTGGCGCTGTCATCAAAGGATGTGGCAAGGAACGGGATTGAATCAAACCCAAACAGCGCGTTTTCGTTCTGGTGGCCGGACAACAGGCGCTCGCCAATCGGGGCCTGTCCTGTCTGGATTGCGCGCTTGATATCGGCGCCTTTGAACAGCGAGCCGGAGGGGTGGGTCACGATCTCGATCTCGCCGCCGGTTCCGGTTGTTACGCATTTGGCAAATTCAGCGCCTGTGGCCGAATGGAAGTTCGAGGCCGAATAGGCCATCGGCATGTCCCATTTTTCGGCCATCGCCGGGGCGGCCGCAGCGGCGGTTAATGCGGTGGCCGCGAGAAGGCTGGTAAGTTTCTTCATGATAGTCTCCCTATTGTTATGCATTTGTCCGGCCTTTTTGCCGAATTCGGTCAGATTGCGAACCGCGCTGGCGCGTAGACGCTGGTATCCGTGTTCGGTGTGCGCCCCGCGATCATCTGAGCCAGCAAACGGCCGGTCTTGGGGCCGCCGGTCAGGCCGATATGGTGGTGGCCAAAGCCCATATAGGCCCCGGAAATACCGGGAACCTCACCGATGATCGGGATCGAGTCCGCAGGGGCAGGTCGGTGCCCCATCCATTCGATTTCCTCCTTCCATGTCAGACCGGGAAAGGCGGCCCGGGCGTTTTTGCGCATTAAATCAAATGGCGCGCGCGAGGGCGGAGCGTCCAGCCCACCAAATTCGACTATACCCGCCAACCGTATGCGCCCATCCATCGGTGTGGCAACAAATTTACCGGATACGACCATAGCCGGGCTGCGGGGCATCGCCGACGGCGCGACAAGCTCAAGATGGTAGCCCCTCTCGCTTTCCAGCGGAACCGAGATGCCCAGCCGTTTGGCCAGAGGCCCGGACCAGATACCTGCACTGACGATGGCCGTGTCGCAGGCAATGGTCTCGCCCCCGGCGCGCACGCCGGTGACCTTGCCAGCGTCGCGAGCAATATCTTCGACTTCGGCGCGGACAATGCGCCCGCCATTGGCCTCGACATGGGCGGCAAGGTCTTTCACATAGCGACCGGGGTCGGTGATATGCCCATGATCCGCCAACCGGGTCGCAAATGAGATGTCGCGACTGAAGACCGGATCATAGTTGTAAAAGGCCTCCCCGGCCAATTCATCCCATGTAAAGCCATTCTTGCGCCGAATGTTCCAGCCAAACGCGTCCCCTTCGAAATGTGCCCGGTCACGGTAGAGGAACAGATAATCTGAGGGGGCCAGCCATTTTTCCGCCCCGGTCCCTTCGGCCAAGGCTTTGTGGTCGTTCAAACTGTCGCCAATGATCGGGGTCAGGGCGGCGGCGATCCGGTCCACCTCCTCGGCTTTTGCATGGCTCAGGTAGCGGGTCAGCCAAGGCACAAGCCTGGGGAAGTAGCCCCATTTCATGAATAGCGGTTCAGATGGGCTGAACAGCATGCGGGGGGCTTTGCGCAGCAGGCCCGGCACAGTCACAGGCACGATCGAGCAGGACGCAAGTACCCCGCCATTGCCATGAGACGTCCCTTCGGCAGGGCCTGCCTTGTCTATCAGGATCACGTCATGCCCGTCCCGCTGCAGCCAGACCGCGGCCGAGACGCCGACAATCCCGGCACCAATGATGGCAATGGTTTTCTTGTCGCTCATGCTGCCCCCGATTTCGCAACCGCATAGTGGTTGAGCTTGGCCAGATCCGGCCTGCCACCCAGCCCGGGACCCTCGGGCACGATGACCTGACCATCCTGCACCTCGAAAGGGGTTTCGAGGATATCTTCGGTCAGAAAATAACTGGCCTGATAGAATTCGCAGCCCAATGTGATCTCAGGCGTTGCCGCGATCATGTGGGTTCCGGCGAGATGGGCCAAGCCCGCTTCGAACATGTCACCGCCATAGGCGCTCAGCCCATGGGCGGCAGCCATGCGGGCAACCGTCTGGCCCCGTGTCAGGCCACCGGATTTCATGATCTTGACCGAGACGCCGTCGCAGATCCCCTCACGTGCGGCGCGCTCCATTTCCTCGGGACCAAAGACGCTTTCATCGGCCAGCAGAGGAACGCGGGTCATCTGTCTCAGCTGCGCCATCATACCAAAATGATGGGCCCGCACGGGTTGCTCGATGAAGCCGGGTTGAAACTGCGCCACGTCGCGCACCTGCGCCGGGGCGTCTTCGATGCTGAGCCCCTGATTGTAGTCCACCCGGACCGCCATTTCCGGGTGGTTCTGGGCCAGATATTCAAGCCGCATGATGTCGAACGCATGATCCTTGAACCCGGTCTTGAGCTTCACGATTCGAATGCCGTCTTCGCGCAACCGCGCCAACAGGTCGATATCCTGCGCGAAGTCCGGGTTGGCGATAGAGCAGCTCAGCGGGATCGCATCGCGGCACTTGCCGCCCAGCAAAGCCCAAACCGGCAGTGAGGAGACACAGCCAGTCAGGTCCAGCAGCGCGGCCTCCAGCGCGGCCTTGGCCTCGGTGCAATGGGCGACGACGTGGACCGCCTGCGCCATGATGGCCGCCCGGTCGGACAGGCGCGCGCCCAGAACCAGCGGGCGCAGATAACGGTCCAGCGCGGCAAACGTGGCCTCGGGCGTGCCGGTGAAAACCGACCAGGGCGAGGCCTCACCAAAGCCCTGCGTACCGTCCTCAGCGGTTAGTCTGAGGATGACGACCTCACACGCGCCTTCGACCGAGCCGATGCCGTGATCCCGCCGTGACCTCACTGGCAGCGCAAGGTGCCACAGATCGTAGCCCGTAATTTTCTGTTGTAGATCAGACATCCCACCTCCGGTCAGGACGCAGCCTGCCTTGACCCGAATATCATTTCAAATACTATATCTTGCTTATACTATCAGAAAAAATGATGATCTAATGTCCCTCAGATTTCGCCAGCTGCAGGCCTTTCACGCGATCATGGAGACCGGAACGGTCACCGGCGCCGCGTCAGTGCTTGGCATTTCGCAGCCGGGCATCAGCAACCTTTTGTCTCAGCTAGAACGTGAAGCACGCTTGCCGTTGTTCGAGCGGACCAAAGGGCGCTTGCTGCCGACGCCCGAAGCCGAGCTGCTGTATCGTGAGGTCGATACTGTGGTGCGCGGGTTGGATCACGTGGCGCAGGCGGTTACGGATTTGCAGAACAAACACCCCGGCCAGTTGCAGGTCGCCGCCCCGCATATGTTGTCCTTCGGCTTCATGCCGCGCGAGATTGCGCGGTTCTCGCAATCCCGCCCCAATCTGTCGGTCAGCTTTCAATCGCAATATTCGTCGAAAATTCAGGAATGGGTAACGTCGGGCCTGTTCGAGATCGGCATTATCGAGATGCCTGTACTGCACGACACCCTGAATGCACGGGTGTTCCAGTTCGAAACCCTGGCGACTTTCCCCGATGACAGCCCGTTGGCTATACACGAGGTCCTCACCCCACAGTTGCTTGAAAATGAACCCTTCATCGTGATGGGACCCGAACATCAAACCCACCGTCGAACCCGCGAAGTGTTTCAGAAGGCCGGGTGCAACTGGCGGACCAAGATCCACACGCACCTGTCGGAAAACCTGCTCAGCTTCGTCAAGCAGGGCATGGGCGTGGCCATGATAGACCCGTTCACCGTCTCATTCGATGGCGAAACAGGCTATCAAACCCGGCCCTTTCAGCCACCCGTGATGTTGGATCTTGCGGTCATCACCGCCAAGGGCCGCCCATTGTCCATCATTGCGCAAGAATTTCTAACGCAGTTGATGGCCTCGATTGAAGCGTTTGCAAAGGCAGTCGAGCAGCAGACGCGCCGTTAACGCTGTTGGCAAGCCGCATGGGGATGTGAAACTGTCGGGCTGACTCGACGTTCAGAACCGCAGGAGGAGGGGCAGATGATCGCACAAGGGGGGAAATCCATTTACGGGGCGTCGGTGGGTATCTTGATGCTCGACGCGCGCTTTCCGCGCATTCCGGGCGACATGGGCAACGCAACGACCTGGCCGTTTCCAGTGCTGTATCGGATCGTGCGCGATGCCTCGCCCGATCTTGTTGTGCGACGCGGGGCCGAAGGTATGCTGGGCAGGTTTGTCGATGCGGCCCGTGACCTTGTCCGCGATGGGGCGGATGGCATCACCACGAATTGCGGTTTTCTGTCCTTGTTCCAGCAAGAATTGTCCGAGGCCGTTCCGGTTCCGGTCGTAACCTCGTCGCTGATGCAGGTTGAGATGGTTAATCGCACTCTGCCAGCCGGAAAGCGTGCTGGGGTCCTGACCATCTCGGCCTCGACTCTGACGGAGGACCACTTGCGAAAAGCGCAGGTGCCCCAAGGAACGCCGATCGGGACGACGGAAGGGGGGCAGGAATTCACGCGCGCAATTCTGGGGAATGAGGAGTCTCTGGATGTCGAGAAGGCGTGCGCTGACAATGTCGAAGCGGCTCTGCGGTTGCAAGAGAACCATCCTGAACTAGGCGCAATCGTTCTGGAATGCACCAATATGTGCCCTTATGCGGCCGATATCCAAAGCGCGACGGGGTTGCCTGTTTTCTCGATTGTCAGCTTCGTGACGTGGTTTCAATCCGGTCTTTTGCCGCCAAGGTTTTGAAGCCGCGGTCCTGCGAGAGGGTGGGAAAACTTAACGATAACAGGGTATAAGGCGAAATATTTCTGCCTTTGCGTCAATTACTAAAAATTTAGTTTGACAGACGCGCGATAAATCGCTGATGTTGGTTGCCATCCGGTTTGCGCCGGAATCTATAGTTTTTGGGAGGAAACAGATGCGGAGACATCTACTTTCCGCAGTGGCGGCGGCTGCCGTCATTGCGGGGCACGGTCCCGTTTGGGCCGACGAAGCCGCAGCACAACGTTGGATCGACGACGAATTCCAGCCATCGACCTTGTCGAAAGACGAACAGATGGGCGAGATGAAGTGGTTCATCGAAGCTGCACAGCCTTATGCCGGCATGGAAATCAACGTTCTGTCAGAAGGCATTCCTACGCACTCGTATGAATCCGAGGTGCTGACCAAGGCGTTCGAAGAGATCACCGGGATCAAGGTCAACCACCAGATCCTCGGCGAGGGCGAAGTGGTTCAGGCCGTTCAGACCCAGCTGCAGACGGGTCGTAACCTCTATGACGGTTACGTCAATGACAGCGACCTGATCGGGACGCACTCGCGCCTGCAACTGGCTTATCCTCTGACTGACATGATGGGCGGTGACTGGGCGGCGACAACCTCGCCGACGCTGGATCTGGATGACTTCATGGGCATTCAGTTCACCACCGGCCCGGATGGCAAGCTGTACCAGCTGCCCGATCAGCAATTCGCGAACCTCTATTGGTTCCGTAAGGACTGGTTCGATGACGAGGCCAACAAGGCCGCGTTCAAGGAAAAGTACGGCTATGATCTGGGCGTTCCGGTCAACTGGTCGGCATATGAAGACATTGCCGAGTTCTTCACCAATGACGTGAAAGAAGTCGATGGTGTCGCGATCTATGGTCACATGGATTACGGCAAGCGCGCGCCTGACCTTGGCTGGCGTATGACCGACGCCTGGCTGTCGATGGCTGGTGCCGGTGACGTGGGTGAGCCGAACGGTATACCCGTTGACGAATGGGGCATCCGCATGGAAGCGGGCACCTGTAACCCTGTAGGTGCTTCCGTCTCGCGCGGTGGTGCGGCCAACGGTCCGGCTGCGGTCTATGCGATCCGCAAGTGGGATGAGTGGCTGCGGGCCTATGCGCCTCCGGGTGCGGCGTCTTATGACTTCTACCAGTCGCTACCAGCGCTTAGCCAAGGCAACGTGGCCCAGCAGATCTTCTGGTACACCGCCTTTACCGCTGACATGGTGAAGCCGAAGTCCGAAGGCAACAACACCGTGGATGACGAAGGCACGCCGCTATGGCGGATGGCACCCAGCCCGCACGGCCCATATTGGGAAGAAGGCCAGAAGGTCGGCTACCAAGACGTGGGGTCCTGGACGTTCCTTAAATCGACCCCCGAGGATCGTGCTCAGGCGGCGTGGCTATACGCTCAGTTCGTGACGTCGAAGACTGTTGATGTGAAGAAGTCCCATGTGGGTCTGACCTTCATCCGCGACAGCTCGGTCAATCACGAGTCGTTCACCGAACGCGCACCCAAGCTGGGTGGTCTGGTCGAGTTCTATCGCTCGCCCGACCGTGTGGCATGGTCGCCGACCGGCATCAACGTGCCGGATTATCCGAAGCTGGCCCAGATCTGGTGGCAGCAGATCGGTGACGTGAACTCGGGCGCCTTCACCCCGCAAGAGGCGATGGACCGTCTGGCCGAGGAAATGGACATCACCATGGCCCGCATGCAGGCCGCGGATGAGGCCGCCAACGTCTATGGTGGCTGTGGTCCCCGTCTGAACGAGCCGCAGGACGCCTCGTTCTGGCTGGAGAAAGAAGGCTCGCCTAAGGCCAAGCTTGAGAACGAAAAGCCGCAAGGCCAGACCGTCAACTATGACGAACTGGTTCAGCGCTGGCAGTCTCAGTAAGCGATTGAAACCGGGGGTGCCGATTGCGGCATCCCCATCCCAAGACCAAGACAGCGCATCGCGCTGCGGGATCGGAATTCACGGACATGATCGAACTTAAAGACGCGACCAAAAGGGTCGGGAACGTCATCCATATCAAACCCACATCCCTGACGCTGCAGACCGGCCATTTCAATGTGCTGCTGGGCGCGACGGGATCAGGCAAGACCTCTCTGATCAAGATGATGGCCGGGCTGGACCCGATCGCCTCGGGCAAGGTCTTCATGGATGGGCAGGATGTGACAAAGCTGAACACGCAGAAGCGGCAGATCAGCCTGGTCCACCAGTTCTTCGTGAACTACCCCCATATGACCGTTTTCGACAACATCGCTTCGCCACTGCGCGTAGCTGGCATGGCGAAATCCGAAATCGAAGGGCGCGTGGAAGAGGCCGCCGATCTGCTGCAACTGCGCCCAATGCTACATCGCCGCCCGCACGAGCTGTCCGGCGGGCAGCAACAGCGTACTGCCTTGGCGCGTGCGATTGCGAAAGAAAGCCGCGCCGTATTCCTGGATGAGCCGCTGGCCAACCTCGATTACAAGCTGCGCGAAGAACTGCGTGAGCAATTGCCTGATTTGTTTGCCGGACGCGGAGCGGTAGTGGTCTACGCCACCTCGGAACCCGAAGAGGCGCTGTTGCTGGGTGGACATACCGCATTGATGGAAGACGGGTATGTGACGCAGTTCGGCCCGACGGCTGATATCTACCGCAATCCCGAAAATCTGGCTGCGGCCCGCGTATTCTCGGACCCCCCGATCAACGTCGCCCGCATCACAGTATCGGGCACACAGGCGCAACTTGCCGGAGGTGGCGGCTGGGCGGTTCAGAACATGGCCGATGGCGAATACATGGTCGCTGTGCGTCCGCATCGCGTCACTCCGATCCGGACATCCGAGGCTGACGTTGAACTGACAGGCCGTGTGATCGTGACCGAGTTGTCGGGATCGGACTCCAGCGCGCATTTCCGACATGGATCGGACGACTGGGTGTCCTTGGCGGCAGGGGTTCATCCCTATCAGGTCGGCGAGGATCACAGTTTCTACATGAACCCGGCGCATTGCCGGTATTTCGGCCAAGACGGCCAAAGGGTGGCCTGACATGGCACAGATCAAGCTTTCCAACCTGCGACACAGCTATATGCCCGCGCCGAAAGGCCCCGAGGACTATGCGCTGAAAGAAGTCGATGTCACGTGGCGCGACGGTGGGGCCTATGCGCTGCTGGGGCCGTCGGGCTGCGGCAAGTCCACTCTGCTGAATATCATCTCGGGCCTGCTGACACCGTCCGAGGGGCAAATTCTGTTTGATGATCAAGATGTTACGGCCTTGCCGCCCGATCAGCGCAACATTGCGCAGGTCTTCCAGTTTCCGGTGATCTACGACACGATGACCGTGGGTGAAAACCTGGCCTTTCCCTTGAAGAACCGAGGCGTCGACCCCGCCAAAATCAAGCGGCGCGTAGATGAGATCGCCGAGATGCTGGACGTCACAGATATGCTGAACACCCGTGCCAGCGGCCTCAGCCCGGACAACAAGCAGAAAATCTCGATGGGGCGAGGGCTGGTGCGCGATGATGTAAACGCGGTGATGTTTGACGAGCCGCTGACCGTGATCGACCCGCATCTGAAATGGAAGCTACGCTCGAAGCTGAAAGAGCTGCACCAGAAAGTGCAGGCAACCATGATCTATGTGACCCACGACCAGACCGAGGCGCTGACCTTTGCGGATGAGGTGGTCGTGATGCAGGACGGCGAGGTTGTGCAGATAGGCACGCCTGTTGAGCTGTTCGAGCGCCCTCAGCACACTTTTGTCGGCCACTTCATCGGCTCCCCCGGCATGAATGTTCTGCCTTGCGACGCCAAAGGCGACCGGGCCGTGTTTGAGGGCCATGAAGTGATGCTGGAAGGCCCAACCCATGGCGACGGTGGCCGCACCGATCTGGGTATCCGCCCGGAATATGTGGGCTTCGGCGATACCGGCATTCCGGCGCATGTGACCAAAGTGTCCGATATCGGCCGCCACTATGTGGTCAGCGCGATGGTCGGCAACACGGCCCTCAAGGCCGTGACCGAACATAGTGTGCCTGAACCGGGCTCACAGGTCTTCCTGCAATTCAAACCAGAACAATCCCGCGTTTACCGCGACGGCTGGATCGCAACCGAGGAGCGCAGCTGATGAGAACAGAAAACCAAAAAGCATGGTTCTTTGTCCTGCCGGTGCTGGCATTGGTCGCGTTCAACGCGCTGGTGCCGATGATGACGGTGGTCAACTACTCGGTGCAGGAAACCTTCGGCAACAACCAGTTCTTCTGGGAAGGGCTGGGCTGGTTCGAACAAATCCTGCGCTCGGACCGCTTTCAGGCCGCGCTGGGACGGCAGTTCCTGTTCACCTTCCTGATCCTTCTGATCGAGGTGCCCCTAGGCATCATCGTCGCGCTGTCTATGCCGCGCAAAGGCTTCTGGGTGCCGGTCTGTCTGGTCCTGATGGCCCTGCCGATGCTGATCCCGTGGAACGTGGTCGGCTCGATGTGGAACATCTTCACGCTGCCGAAAATCGGCCTGCTGGGCTATTTCCTGAATGATGTTCTGGGCATCAACTATGACATGACGCAACAGCCCTTGTCAGCGTGGATCACCGTCGTTGTCATGGATGTCTGGCACTGGACTTCGCTGGTCGTGCTGCTGTGCTATGCGGGCCTCGTGTCGATCCCCGATGCCTATTATCAGGCCGCAAAGATCGACGGTGCCAGCCCATGGTCGGTGTTCCGCTATATCCAGCTGCCCAAGATGAAAACCGTCCTGACCATCGCCGTTCTGCTGCGCTTCATGGACAGTTTCAACATCTATACCGAGCCCTTCGTTCTGACCGGCGGTGGCCCCGGCAATTCAACCACCTTGCTGTCGATCGACCTTGTGAAGATCGCGCTGGGACAGTTCGACCTTGGCCCCGCAGCCGCGATGAGCCTGATCTACTTCGCTATCACGCTGCTGGTCAGCTGGGTCTTCTACACTCTGATGACAAAGGATGACGCGCAATGAAGAAGCGCTCCATTATCCCTATCCTCTATATCGCGTTCCTGATGCTGCCGATCTATTGGCTGGTGGCGATGTCCTTCAAGACCACGAACGAAATCCTGTCGGGCTTTTCCCTGTTCCCCCAGACCTTTACGCTGGAGAACTACACCACCATCCTCACCGATCCGACGTGGTACTGGGGCTATATCAACTCGATCCTCTATGTGACGATCAACACGGTGCTGTCGGTCTGTGTGGCCTTGCCTGCGGCTTATGCGTTCTCGCGTTATCGGTTTCTGGGCGACAAACAGCTGTTCTTTTGGCTGCTGACCAACCGGATGGCCCCGGCGGCCGTGTTCGCCCTGCCGTTCTTTCAGCTCTATTCGTCCATCGGATTGTTTGACACCCATCTGGCGGTGGCACTGGCGCATACGCTGTTCAATGTGCCTTTGGCGGTGTGGATTTTGGAAGGTTTCATGCGCGGCATCCCGAAGGAGTTGGACGAGACCGCCTATGTCGACGGCTATTCCTTCCCGCGCTTCTTCGTGACGATCTTTCTGCCCAACATCAAGGCAGGCGTGGGTGTGGCGGCGTTCTTCTGCTTCATGTTCTCGTGGGTGGAAATGCTGCTGGCCAAGACGCTTACGGCGGTTGAGGCCAAACCCATCGCCGCCGTGATGACCCGCACCGCCTCTAGCGCGGGGTATGAGTTGGGTCTGCTGGCCGCCGCCGGAACATTGACCATCATCCCCGGCGCCATCGTCATCTGGTTTGTCCGCAACTACATCGCGCGTGGTTTCGCGATGGGACGTGTATGAGGTTCGATATGCGCAAACTTCTTATCATCCTTCCCTTCCTGCCCTCTGTGGCATTTGCCCAGCAGGCGGGTTGGGGCAGCGTAGGCCAGCAAGAGGAAAAAGGCTTTTCGTGGACCGATCCGCTGTGGCCTGATTTCTGGATGGCTTGGACGCCCGCCACACTGGCTTTGTTCGTCGGCATCTTCTCGGCCATTGCACTGATCGGCGTTCTGGAGGGGTTCAAGTTCCGAGACGGCATTGAACGCAAAGGTGTGCTTGGCCTGACCACTACGCTGGGCGACCGCCTGTTCATCACGCTGCTGGGCGCGGCCTATATCTTTCTGGCGTGGCTCGGTTTCGTGGGCCAACCGGTCTGGACACCGCTGTTTCTGTCCATTGGCTGGGGTTTCTTCGTTTTCTGGAAAGTTTAGGCTTTGACAAAACACGAAAGGATGCTTGTCTGACAGGCACACCAATCATGACGACACCAAGAGCGATGCGAAAGAAAAAGACGACAAATCTGCTGACCGAGGTTGAACTGGAGTTCATGAACGAGCTTTGGGCCCTAGGCGAAGGCTCGGTGCGTGATGTATTGGACCGCCTGCCACCGGAACGGAATCTGGCCTATACTTCAGGGGCAACGATCCTGCGTATTCTCGACGAAAAAGGTTTTGTCGAAAGCCGCAAGGGCGGAAAAACCCTGATCTACAGCCCGCTTCTGGACAAGGACCGGTATCAGGCCCGCTCGCTTCAGAACCTCTCGCGGACGTTGTTTGACAACACACCAGCCTCGCTGGTGGCGCGTTTGGTCGATGATGCGGGTCTGAGCGAGGCGGATCTTGAGGATATTCGGGCATTGGTAGAAAGGAGACTGCAAAATGACAGCGGTTAAGCCGGTTCTCGATGCCTATCTCGAACTGAATTTTGTTCTGATCCTATCGGTCGTGTTGTGGTTCGCAGCCCGATTTGTCCTGTCGCGAACCTCGATGCGACTGTCCTTTTCCGATCAGTTTCGCCTGCTCAGGGCTCTGGTACTTTGCCTTATGCTCAGCCCCGTGCTGGCCTTTGGGGTGGCGCATCTGTTCGAAATTATCTGGCCCGGTCAGCCAATGGCTATCGGCGACGTGGCCGTTGCAGCCTATCTGAGAGGTGAGATTGCTCTACCCGCAACCCAGTTTGAGACGCTGCTGAATACGCGCCAGCGCTGGGTCGAGGCCGCTTTGGATGGCAGTTCGGTTTGGGCGATCGCGGCACTTGCGGCTTTGGCGCTGGTTTCGACTCTGCTGGTCATCCGCGTAATCTGGGCCGCGCTGCAAATCCGTCAGACGGTTCTGGACAGCTTCCTGTGGAAACGCTCGGCCAAGGTGGATGTCCGTCTGTCGGATCACATCGTCGTGCCCTTTGCCGTGCGCGGCTTGCGGCGGCGCCACGTGATCCTGCCCAGCAACCTGCTGAATGATCGACACGAATTGCGGTTCGCAATCGCGCATGAGTTTCAGCATGTCCGCACCGGCGATGTTGAATGGGAATTGGTGCTGGAGTTTCTGCGTCCGCTGTTTTTCTGGAACCCGGCCTATCACATCCTGCGCTATCAGTTCGAGCGGCTGCGCGAACTTGGCTGTGATCAGGCCATTGTTGCCAGACGCAGGCTGGATACGGTGGACTACGCCAAATGCCTACTGGACTATTGTGCCCGCACCGTCTCGCGCGGGGGTCCTCAGGTGCTGAATGTTGCGCTGGTCAAGGGGAACAAGGCGAAGCGGGTGCTGCGACAGCGCGTGATCGCTTTGGCGGACGATCCCGTAAGGGGGCATCCGCTGCATGTGATGGTCCTGTCTTTCAGTTTGATTTTTGCGATTGTCCTTGCCTGGGGCTCGGCCACTTTGCGCCAGACCGAAGGGTGGAGCCATGACCGGCTTATGCTGTCGACCGTGGTCAACCTTGAGCGGCTGGAGCGCCGCAATAGCGGTAACTGACAAAGGACGCCTCGGTCAGACCGGGACGCCTTGAAGCATTTGAACCCGCAAACCTCACCATGGTCGTGCCACTAGGGCGGGGCCGTCCGGTTACACCTTTTTGCGAAAGGCCGAGGGGGTCTGCCCAAACTCGGCCTTGAAGGCGCGGGTCATGGCGCTGGCGTTTTCGTACCCCGACCGGCTGGCGATCTCGGCAATGGATTGCTCGGTTTCTTCGGTCAGCCTGCGCGCAAGGTTCAGGCGCAACCGACGATAGAGCGCCTGCGGTGTGGTTTCCAGATCCGCCTGAACACGCATTTCCAGCCGTTTCTGTGTGCAACCCACTTTGCGCGCCACTTGCGTGATCGATAGAGGCGTCTCAAGGCTCGTCTGCATGATGGCCAAGGCGCGGTTGACCAGAGTGTCTTCGGATTTCATCGGCAGCGCATAAGTGTCGCTCCGACCGCGGCTCATAAACAGATGGGCAACCTCCATCGACAAAAGCGGGCCGTGGTCTTTGCGGACAAGAGCCAAAGCCAGATCAAACGCCGCCATCGCCCCGGAGCAGGTCAGGCGGGGTCCGTCGATAACGTAACGTTCTTGCACGACGTCCACGGCGGGAAAGGCTTCTTCAAACCGGGAAAGCTCATCCCAGTGAATGGTTGCGCGGTGTCCATCCAACAATCCCGCCCGCGCCATAAGCCAGCTACCTGTATCCAACCCGGCCACTTGTGCGTGCTTCTTGGCAGTCGTCAACAGGGCGCGCAGGGTTGCAGGCGTGCCCAATTGCAAAAACCCGTAGGAGGGCATCACAACGAGCATATCCCCTCGCTGGTCGGTCAGCGCGGCATCAGGCGTCACCGCCAGCCCGCTGGAGCTGTGGACGGGTTCTCCGTCCACAGAGCAGAACCGCCACTCATACAAAGACTGCCGAGACAGCGTATTTGCTGCCCGCAGGGGTTCGACCATGTTGGCAAGGCAGTGGTTCGAGAATCCATCGAACAGCAGAATGTTAAACCTGTGGCGCAATAAATTTCCAATTCTGCACGATCATGACCGAACTTCGCACAACATGACCATGATAAATCTCGTTTCCTGCGTCAATCACCTATTCAAGGATATCGCACCATGCAGTTTGGTCTGACCGAAGAACAGGACATGATCGTCTCGACAGTCCGTAGTTTTGTCGAAAACGAAATCTACCCGCATGAGGCCGAGGTCGAACGCACCGGTCAGGTGCCGCATGAGCTGGGCGAAGAGATCAAACAGAAATGCATCGACCTGGGCTTTTATGCCTGCAACTTCCCCGAAGAGGTCGGCGGCGCAGGCCTTTCGCATCTCGATTTCACTCTGGTCGAGCGTGAGCTGGGCCGGGGGTCCATGGCTCTGACGCATTTCTTTGGCCGGCCGCAAAACATCCTGATGGCCTGCAACGAAGAACAGCGCGAACGCTATCTGCTGCCCGCTGTGCGTGGCGAAAGGATGGATGCGCTGGCGATGACCGAACCGGATGCGGGCTCGGACGTCCGGGGGATGAAGTGTCAGGCTGTGAAGGATGGTGGCGATTGGGTCATCAACGGCTCCAAACACTTCATTTCGGGCGCAGAACACGCGGATTTCTTCATCGTCTTCATTGCAACCGGCGTGGATGAGACGCCGAAAGGGCCCAAAAAGCGGATCACAACCTTTCTGGTGGATCGCGGAACTCCGGGGTTTGAGGTGCGCGAGGGCTATAGCTCGGTCAGTCACAAGGGCTACAAGAACTACATCCTCTACTTCGACAATTGCCGCTTGCCGGACGCGCAGGTTCTGGGCGAGGTTGATGGTGGTTTCGCGGTCATGAACGAGTGGCTCTATGCGACCCGTCTGACGGTTGCGGCCTTCTCGGTTGGTCGGGCGCGGCGTTGTTTCGATTACGCGCTGAACTATGCTGCCGAGCGCAAGCAGTTCGGCCAGCCCATCGGCAAGTTCCAGGGCGTGGGCTTCCAGATCGCCGACATGATCACCGAGATTGATGCCGCCGACTGGCTGACCCTGTCGGCGGCCTGGCGCCTGGACGAAAACCTGCCTTCGAACCGCGAGATCGCTTCGGCCAAGCTCTATGCCTCGGAAATGTTGGCGCGGGTCACCGACACGACACTGCAAATCTATGGCGGCATGGGTCTGATGGACGACTTCCCGATCGAGCGTTTCTGGCGCGACGCGCGGGTTGAGCGGATCTGGGATGGCACCAGCGAAATCCAGCGTCACATCATCAGCCGTGATCTCCTGCGTCCGTTGGGCGCCTGACGATGACCAAAGACCTCACCCGGCTTTTGCGCCCGAAATCCATCGCCGTGATCGGCGGTGGTGCTTGGTGTCAGCAGGTCATTCTGCAATCTGAACGTATGGGCTATGCGGGTCAGATCTGGCCTGTTCACCCCAAAGCGACCGAAATCGCTGGCCATAGGGCCTATGCCAGTCTCGAAGACCTGCCAGCATCGCCGGATGCCGTTTTCATCGGCATCAACCGCCATGCCACGATTGAGGCGGTTCGCACCCTTTCCGCCACTGGCGCAGGCGGTGCAGTGTGTTTTGCGTCAGGCTTTTCCGAGGCCGTGGCGGAGGATGACACAGGCGGCGATCTACAGGCACAACTGGTCGCAGCTGCGGGCGACATGCCCATTCTTGGCCCCAATTGCTATGGTTTCATCAACGCGTTGGATGGGGCTTTGTTGTGGCCCGATCAGCACGGGGCCAAGCCGGTCGAGTCCGGCGTTGCGATCCTTACGCAAAGCTCGAATATCTCGATCAACTTGACCATGCAGAAACGCGCGCTGCCCATCGCCTATATGGTGGCCTGCGGGAACATGGCGCAAACCAGTCAGGCGCAGATCGCCTCGGCCTTGCTGGACGATCCGCGTGTGACGGCTGTAGGCCTGCATATCGAAGGTTTCAAAAACATCCGCGAATGGGAGGCTCTGGCAGCCAAAGCGCATTCCAAAGGTGTCCCTCTGGTGGCGCTCAAGATCGGCGCGTCCGAGCAGGCGCAGGCCGCAACCGTGTCGCATACCGCCTCTCTGGCCGGAAGCGACGCAGGTGCGCAGGCCCTTTTGGAGCGGCTCGGCATTCCGCGCCTTTCGGCCTTGCCTGATTTTTTGGAGACGCTAAAACTGCTGCATTGCTATGGCCCGCTTCCGGGCAGCAACATAGCGTCGATCAGTTGTTCCGGGGGCGAGGCGAGCCTGATTGCGGACATGGCCGTTGGAACCGGGTTATCTTTCCCGCGCCTAAGCGACGGTCAGCTTGACCACCTGCGACAGGCACTCGGTCCGATGGTGGCGCTGAATAACCCGCTGGACTACCACACTTATATCTGGCGCGATGAAGCGGCGATGGCAAAGGCCTGGGCCGGGATGACGGGCAATGGCATCGATCTGACTTTTTCGATCCTCGACTATCCCACCACGGATGCGAGCGACTGGGCCTACGCCTCTCGTGCGGCGATGCAAGTGCGCGCGGAAACGGGCGCGCGATTTGCTGTTGCCGCGACACTGCCGGAATTGCTTCCCGAAGATGTGGCGCAGGGGCTTATGGATGGCGGTGTGGTGCCCTTCATGGGGCTGCGCGAAGCCCTTGCGGCAACCGAAGCGGCAGGCCAGATCACAGCGCCCTCGGCTAAACCGATCACGCTGCCCGGAACAGCCGAGGCCAAAAGGACACTCACCGAAGGCGAGTCCAAATGCGTTCTGGCCCAGTGCGGACTGCGCATCCCGCAGAACCGTACAGCCACAGGTGCTGATCAGGCACGCGCCGCCGCCAAGGACATGGACGCGCCCTTTGCGGTTAAGGGTGTTGGGCTTGCGCATAAATCCGAGCACGCGGCTGTACGTTTGGGTGTTCTCGCCGAAGACGTGGCCGATGTCGCCACGGATATTGGGACCCCTGAAATTCTGATCGAAGAGATGATCACCGGAACAGTGGCCGAGCTTCTTGTGGGCGTGGTGCGCGATCCGGCGCATGGGTTTGTCCTGACCCTGGGCGCAGGCGGTGTTCTGACCGAAGTGCTGCGCGATACCGTATCCCTGCTGGTGCCCAGTTCTGCCGACGGCATCCGCAACGCCTTGGGCAAATTGAAGATTGCACCGCTTTTGGCAGGCTATCGCGGCCAACCGGCGGCTGATATGGATGCCATTGTTGCCGCTGTTGAGGCCGTTCAGGCCTATGTCATGCAAAACGCCGACACGCTTGGCGAGGTCGAAATTAACCCGCTCCTCTGCACGCCCGAAAAGGCGGTGGCTGTGGATGCCCTCATCAGAAAGGCCTGAGATATGGACCCGATCAAAACCCGCCGCGACGGCGCGATTCTTGAGGTCACATTGGACCGGCCCAAGGCCAATGCCATTGATCTGGCCACCAGCCGCGTCATGGGAGAAGTCTTTGCCGAGTTCCGCGACGACCCGGACCTGCGCGTCGCGATCCTGACAGGTGCGGGAGAGAAGTTCTTTTGCCCCGGATGGGACCTGAAAGCCGCAGCCGATGGTGATGCGGTCGATGGGGACTACGGCGTTGGCGGCTTTGGCGGCCTGCAGGAATTGCGGGACATGAACAAGCCCGTCATCGCAGCTGTAAACGGCATTGCTTGTGGCGGAGGGTTGGAGCTTGCGCTGTCCGCCGACATGATCCTCGCCGCGGACCATGCGAGTTTTGCCCTGCCGGAAATCCGCTCGGGCACCGTGGCGGATGCGGCCAGCGTCAAACTGCCCAAACGCATCCCGTATCACATCGCGATGGAGCTGCTGCTGACGGGCCGCTGGTTCGACGCGGAGGAAGCCAACCGTTGGGGCTTGGTGAATGAGATCGTGGCCGCCGATCAGCTGATGGACCGCGCATGGGAACTCGCCCGCCTGTTGGCCTCGGGCCCGCCGCTGGTCTATGCCGCGATCAAAGAGGTCGTACGCGATGCCGAAGACAGCAAATTTCAGGACGCCATGAACCGTATTACGAAACGCCAGCTGCGCACAGTCGATACTCTCTATGCCAGCGAGGACCAGCTGGAAGGCGCGCGCGCGTTTGCGGAAAAACGTGATCCTGTCTGGAAAGGCAAATAAGCAAGTCTGGGGGCTGAACCCTCTCGACGGTTCCATCTTTCGATGGTGTCGTAGCACCGGATCAGCTGCTCCCAAAGGTTTCCTGGGCGACCTGCTAACGGATTGCATTCGCGTGTCATATTGAACTAGGACATGCCTGTCCCCAGGGGCATCTGCAACTCAAACCTGCGCTGCAATCCGCACGTAGCCAAACTGAAATCCATGCCAAGTAATCCGTGAATTGTTCAGCGCGCGACAGAAACTGTTGCCTGAATCCGGTTGCATGTGAACAATTGGACTTGACTATATGTCATTTATTTTTCCTAACTAACCAGTCAATCAAAAAAACAGGGAGGCTACAGTGAAAGCCCTAACAACCATTTCAACCCTTGCCATTCTGGCATCTGCCGGGGCGGCATTGGCCAATTGCGACGAGGTCGTATTCTCGGATGTCGGCTGGACCGATATCACCGCGACCACTGCCGCAACGACAACGATTCTTGACGCTCTGGGGTACGATACCGATATCAAGATCCTTTCGGTTCCAGTGACTTACACCTCGATGGCCGAAGGCGATATCGACGTGTTCCTGGGCAACTGGATGCCGACGATGGAAGGCGATATCGCACCGTATCGCGAGGCGGGAACGGTTGAAACCGTGCGCGCGAACCTTGAAGGCGCCAAGTACACGCTGGCTGTCAACGCCGCAGCAGCCGAGCTGGGCATCAAGGATTTCGCGGATATCACAAAGCATTCCGATGCTTTGGACGGCAAAATCTTCGGAATCGAGCCGGGCAATGACGGCAACCGCCTGATTCAATCCATGATCGACGGCGATTCGTTTGGCCTCTCTGGTTTTGAAGTCGCAGAAAGCTCTGAACAAGGCATGCTGGCGCAGGTCGATCGTGCCTCGCGCAAGGGCGATCCGATCGTGTTCCTGGGCTGGGAACCGCATCCGATGAACGCCAATTTCGAGATGTCCTACCTGACCGGTGGCGATGAATTCTTTGGCCCCAATTTCGGCGGCGCGACCGTGTTTACCAACACCCGCCAAGGCTATGCCGAAGAGTGCCCGAATGTTGGCGCGCTGCTGAACAATCTGGAATTCTCGCTGGCGATGGAAAACGAGATCATGGCCTCGATCCTCGATGATAGTGAAGATCCCGCAGACGCGGCCAGTGCGTGGCTGAAGGCCAACCCGGACGCTTACACCGCATGGCTGGATGGCGTGACCACCATTGATGGCGGTGACGCAGCTGCCGCAGTAAACGCAGCACTGGGTCAATAACCTATAACGCCCTTCGCCACGTGTCAGTGGCGGAGGGCTTTTTTGTGGCCTGATCTCAGGCCCGGAATACTCTGAAAGGCGGACAGATGGATTGGCTGACCGACAACAAGATACCCGTCGGCAAGACGGCCCGAGCGGTCTTTGAATGGCTTCAAGAGATAGGGGAGCCATTTTTTGATTGGTTGTCCTGGGTTCTTGAGGCGCTGATTGATGGCATTTTATGGGTGTTGCAAACCCCGCATCCTTTGATCGTTGTGGGCGTCTTCGTGGGCATCACGTGGCTGTTGCAACGCAATTGGAAAGTTTGCCTGTTTGTGGCGCTGGGATTCCTGTTCATTCTCAATCAGGGATATTGGGAAGAAACGACAGAAAGCCTGACTTTGGTTCTTTCCTCCTGTCTGGTCTGCATGGCCATTGGCATGCCCATTGGTATTGCAGCGGCGCATAGGCCCAGGCTCTATGTCGCCATGCGGCCGGTGCTGGACCTGATGCAGACCCTGCCGACTTTCGTCTATCTGATCCCCGCGATCGTGTTCTTTGGTATCGGCATGGTACCGGGCCTGATTGCAACCGTGATTTTCGTTTTACCTGCTCCGATCCGTTTGACGCATCTGGGTGTGTCATCGACGCCGACCCCGTTGCTTGAAGCGGCCGAGGCCTTTGGCGCGACCAAATCCCAGACCCTGTGGAAGGTCGAACTGCCCTATGCGCTGCCTCAGATCATGACCGGTCTGAACCAGACTATCATGCTGTCGCTGTCGATGGTTGTGATCGCCGCTCTGGTCGGTGCTGACGGCCTGGGTGTGCCGGTCGTGCGGGCGCTCAATCAGGTGAACACGGCCCTTGGTTTCGAGTCTGGCTTTGTCATCGTTGTTGTTGCGATCATCCTCGATCGCGTCCTCAGAGTGGAGCATTGATCCATGACCGCAGTTGAGTTTGACAATGTTTCAATCGTTTTCGGCAACGACCCCAAAAGTGCGTTGCCCTTCATGGACGAAGGCAAAGACCGGGCAACCGTGAAAGAAGCCTGTGGTCAGGTGCTGGGCGTCCACAATTGCTCGCTGACTGTGCATGAGGGCGAAACGCTGGTGCTGATGGGGTTGTCTGGTTCGGGCAAATCCACGTTGTTGCGCGCGGTGAACGGGTTGAACCCGGTGATCCGTGGCGCGGTTCGGGTCTCGGACGGGTCGGAAATGGTGGATGTCACCAACGCTGACACCCGTACCCTGCGCCGGATGCGGCAGAACCATATCGCGATGGTGTTCCAGCAATTCGGCCTGCTGCCATGGCGCACGGTGCGCGAAAACGTCTGGCTGGGGCTGGAGCTGTCGGGCATGTCCCGCACCGAGAGGCTGCAGCGCACTGATGAGCAGCTTGCTCTGGTCGGCCTATCCGACTGGGCGGATCGCAAGGTCGGAGAGCTGTCGGGTGGTATGCAACAACGCGTCGGTCTGGCCCGTGCCTTTTCAACCCAAGCACCGATCCTGCTGATGGATGAGCCGTTCTCGGCCCTCGATCCGCTGATCCGGACCAAGCTGCAGGATGAACTGCTGCGCCTGCAGGAAAAGCTGAAACGCACGATCATCTTTGTGTCTCATGACCTTGATGAGGCCTTCAAGATCGGCAATCGCATAGCCATCATGGAGGGCGGTCGCATCGTGCAATGCGGCACCCCGTCCGAGATCTACTCGAAACCCGAGGACGAGTATGTGGCTGACTTTGTCGCGCATATGAACCCACTGGGCGTTCTGCGCGCGCGGGACGTGATGGAGCCTGCCACCGGTACGCCGGACCGCTCGATTGATGCGGATACGGATATTCGCGACGTCATTCAGGGCTTCGACCAGAACAACGCGCCGGTTGGCGTGACCGAGAACGGGGCGATCATCGGTCAGGTTACAAAAGACCGCGTGTTGAACAAGCTGGTTGATCCGATGGGGCAATAATCCCCGGACTTTTGGCATGGGGCGGTTCGGCATCACGGCGTCGGACCGTTCGTTCTCAATTGTTTTCGTGCCATCCCGTTCGAAACCTCCTAACCTGCCCTGAGAGGTGTTGAGCTAGGAGCAGGCCGTGACAGATACCTTCCAGAGAGTTGCTGATTTCACCCTTGGTATAACACCCGAGGATATCCCTGATGCAACACTGAACGCCGCCGCGTTGATGCTGCTGGACACGCTGGGCATTACGATTGCATCGGGTCCTATGGCGGCTGGGGTCATCGCCCGGGAAACCGCCTTTGCGCTTTATGGGGCAGGTGATCCGGCTTTTGGTGCGCGGATGTTGTTTGATGGCCGCCGGGTCAGTGCCGCCGGATGCGCCTATGCGGCTGCAACACAGACAGACAATCTGGACGGGCATGACGGCTATAATCCGACCAAAGGGCATATCGGTGTCGCTGTTGTCCCGGCGCTTTGCGCGCTGGCGGAAACGGTTCCGGATTTTTCAGGACTCGAAGCTCTGACCGCTGTCACCATCGGATATGAGGTCGCCGGGCGCGCCGGGATTTCTCTGCATGATACGGTCAGTGACTATCACACATCAGGGGCGTGGAACGCTTTGGGCGTCGTCGCAGTCGCGGCTCGAATGCGTGGGTTGGGAGTGGGCCAATTGCGGCAAGCGATGGGCATTGCCGAATATCACGGCCCCCGCAGCCAGATGATGCGCGAGATCGCCAACCCCACCATGCTGCATGACGGATCTGGCTGGGGGGCTTTGGTTGGTGTGTCTTCGGCCGTTTTGGCCGAGAAAGGCTTTACCGGCGCGCCCGCGATCACCATTGAGGCCGAGGAGGTCACGAGCCACTGGCAGAACCTTGGGCAGTTCTGGCAGATGCAGCATCAATATGTGAAACCCTATCCGATCTGCCGTTGGGCACACGCCGCGATCGACGCTGTCCGGCAGCTTATGCGCGACCATGACCTGAGCCATGAAGACATCGCCTCGGTCCAGGTCAATACCTTCCGCGAGAGCGCCTGTCTGTTCCAGGGCATGCCCGACGACACGTCAAAGGCGCAGTATTCCCTGCCATTCGCGGTGGCGGTGATGATGGCCTATGGGCGGATCGGGGTCGAGCATATCACGGGCGCGGGACTGTCTGATCCTTTGGTGGCCTCTTTGTTGGAACGTATTTCCGTTACCGAAGACACGCGCCATTCGGCCCGGTTCCCCGAGTGCCGCATCGCCGATGTCACGATCCGCTTGCACGACGGGCGGGTGCTGGAAACGGGCGACGTCCACGCACGCGGCGGCCCCGAGGCTCCTATGGATCAGGGTGAAGTTGTCGCGAAATTCATGAAGTTTGCGACGCCTTCGCTTGGCGAGACAAGGGCCGCTGCCATACGTGACGCCGTTCTGGGGTTGAGAGATCCGGTATCGGCTTTCTCGGATCTTGGGGCGTTGATCTATGACGCTCCGCCCGGCTCCTAGCCCCTCAAATACAGTCGAACAATCGCCCCGGTAGCCCCTGATGTCGCGGCAGCCCGAGTTCGCGCAACAGGCAGAACATCATTGCCTGATTGGACGTGACAACGGGCTTGTCCAAAGCGGCCTCAACCCGCTCGATGGCCTCGACGGACCGCATGTCGGTGCAGCTTAGAACAATTGCGTCGGCCTGCGGATGGTCGGCGTGACAGGCGAGGTCGAAAACTTCGTCCGGGGTCAATTCTCCCTGACCGTAGTTGCCCAGTTCGCGGCCCACATCGGCGCATTTGACAGTTTCGATCCCGTTCTGGTCCATAAACGCAACGGCCTGAGTGTTGATCTCGCCCAGATAAGGCGACGAAAAACCGACTTTATTGGCCCCCAACGCATGAATGCCCGCGATCAGAGCGCTCGCGGCTGTGATCGACTTGGCATTGGCGCCGGATTTGATCTTTTCGGCCAGCTCGGTGTCGAAGGATGGGCCATGGGTCAGCGTGGCCGAGGTGCAGCCGTACAGAACAATGTCGGGCCGCACGCCTGAGATCATCCGCAGATCATGGCTGATATCCGATGCGCCCAAACCGGCCATCTGGTCCGATCCGGGGATTTCGTCCACGTCATACCCACCCATGCGCTGGAAATGCAGCGTGGTGTTGGGTGGGCGCATCAACGCCATGTCCGGCTCAAGGTTTGTGTTGGTGAAGGGCACCAGAACGCCGATCTTGGCGGCGGTTCGGGTCTCGGTCATGACAGCACTCCTTCCAACACGTCGCGGGCGCGGTTCATGACATCCTGTGTGCAGATCGTGGCACGCAGGCAATCGCTCAGGCCATAGCCGCCCATCCCGCGCATCAACAGGTTTTCGGCGCGCAACGCCGTATCGGCCCGTTGCGCCTGCTCGACGGAGGCAAAGCGCAACAGGGTGAAATTCGTATAGCTTTGCGGGACGGTTAGCCCCAAAACGCGGCAATCTTCGGTGAACGCCTCGCGAATACGGGCGGTTTTTGCCACGACCTGCCGCATATGGGCCTGATCTTGCATCGCTGCGGCAGCCGCTGCCTGCGAAGGGATCGAGACATTGTTGGGGTTCAACAGCTTGCGCAGCTCTGCTCCGATCTCGGGCGGGGAATAGGCCCACCCGACCCGAGCACCCGCCAGCCCGTAGGCTTTGGAAAACGTCCGGGTGATGACCGTATCGCCGCGCTGGACCAAGGCGAATATCTCTGCCGGATCATGTTCGGCATCCGAGAACTCGGCATAGGCCTGATCGACGACCAACAGAATGTTTTGGGGCAGGTTGGTCCGCAGACGCACGATCTCGGCATTCGGGATCACCGTTCCGGTCGGGTTGCCGGGATTGCAGATGAAGACGATGCGGGTTTCTTGAGTGACTGCGCTCAGAATGTCATCCACAGAAACAGTCAGGTCGATCTCACGCGCCTTGGCATAGTCCGCCTGCACTTGCGCGGTGCCCGAGGCGACAAAAGCATAGCCGTAATCTGTACCCAGCACGCGGTCGCCTTGCCCGGCATAGGCGCGGATCAGACAACCAATCAGTTCCATCGACCCCGCCCCGCACAAGATATTGGCGGGGTCCAGCCCATGCACCTCGGCTATCGCTGCGCGTAGATTGCGCCATTCCGGATCAGGATAGAGTGGCATGTCGGCCATCGCGGCCTGTCCGGCGGCAATGGCAGCAGGGCTGGCGGGAAAAGCGCTTTCGTTCTGGGCCAGTGAAATCGTCTGCGGACCACCAAGATCGGCCAGCGCATAGGCGGCCATGGCGCCAACATGGGGGACGGGCCGGATCATGAGGCACCTCGATATGCTTTGGCCCCTTCGGCGCTAACCAGTCCACGCTTGAGATCCAGTGCCAGCGCATCCGGGTCCCGGTCTGTTGGGGCGCCGAAACCGCCGCCGCCGGGGGTTTCAAAAATCAGGTAATCGTCGTCTTCGACGCGCAGCTCTCCCTTGCCGGGGATATCCTCCTCGCCATCACGGAACCTGATAAGTCCGGGTGCTCCGGGTTGGCCGCCCATCCGGCCAAGCGCGGGGAATTTCAGCCGCTCGACCGAGAGGAACACGATGAAGGGCGCGCCGTTGGCCGAGGTCATCTCGATCCGTTGCCCCAACCCACCGCGGTATTTGCCCGCACCGCCCGAGTCCGGCCGAAGCTCGCGCCGCCAGATCGTGACGGGGGCGGCACTTTCAGTGATCTCGACCTGGCTGCCGAACACGCCCGAAGGGTAGGCCGTTGCCGACAACCCATCCGCATGAGGTCGCGCGCCCGTGCCGCCGTTATGCACGGGCTCGACCGCGAATTCGCGGCCTCCGTCACGGGCCACTTCGGGAGCATGGCGCATGGGCAGGTCGAACATGCAGGATGCGCCCTCTGCCGGGACCTGATCGGGCAGGGCCTTATGCAGGCAGCCAAGAACCAGATCGGGGGTGACCTGACCCAGCGTATGACGCATCGCGACGGGCACCGGGCGCTGCGCGTTCAGGATACAGCCCTTGGGGCCGTCGACGGTGAACGGCTCCAGCGAGCCTGCATTGTTTGGAATGTCCGAGCCGACAATGCAGCGCAGGGCAAAAACGGTATAGGCAGTGGCATAATTCAGTGGCACGTTGATGCCCTTGCGTGAACAGCCGGAGGTGCCCGTGAAATCCACATGCATCCCGTCGGCGCTGACGGTCAGGGTGGCGTGTAGTTCCAGTTCATTCTCATACCCGTCCATCTTCAGGACGTTCTTGTAGACGCCTTCAGGCACCTCGGCGATGGCGGCCAGAGTGCCCCGGCGCGAGGTGTCGATGATGTAGGCCCCCAGTGCGTCCAGATCGTCGATGTCGAATTCCTCCATCATCGACACCAACCGGTTCACCCCAGCCTCGCAGCAGGCGATCAGGGCATAAATGTCGCCCTCATTGGCCACGGGTTCACGGCTGTTGGCGCGGATGATGTCCAGCAGCAGGGCGTTCGGCGTGCCTTCCTCGACCAGTTTGCAGGGTGGGATCAGCAGACCCTCGTCATAGATATCCGAACCTTCTGGCCCCATGCCCAGCCCGCCCAGATCGACCAGATGCGAGGTGCAGGAGGTAAAGCCCACGACTTTGCCGTCCTTGAAGGCGGGCATCATCAGCAGGAAGTCGTTCAGGTGACCCGAAGCGAGCCAAGGATCGTTGGTCATATAGATGTCGCCGGGTTTCATCGTTTGAACCGGGAAAGCGGCGCGCAGGTGCTGAACGGCTTCGGCCATGGTGTTGATATGGCCGGGCGTGCCGGTCACGGCCTGCGCCAGCATCCGGCCATTCACGTCGAAAATTCCGGCGGAAATGTCGCCGCATTCGCGTACAATCGGGCTGAAGGCAGCGCGGATCAGGGTTTGACCCTGTTCCTCGACAACCGCCAGCAGCCGGTTCCACATCACCTGTAGTCGGGCAGGGGTCATTGCGTGCCTCCTTTCTGGTCGCGGATCAGGACGAGGTTTCCGATGGCGTCCACATGGGCCGAAAAATCGGCTGAGACGAGTGTTGTCGTCTGTGGTTCATGGATCAACGCGGGGCCGCAGATGCGGTCACCGGGGTTGAGGTTGGCGCGGGCCACAAAACCAGCCTGTTTCATCTGCCCGTCTACATCACAAATGATGGGTCGGGTTTCTGAAGGCGTCATCGTGGTCACCGCCAGGGTGGCAGGTAGATCAGGAACAGCAGCGTCCGGTGTCGCAACCCGCACAGCCCAGTTCAGAATCTCGATCTGCATGCCTGGAACGGGGCGCGAGAATTGCTTGCGGTACTCGGTTTCAAACGCTTCGGTCAGCGGGGCGAGGTCTTCGGGGGTAAGTGTGCGGTCGGGCAGCGAAATCTCAATCTCATGCCCCTGACCGCTATAGCGCATAAAGGCCGAGCGTCGGATTTCGGTCGGTGCATCTCCGGCACCTTGGGCAACGACGGCGCTGGCCTCGGCGATCATATCGTCAAAAAGGCCGTTGATCGCCGTGAAATCCAACCTTCCCAGTAGAGAATAGTACGAGCGCACGATCTCAAATGACACGGGCGCGAACAGAAAGCCCACGGCTGAGCCAACACCGGGATTTGGAGGCACCACGATCCGGTCAATGCCCGAAGATCGGGCCACGCGGCTGGCATGGAGGGGGCCGTTGCCGCCAAAAGCGATCATGGTGCGGGACCCGAGGTCCTTGCCCGACTCCACCGCGTGCATCCGCCCGGCGCTGGCCATGCTTTCATCCACAATGCGGCTGACCCCGTCAGCGGCCCCTGTCGCGTCTGTTTCAAGCGCTGTGCCGATCACGCGTTGCAACGCCTTGTTTGACGCCTCGGGGTCGATCTGGATGAACCCTTCGGCAAAAGTGTCGGGCACGATGTAGCCCAGAGCGATATCGCTGTCGGTCACGGTCGGCTCGGTCCCGCCGCGCCCGAAAGCCACCGGGCCGGGTTCCGAGCCTGCCGATTTTGGCCCTACGATCAGACGGCCCAGCCGGTCTACACCGGCGATGGAACCTCCGCCTGCGCCGATTTCGATCATCTCGATCACCGGAATACGCACCGGCATGCCTGAGCCCTTAATGAACCGCGCCGCCCGCGCGATCTCGAACTGGCGCGAGGTTTGGGGCCGGGCATTGTCGATCAGGCAGAGCTTGGCGGTCGTGCCGCCCATGTCGAAGGACAATACCTGATCCAACCCGGCCCGAGCGGCGATACGCGCCGCTAGAATGGCCCCTCCGGCAGGGCCGCTTTCGACCAACCGGATCGGGAAACGCATGGCGGTCTGGAGGGTACACATCCCGCCACCAGCGGTCATCATCAGGATCGGGCAAGTGACCCCTTCGGCTTGGAACTTTTCGACGAAGCGGGTCAGATATGTCTCCATCAACGGTTGGATATAGGCGTTGGCAACCGTAGTGCAGAGCCGGTCAAACTCGCGCGCCTCGGGGCTGACATCGGATGAGATCGACAAGGTCAGATCGGGGCGTTGTTCGGCAAGAGCATCGCGCAGCCGACGTTCATGCGTGGGGTTCGCGTAGGAATGCATAAGGCAGATCGCAATCGCATCCGCCCCGCTGGCGTCGATTTCAGCCACAAGCGCGTCAATAGCGCCGTCTTCCAGTTCGATCAGAACCTCACCGGCCGCGGACATTCGCTCGCGAACGGTCAGAGAGCGTTCACGCGGGACAAGAAGATCGGGTTTTTCCAGATTGATATCATACTGCGCATAGCGCCGTTCGTAGGCGATTTCGAGGATATCGCGGAAGCCTTCAGTCGCGACGGTTGCCACGGTGGCCCCGCGCCGCTCGATCAGAGCGTTGGTGGCCAGTGTGGTGCCGTGGATGAAGCCGGTCACTTCGGCCAGGGACCGCCCCGCGCTTTCCACTACGCGTAACGCCCCTTCCATCGCGCCTTCGGCCGGGTTTTGGTGCGTGGTCAGGGTTTTGGTCGAGGCCAATATCGTTTCATTGCCTGAAACAAGGACGGTATCGGTAAACGTGCCGCCAATATCTATGGCGAGGCGCAGAGCAGGTGTCATGGAAGGGTCCGTTGTCGTCTGTAACAGTTTGGGCATAGCGCCCGTTCGGCCTGTTACCGACGCGGTGCCACCAAGTTGCAGCCGGTGGCCCGGCGATCCATACGAGTTGGGATGCACTGACAAGTCATAAGGAATTGTCGGTCGGTTTTTACGTCACTGCTAGCGCATTTGCGACATCGCGGCTTTCCAGCGACGTAAATACCTGAACTTCGCTGCAGGGCTTATCCCGACAGCCGCGCCAAATCCGCACTTAGCGCGCGGGCCTCGGAAATACTGCGCTGCAAGGCCTGCAATTGCGCCTCGGCAGTGGTGCCTTGGGGCTTTGCGTTCAGCACCCTGTCGATTCTGGCGGCTGTGGCGGGGTCGCCGCCGCCGATGGCATCGCGCTGTTGCAGGATTTTCAATTTCAGTTGCGCCAGTTCCGATTCCGAGGACCTGATCTGCGCCGCCAATGCGTCGTTGCGGGCCTGAGCTGTCGCCACATCGCCCTCGGCGGCTTCGATCCGATCATCATAGGCTCCGGTCGCAATGCCGGATACGCCAGCGAAGAACCCTCCGTCCGCCGGGTCCGTGGTGGTTTGGCAGGCGGCCAACAGAAGGCAAGGCAGAGCAATGCGTGTGATCATGGTCTGCCCTGTCACAGCGACGACGCCAGATCGCTGGCGATCCCGCGCATCTGCGAAATCTGGTTTGATAGCGCCTGAAGATCACCGTCAATGGGAGAGGTGGTTTGGCGGCGCTTGATCGTCAGACTACGTGCCTCGGCGAATTCGGCCTGTCGTTTGGTTGCCCCGTCAATGGCCAGCTCCATCTGTGCCAGATTGCCATTGGCCTCGGTCAACTCTCGTTGCAGCTCGGCCTGATCCACGGTGCCTGCTGCCGCGCGGGCGTTCAGTGCGTCCAGCTCGGCCTTTTGCGCCACCAGAACTTCGTTCATCACGTTCAACGTCGTCTGCATTTCGGCGGCATTCCGGTCCAGATCGGATTTGATCTGACGCAGCCGTCTTTCGCGACCGGCATAGCTGCGCTGCACATAGGCCACATAGGTACCAGCCAGAGCGCCTGCACCCAGCCCAATGGCGATGCCCGAGCCAACGTCGTCAGAACCGCCCAACCCAAAGCCAATCGCCCCCCCTGTGACGCCGCCCGCGATCGCCCCTTGCAGGATCGTCTTTTGCAGGGCTGCCGCCTGCTTTGCCAGATCGGCCTCCGCCTGGCTTGAGCCGGTGCCCACAGACCTCAGCGTTTCAGGCTCGCTGCTGCTACCGCAGGCGGACAAAGCCAAAGATGCCCCTAACAATGCGGCGATCAGCCGGGTGGAATAAGATCTGCCAGCCATTGATAACTCCCTTTTTTACTATCTTCTGCTTGCGCCACATGGCGCAGAAATAATGTGGCATCCTCGCTTAAGCGCGCGTGAGCTTGCCCGAGGTTACGCGAAGTTGCCGCCGCGTCAAAGAAATCTGCGCCCGGCTCGGATGGAAAAAACACCACAGCGCGGGTTAAAAGTTCGTCGTAGTAACTGCGGCTTTGATCCAGCCGCCTTAGAATAACACCGCGTGAGCGATAGATGTCGTAGATATCATTGCGGGCCTGCTGCAGCACCGGCAGCGCGGCAGGGTCCGAGCGCGCGATCTCTTCGATCTGGCCCAATGCGTTTTCGGCAACGGCCAGAGTGCGTTCGACACTGCGCAGTGCAACGATATCGGTGCGCAGGCTCTGCAATGTCGTGGCGGCCAGAAAGACCGAGACTTCGGCGGCGTCTTCAAACAGACGCTCGGGCGTTGCGGTTTCCTGCAGCGGCAGGCGACGGCGATACTGATCGAGGGCAGGTTCCAGGTTGCGGCTTGGCCCATCCGGCATCAGCCCAAGGGTGGATAGGGCGGCGGCCAGCTTGTCGGGCTCTGCAGCTGCCAAGGTGGCGCTGATCGGCGCGGCTGGGGCGGTTGCGGTGTTCCTCAACAGCTCAATCCGGTCATGTGCGAAAGCGGCGAACAGGCCATCGGGATAGGTTTGCAGATAGTCTTTGAAGTCGGCTTGATCACTGCTTGCGGAAATGTTCCGCCAATGGGCCATATCGGCTTCAAAAGCGTCCTTGGGACTGGCCGGGGACAAACCCGGTGCGAAACTATGCTCATTCAGCACGGATTCTTCGACCCATGGGATCTGGCGGCCTTCTGTGTCCAGAACCACTTGCTGACGCACCCGACCCAGCATCAGCCGCACGTCCAGATCGGGCGTCGCGATGTGGTCCAAAAGGCTGGAGGTGAAGACGCTGTTGTCGCCCAGCCCGTCATAGGCCACGTTGCCGGGGTCAGTGGCATAGGCGATCAGCAACCCTGCACCGCCCCGGATGCGGACCAGACCCTGTTCGACGATCCCTTTATCCGAGAACGGGTTGTTGCGGCAAGCATCCAGCAACAGGATGCCGACATCCGGCCCCGCCTTGGCCAAAACATCGCGCACCCGGTCGATTGTGATCGAGCTGCGGCTGAGGGCGGTCAGGTCATTCCCTGAAAATTCTGTTCCAATCAGGTGGTTCTGACCGCCGATCTGTACCCCGTGGCCGGCATAGAAGAAGACAGCCATTTCAGCGCCCTGCGCCGCCTGCCCAAAGGCGTGCACCGCCCGATCCATCGAGGCTGCGTTCTGGTCGGTGGCTTCGGTCACGGCAAAGCCAAGCTCGCGCAGGGCTGCGCCCAAAGCCTCAACATCGTTGACCGGGTTGCGCAGCGCCATATCCGGGGCGCGGTAGTCGGAATTGCCGATCAGCAAGGCCACACGATCAGCCGCCCGGGCCGAGCCTGTCGCCAGAACCAGACAGGACATTATGCAAACCAGTAAAAATCGGACCCGAGTCATGTCGTCACCTTAGCGCAAGGATTTTGGACTGCACAGACAGATTGGGGCTCTACAACCTGCCCAGCCGGTCCTCATCGTCTACAACGGTCAGTTGCGTATCCGGACCGCTCCACCGCCAGAGGACGAGGTTCAGGTTAGTCGCAGTTGTCCCCGACGCGAAGCTGCGCACCAGCAAACCGTTAAAACCGTCCTTGATCAATTGCGCAGCCAGATCTTGCGTCGGGACGGTGCGCCGATCCAGCGTGGCCGACCGCCAGCCGGGATCGGCCAGCGTGGGCGCAGTCATTCTGTAATGGGCCAAGGCGGCATCGTCTCGGGTGTCGAAGATCGGGCCCAGATCAGCGTGGTAGGACACCAGTATCGTCGGCTGCAAATCTCCGACCTGATTGGCCTCACGCAGGGCTGTGGCCGGGTCCAGCGCCGTATAAAGAGCTGCTGTGCCTTTTGCATTGAACCGACCGCCATATCGCTCGGCCCCACGACCCGAGAGAGGTTCACGCGCGTAAATCGGATTCAACGCACGAAAAAGCGGCCCGCGATACCGGCCTTCGTCAAGCGGCATCAGGCATAGACACCGGCATCGACGGCATCAATGTACTCCAAGACCTGCTGCGCCTTGCCCTCCTGCACCAGCTGCATGGCCGTGCGTCCGTCAAAACCGGGCAGGGGTTCCGAGCGATACCAGGCATAAGCAATCAGATCCGAGCCAAAGCGCGGTTGCACCTTGTTGAGAACCTCGATCAATTCGCGCAGGCGGCGTTGTGTCTTGTCGGATTGAATGCGCGTGCGGCGTTGCAGGGCGTCCTTGCCCAACCCCACGGTCAAGGCGACCTCTTCGGCGGATGTACGCAGGGCTGCCGCGATTTTCCGAGGCTCGAACAGCCCCCCTTCGGCGAATTGAGCAATCTGCATATCATCCTCCAATCCTGTTATATTGACAGTATATAGCGTCAATATTGCTGATTTTCAAGGATGCATGCTGTGTCGCTGCGTCTCAAGCCTCATCAAACCCCGTGGCAAACGATATGATCCTCACCAACTTGGGACCGCGCGTTGATTGACGACAGCCCGAGCGGCCCTTTTACCTGTTCGCAGCCTCGGGTATGAGGCCTTGAATGGCAAGAAAACAACAGGAGCCCACCCATGTCGTTTCATCGCATCGTTTTTGCGGCATTGCTTGCGGCCGTGTTGCCAGGCGTCACTTGGGCGCAATCCGAAAGCGCACCGTCCGAGGGGCTTTCCATAGAATTGAACACAGCGCAGAATGTGGGCAACGCGTGCCGCCTGACGTTCCTGGTACAGAACGGAACCGGGGTCTCAATCGACAAGGCCGTGTTCGAGACCGTGATTTTCGACACCGAAGGCGGCGTGGTCAGCCTGTCGCTATTCGATTTCCGGGACCTTCCGGCAGATCGCCCGCGCGTGCGGCAGTTTGATTTGCCGGGTAGGGATTGCGCTCAGGTGGGCCGCGCCTTGATCAACGGCGCAAATACCTGCGTGGTCGACGGTGCAGATAGCACTATTTGTCGCGATACGCTCAGCCTCAGCAGCCGGGTCAAAGTGGAGCTTTTGGGATGAACATCTTGGGCACATTGCGCGAAATTCTGGCGCTTGGCGGGCCGGTCGTTGGTATTTTGATCGTCATGTCGGTTCTGACGCTGTCGGTCACGCTGTATAAACTGTGGCAGTTCGCGGCTTGTGGGGTTGGTCGTCACAAGGTCCTGTCTGAGGCGCTGGCCGCATGGGATGCAGGCGATCGCGCAGCGGCGCGCGCGCGGCTGAACGACAGCAGCAGCTATCTGGCTCCGATCGTTGGGGCCGCGATGGAGGGGGTCGACGTGCCCGGCGTGGATGACCGTCTGGACGCCGAGGCCGGTCTGGCCCTGGCCGGGTTGGAGCGCGGCTTTCGCCTGTTGGATACAGTGGCGCAGCTTGCCCCGCTGCTTGGATTGTTCGGAACGGTGCTTGGCATGATCAACGCGTTCCAGAGCCTGCAGACCGCCGGATCGTCGGTCGATCCGTCGCTGCTGGCGGGTGGCATCTGGGTCGCCCTCGTGACAACGGCTGTAGGTTTGGCGGTGGCGATGCCGACTTCGATGGTTCTGTCCTGGTTGGAAAGCCGCACATCACGCGAACGGGTCTTTGCGGACAAGGCGCTGCGGACCATTTTGGTGCCGGGTCATTCAGTGCAGGCAACCGCCGGAGCACAAACCCCGAGCGCCGCCCCAGAACATGCGTAACACGGCGCCCTTTGTCAGACGCCCCTTGTCGATGACGCCGTTAATCGACGTCATCTTTCTGTTGCTGCTGTTCTTCATGCTTTCATCCACCTTCTCGCGATTTGCCGAGATCGAATTGACGCAGGCCGCTGCTGGCAGTAGCGGGGGCACGGCACCGGCGGACAGAGTGTTTCTGCAGCTTGGTCCGGATCGTTTGGTTCTGAACGGGGCCTCGATCACTTTGGATGATCTACTGACGCAAGTTGAAACCGGGCAGGTTCTGATCAGCCTTGACGCGGATACTTCGGCGCAACGTCTTGTCGATGTATTGGTCCCTCTGCGTGGTCGGGACGGGTTGACCGTGACGGTGTTGGAGTAGGCCGATGATCCGCCAGACACCGCAACGCCGCAGACGCGACTCCACGATCCCGCTGATCAATGTGGTGTTCCTGATGCTGGTCTTCTTCCTGATCGCCGGCACCGTGGCCCCCCCTTTGGATCCTGATCTTGAGTTGGTTGACACCGCAGAACTGGAGGGGCGTGAGCCGCCGGATGCACTGGTCCTGCATGCAGACGGATCGCTCAGCTTTCGCGGGCAGGACACGGACCCGGAAACCTACATGGCCGATCATGAGGGCGAAGAGGTCCGCATCGTGCCGGATCGCGCTGCCTCGGGGCCACGTCTGATTGAGGTGACGGGCGCGCTGCGGCGGGCTGGGGCGAAATCGGTCTTTCTGGTCACGCAGCAGGCGATCGAATGATCCGAACCTCGGCCATCATCGCCACTGTGGCCCTTCTGGTCTCGTTGCTGGTGCATATTCTGGGGCTGAGCATGACCACAGCCCGCCTGACCCATTCACCAAGCGTTGTGGGTGATGATGAAGATGCGGTGATCCTCGGCACGGCCTTTGAGGACCTGGCCGAGCAGGTGCCCGAACCGATCGAGCCAGAAGAAGCGGAGGTGCCCGAACCTCCGGTCGAAACGTCGCCCGAGCCTGAAGAGGCGGAGATTCCCACAAGCGAAGCTCTGGTTGCGTCACCCGACCCGCAAGAGCAGATTTTCGCGCCCGATACCGGCCCCTCCAACGGCGGTCAGGCCGAGGTACCGGAACCCGAAGTGACCGAATCCGTCGACCAGTCCGAGACGCAAACGGCAGCAAGTGATGAGGCGGATGCTACACCTTTGGCCGAGCCCTCGGATGTCGTCGAAATCCCGCAAGCCAGCGCCGCAGAGCCGGTCGAAACGCCAGAGGCCGAGCAACTGGCCGCACTACCGCCCATCGAGGTCACACCTGTGCCGTTGGAGCAAGAGGCCGTTGAGCCGGAAATCGCAGTCGAGCCTGTGCCGGACGAAGCAGAACCTGTGGAGGACAGCGAAGGAACCGAGCAGGCAGTGGCAACTTCGCTTCGACCACGTTTGCCCAATCGGACACCCTCGGACGAAGTTCGGCCTGCGCTGCCCGGCGCACGCAATTTCGACAATCTGAAATTCCCCGAACAGACCATCGAATCTCCGCTGGCGGCCTATCAACGCGAAGGGATAGATGCCTTCACCCGCAATGACAGGGGCAACCAGTCCGGCGGGCGAGGGCCGGGCAATTCCACCACGACCAACTATGCCGGACAGGTTCTGGTGCATCTGAACCGCGCACCACAGGTTTACGCGTCGGTTCGTGGCTATGCGCAGGTGTTCTTTCAGATCAACCCGGATGGTTCATTGGCCTGGGTCGAGGTCATCACCAGCTCGGGTTCGGACCAGGTGGATCGGGCAGCAAAGGACCAGGTCAGGGGGGCCGCACCGTTCCCGCCGCCGCCCGATGGGGTCAGCCGCAAACTGTCCTTCTACTACCAGAACGGCTGAACTTAGCGGGGTCCGCGCCTCTGCTGCGCCCCGCCATCCTTGCGCATGGTCAGGCCAATCCGCTTTCGGGGGACGTCAACCTCGACAACGCGTACCTTCACGACCTGACCGGTTTTGACCACCTCATGCGGGTCCTTGACGAACCGATCCGCCAACTGGCTGACATGGACCAACCCGTCCTGATGAACGCCGATATCCACGAAGGCCCCGAAAGCGGCCACATTGGTTACCGTCCCCTCCAGCAGCATGCCGGGTTTGAGATCGGTAATCTCCTCGATGCCGTCCCGGAACGAGGCGGTGACGAAGCTGGGGCGCGGATCACGGCCCGGTTTTTCAAGCTCGGTGAAGATATCGCGCACGGTGGGCAGGCCGAAGGTCTCATTGGCGAATTGTTCGGCCCGCAAGCCCTTCAATGCGCCGTCATGTCCCATGATTTGCCGGATATCCCGACCGCAGGCAGCGACCACGCGGCGGGCGACGTCATAGGCTTCGGGGTGAACCGATGAGGCATCCAGCGGCTCGTCCCCATCGCGGACACGCAGAAACCCGGCGCATTGCTCAAACGCGCGCGGCCCAAGGCGGTCGACTTTCAGCAAGTCCTTGCGGGACTGAAACGCACCATTGTGATCGCGGTGCTGAACGATGGCCTCGGCCAAACCGGGACCAAGGCCCGACACATGCGACAGCAGCGGGGCCGAGGCGGTGTTCAGGTCGACACCGACCGCGTTCACCACATCCTCGATCACCGAGGCGAGCGACTGCGACAGGCGATGCTGGTCTACGTCATGCTGGTATTGCCCGACGCCGATGGATTTCGGTTCGATCTTCACCAACTCGGCCAGCGGGTCTTGCAAACGGCGCGCGATTGAGACCGCGCCGCGCAGGGATACGTCCAGATCCGGGAACTCTCGCGCGGCCAGTTCCGACGCGGAATAGACCGAGGCCCCGGCCTCGGACACGACGGTTTTGGTGGGGGCTTTGACCGATTTGGGCAGCAGGCTGAGGGCGTCGGCGACCATTCGTTCGGTTTCACGGCTGGCGGTGCCATTGCCGATGGCGATCAGTTCAATCTGATGGGCCGAGATCAGATTTAAAATCGCCGCCTGCGCCCCGCGCAGATCGTTTTTCGGCTGAAAGGGATAGAGCGTATCCGTCGCCACCACCTTGCCGGTGGCATCCACCACGGCGGCCTTGACGCCGGTGCGAATGCCCGGATCCAGACCCAGCGTGGGCCGCGCACCCGCCGGGGCCGCAAACAGAACATCCTTGAGGTTGCGCGAAAACACCTGAATCGCCTCATCCTGCGCGCGGCTGCGCAGGTCGGCCATCAACTCAACCATCATCGACAGGGACAGCTTGACCCGCCAGGTCCAGCCCGCAACCTTGCGCAACCATTTGTCTCCGGGCCCATCGCTGCGGGTCTGTAGATGCGCGGCTACGATCGCTTCGGCGCGCGCCGCGCCCGCCTCGGGCTCAGGGGCGATGTCCAGCGTGACGATCCCCTCTTTCGAGGCCCGCAACATGGCCAGCGCCCGGTGCGAGGGGGTGGTTGCCCAAAGCTCGGAGTGGTCAAAATAGTCGCTGAACTTCGCGCCCTCTTTTTCTTTGCCCTCAACGAGTTTTGACGACAAAAGCGCTTCTTGCTGCATGAATTTGCGCAGCTCACCCAGCAGAAGGGCGTTTTCCGTCAGACGCTCGGTCACGATGTCACGGGCGCCGTTCAAGGCTTCCTTGGTCGTTTGGATAGCTTCCGAAAGATAGCCCTGAGCAAGGGCTTCCGGGTCGGTATTGCGGTCGACCAGAATAGCGTCGGCCAGCGGCTCCAACCCGTTTTCGCGGGCGATCATCGCCTTAGTGCGCCGCTTGGGTTTGTAGGGCAGGTAGATATCTTCCAGCTGCGCCTTGGTCTCGGCCCCGGCGATGGATTTCGCCAAATCGTCCGACAGCTTGCCCTGATCCTTGATCGACTTCAGGATCGTCTGCCGCCGCGCCTCCAGCTCTCGCAGATAGGTCAACCGGTCCGAGAGGGTTCGAAGTTGCGTATCGTCCAATCCGCCGGTCGCCTCTTTACGGTAGCGGGCCACGAAGGGCACGGTCGCGCCTTCGTCCAGCAACCGCACGGCGGCCGAGACCTGATCCGCGCGCGCGTTGATTTCGGTGGCGATTGTGCGGGCGATACGGTCCAAGGGGGCCTCCTGATACTGGGTCGGAAGGACTTCTTAGACAGCGTTTTGGCAGAGGGGAAGAGGGTCGGCGCATTGGGGCAAGATTTCCTGAAACGGTCTGCCCCTTTGCCTGCATACGATGCCCGGCCGCTGATCCGGCCGGGCGTTGGCGTGCCTTAGAGGCACTCAGCCAGTGTTTTTGCCATATCGCGCAGAAGTTGGGGATAGAGCGCCGCGCCGGGTTCAATTTCGGCGCCAAGCGGATCGATCACGGCGGTGTTGGCCTCGGACCCTTCCATCACGGTTGCGATCAGGCCGGGGTTGAACTGCGGCTCGGACAGAACGCAATCAATCCCTTCCTCTTTGATGCGTCCCTGAATTTCCGCAATGCGTGCAGGGCTTGGATCGGATGCATCGCCGATGGAGATCGCGCCTGACGCCGGGAAGTCGAAGTCATTTTCAAAATACTGATAGGCGTCGTGGAACACAATGAAGTTGCTATCTTTGACAGGTGCCAGCGTTTCTTTGATTTCGGCTGACAGCGCCTCCATCTCGGCGCGCGCAGCGGTTGCGTTTTCAAAGTATTTACCAGCGTTTTCAGGGTCAGCGGCCGAGAGCTGGGCGGCGATGACGTTCAGCCATGTGCTGGCGTTTGCAGGCGACAACCAGGCGTGCGGATCTTGGTCGCCATGCGCGTGACCTTCGTGGTCGTCATGATCATCATGGTCTGCATGCTCTTCATGGCCATGGTCGTCATGCGCATGTTCATCTTCCTTGTCATGGTCGTGATCATCGTGACCATGCTCATCCTTGTGATCGTCGTGATCATCATGCGCGTGTTCGTCTTTGTGATCATCGCCATGATCTTCGTGATCGTCATGATCCTCGTCATCGCCGTGATCATGCGCTTCAAACAGCGCGCCCTCGCGGAAGTCCAGCAGAGTGGTTCCGTCCGCCTCCAGCAACGCAGTAACAGCCGCGCCGCCAGCGAGCGTTTCGACAGCGTTTTCCATCCATGGCGTCAGATCTTCGCCGATCCAGAAGACCAGATCAGCCTCTTGCAGAGCTGCCGCCTCGGACGGGCGCAGGTTGTATTCATGAGGCGAGGCGCCCGGCTGAACGATCAGGCTGGGTTCGCCCACGCCGTCCATCACACGGGCCACAAGCGAATGCACCGGGGCAATATCAACGGCCACATTTGGGGCTTCGGCCATGGCGGTTCCGCCCAGCAATGTAGCGGTGATCGAAATGGAAAGGAGGTTTCTGGACATTGGACCCTCTGTGTGATTTTATAACATTCAATCGCGGCATATATGATATAAGATAACATGACAAGTCAGAGGCAACAGAACTCGACCAGCGACGCTGCGCCGGTGGGGTTCCATGATCATGACCACGTGTCCTGCGTGGAAACCGGCCTTGCCATGGCCGAGGCAAAGTGCAACGCCGAGGGGCTGCGCCTGACACCCGTGCGCCACAAGGTGCTGGAAATGCTGTTGCAGGAACACAGGGCGCTTGGTGCCTATGCCATCCTCGATCGCCTACGGGACGAAGGGTTCGGCTCGCAGCCGCCTGTGGCCTATCGCGCCTTGGATTTTCTGGTCGAGAACGGGTTTGTCCACAAGATCGAACGCCTGAACGCTTTTGTGGCCTGCGCCCATCCGGGGGCAACCCATTCGCCTGTTTTCATGATCTGCCGGGGTTGCGACGCGGTAGCCGAAGCCTCCTCGGCCGTCGATAGTGGGGCCCTCGGCGATGCCGCACGTGCCGTGGGTTTTGAAATCGAACGTACTGTAGTAGAAGCCGAAGGTCTCTGCTCTGACTGCACCGAAAAGGCCTAGCAATGTCCCTTGTCACCGTTGAAGACCTGAGCGTTAGCTATGGGGCCAATACCGTGTTGCGTCATGTCCATATGACCATCGAACCCGGTGAGATCGTGACAATTGTCGGCCCGAACGGGTCCGGCAAAACAAGCCTTCTGCGCGCAATTATCGGGGCCACCAAACCTGCCAAAGGGCGCATCATACGCAAACAGGGCCTGCGGATCGGATACGTGCCGCAGAAGCTGCATATCGATCCGACCCTGCCCATTTCGGTCGAGCGCTTCATGCGCCTGACCAGTCACGTCAGCCGCGCCCGCTGCGCCGAGGCGCTTGAGGAAGCTGGCGTGCCCGATCTGTTGAAACGGCAGATGACAGAATTGTCCGGCGGGCAGTTTCAGCGTGTTCTGCTGGCGCGGGCGTTGATCAATCACCCGGAAATCCTGTTGCTGGACGAAGCGACGCAAGGTTTGGATCAACCGGGTTCAGCGGCATTTTACCAGCAGATTGAAACCGTGCGCCGCGAGACCGGCTGCGCCATTCTGATGATCAGTCACGAGCTTCACGTGGTCATGAGCGCCTCGGACCGGGTGATCTGCCTGAATGGTCATGTCTGTTGCGAAGGCTCGCCAGCTGTTGTGGCTTCGGCCCCTGAATATCGCGCCCTGTTCGGGACAGGGACCGGAGGGGCATTGGCGTTGTACCGGCATGACCACGATCATCATCACGACCACGATCATATCTCTCAGGACGCTGCAGAATAATGCTGGATGATTTTATGACCCGCGCGACTTTGGCCGGGATTGGTGTGGCTTTTGCGGCGGCTCCGCTGGGATGTTTCGTGGTCTGGCGCCGAATGGCCTATTTCGGTGACGCAACTGCGCATGCGGCCATTCTGGGCGTTGCCCTGTCGCTCACATTTCAGATGTCTGTCTTTACGGGCGCATTGGCTGTGGCCCTCGCGATGGCGTTGACGGTTACTGTTCTGTCTGGCCGGGGATACGCGATGGACACGCTTTTGGGCGTTCTCGCTCATTCCGCTCTGGCCTTTGGTCTGGTTGCCGTGTCGTTTCTGTCAGGTGTCCGCATCGACCTGATGGCCTATCTTTTCGGAGATATTCTGGCCGTATCGCGCACGGACCTTGCAGTGATCTGGGGCGGAGCGGCACTGGTCGTGGCCCTGATCGGGTGGCGCTGGTCGCAGCTATTGACCGCGACCCTGAACGAAGAACTGGCCTATGCCAGCGGCTACGATCCTAAGCGCGAGCAGCTGATTCTGACCCTGTCTCTGGCAGTGACCGTTGCGGTGGCTATCAAGGTTGTGGGCGTTCTTCTGATCGCAGCCTTGCTGATTATTCCGGCTGCGGCTGCGCGCAGTCTTGCTCGATCCCCTGAGTCAATGGCCTTGATCGCCGCCGCCATCGGAGCGGTATCCGCCGTAGCCGGGTTGCGGGCCGCTTATATGTTTGACACGCCCGCCGGACCGTCCATTGTGTGCGTCGCTGCAATCCTGTTTGCCTGTTTCAGCCTGTTGGGATGGAAAGGTCACAAGCGATAGAACGCCCTACCTTTCATTAAAGGCGCGCTCCAACGTCAGTTGGACCGGTTTCAACAGATAGCTCAGAAGCGTCTGCTCGCCCGTTGTCATTTCGGCCACTACGGTCATACCCGCCTGCAACGGACGGTTGAACGCACCGGTACCGATTGTTGATCGGGCCAGAACGAAGGAGGCCTGGAAATAGGTCTCGCCCGTTTGCTCATCGGTCATGGGCAAGGGATGCACCGACTGCAACCGCGCCTCGACCTTGCCAAAGCGGCGGGCATCGAACGTATCGACGCTGATCGCCACTGGGTGTTCCAAGGCCACATGACCCACCTCGGAATTGGGAATACGGGCCTCGACCATCAGGTTCTGCCGGGTCGGAAGCAGTTCGTAAAGCGTTTCGCCGGGGGCAATAACCTCACCGGGATTGGGCGAGGCCACCGACTGGATCACGCCGCGCACCGGAGCGACTAGGCGTAGATCGGCAAGCCTGGATCTGGTGAGATTCTGTGAGGTCTGCAACTGGTGGTGTTCGTGTTCCAGCGCGTTGATACGGGTCAGCACGTCCTCTCTCAGCGTTAGTGCCTCTTCCGCGAGGGCCGCTTTTGCAAGTGTCAATGCATTGCGCGCTTCGGCGACGCGGACACGGGCGTCTTCTGCTGCGGCGCGCATGGCGTCAACTTCGTCTTCTTCCTCCAGAAAATCACTGAGAGATTTCAAGCCCTGCGTCTGCAGCTTCGCGTAGCGATCCAGTACCTGCTCTTTCTTTGTGACCCTTTGGCGTGCGAACTCTGCGGCGTCTTCAAGGATTTTCAACGTCTTGGTTTGCTGCTCAATCGAAACACGCTGAACCTTCTGGCTTTCCAGGAATAACTCAATACGTGCCGCAGCCGTCGTCAGACCCGCCTTTCTGAGTGATTGTATCTGGGCAAGGCTCTGCGGTGTGTCGCCTTCAAGCAGAGCAAGCACAGCCTGTGCATTGTCCAGATCCCGCGCGACTGATGAGGCTTGCGCAGACAAAACCTCGATCTCTTGTGTCAGCTCCGGGTGGTGCAATTCGACCAGAACATCGCCGACCTCTACAGTTTGTCCGTTCCGAACGTGGACCGACCGGACAATCCCGCCTTCCATGGTTTCGATTTGAACATAGTGGCCCACGGGCACGATGTTACCCGGCGCGCGTGTGATCTGTGGGACCTCGGTCCGCCATGACAAAGCGATCAGGCTGGCGACAAAGCCGGTGATTGCAAGCGCGAGGAATGTGGCGAACCGAGGCGCGCGGGCCTGCTTTCGTCGAGCGCTGCGGTCCAGCGGGCCTTCTCGATTTGCGGACTGTCTACGGAATACCATCGTCAAGCTCCAAGCGTTTTCAGGGCGGCCAACAGCTTTTTGCGCCCGACATCACCTGTATCGTTCACAGCAACCTGACCTGCGTTGAAATAGATGAAGCGATCGGCAATGTTCAGAAACGAACGATCTGCTGTCGCGATGATCACAGTGTGGCCCCCGGCCTGATCCGTGACCCATGTTTTGAACGCACTACGGCGGGTGTCGTTCAGTCCGTTTGTCGGTTCCGAGAACAGGTAGACCGAGGCTGGTCTTGCCATGCTGCGTGCAAGGGTGAGAGATTTCAATATCTCGTCGGGCATTTGCGAAAGGGCCTCATCAGAAAGGCGTGTTCGTACGCCGTCTGGCAGAATGCTGTGCCCTTGTCCCAAGCCTACCCGATCCAGCGAAGTTTGAATGTCCGTGTCAGAAAGGGATGGCGCGGCCAAACGGAAATTCTGTGCAACTGTGCCGTAGAACAGTGATTTCTCATAAGTGGCATAGGTAACCGATTTGCGCAGCTCGTCCCGCGCGATTTGGCGGATGTCGATCCCGTCATGTTCGATGGTTCCCCCAATCGGGGAGGCCAGGCCGGTGATGAGGTCTAGAACGGCGGTCCTTGCGGCGGCATCATTGCTAAGTATGACCACAACTTCACCCGGTTTGACTGCCAGATTGACTTGCGACAGGACCGGAGAACGCAGCGGATCGGGGCGATGCGTCACCGACGAAAAGGTGATGGCGCCGCTCAGCGCCTTTTGGTGGGGCCAGCCGAGGCCAAGCTCCATCTCTTGCGGTAGGGACAGCACGCGGTCCGCCTGTTTGCGGCTGGCTTGGAAGGACAAGAGCTGCGGAAATCCTGCATAGAGCGCCTGGAGCGGTCCAAAGACCTTTGACACCAACGCGATCGAGGCGATCAGAGCACCAAGACTCAGCGCGCCGGCCATCGCTGCATGTGCGCAAAGGACGATCGTACCGGTTGTCGCCAAGGCCCCAATTGTTTGCCCCAAGGACTGTGTAAGTGCCTGGAATTGCCGCGCGCGCCTCGTGCTTTCTTCACTGGATTCGAACATGGGCGTACAGCGCTGAAGCCAATGCGATTGCATGCCGAGGCTTGCGAAAGCGCCTTGATGGATGACCGCGTCTTGTACTGCAAGTTGGCAGTCTGCGGCGTCCTGTGCGGCTTTCTTTTCAAGGTGTTTCTGCCGTGGAATTGTGATCAGTCCAAAAACGGCCAAAGTCACCGCCAACCCAAGTGTCCAAAGCCCGACCGGTGGCGCGAGATAGAGCAGAACAGCAACGAAGAGGAACGCAAAAGGCAGATCCAGCAGTGTGGTGATCATCTGTCCAGTAAACATCTCTCGCAGGGCTTCGAATTGGCGGAACCGGGACAGGTGTTGGTTCACGTCCGAGCTTTGCATTTGGCTTATCGGCAGAGACATCAGTTTCCGGAATAAGCTGGTCATCAGCTTCTGCTCGCCGCGCCAGCCGACATAGGTTAGCGCGCGCGTGCGCATGTGGCGAAAACCCATGTCCGTCGCCGCGACAACAACGACGCCAACCGCCAGTGACAGCAGCATTTCAACCGATCCCGAGGGAATGATCCGGTCGTATACGGCCATGATAAGTAACGGGGCGAACAGACCCAGAATGTTGCTGAGCATGGATACAAACAATAGAGCCGGCAGGATTGGGCGGAGGTCGCGAAAAGCTTGTGTCACAGTGATCTGCGTTTTTACCGTGCGATCATGGGCGAAACGGTCGATCCGAAACAGGGTGCATTGACGGCGCGGTAGCTTCTGAAACCGTGGATGCTCTGCCGTCACATCATCAACCAGGGCATGCGCGCCTTTGCAGTCCAACACCAGGAAGGCCGCCCCCTGATCAGGTAGCACCAGGGCCGGACAGTCCGAGGCGGCGATTTCGTGCATCCGACACCTGACCTGAGCAAACGGTATTCCGAGGTTGACCAGAGTCTGTGCGATATCCTCTGTTCGCAAACGTTGGGAAAAATGTGGAAATGCTTCGATCAGGCCGTCTTGGTCATGTTTCCAGCCACTGGCCTGTAGCAGCGTTTGAAAAAGTTGCGCGGTGTTTTCAACGGTTATGGCGGTCATGCGACACCTGTCGTCATGCGGCACGCGTCCTCTTTGTCTTGCCGGGCATCCTCTTGCCATTGAAGCAGATCGGAGGTCCGGGCAATGCGTAGCTGGGCAGATTGATCGGTCAGATGGCCCATCCGGGGGTCGGGGCTTGCGATCACCAGCGAGGGGCGCGGCGAAAGGGTTTTCAGGTAAGTGGCCAAAGCCTGACGTTCAGGCGTGTCCAGAACAGCCGAGGGTTCATTCATCAGCAATATTCGGGGGCGCAAGGCCAGGGCCCGGATCAGAGCGATCAGCTGTCGGTTGACCGGATCACTTTCAAAACTTGATCTCTTGCCCAGTTGTGTGTTGTAGCCCTCAGGCAGCCGGTGAATACGCTGCTCCAATCCAAGTGCGGCAGCTATTTGTTTTGCATGCTCAACCGTTTCGGCACCGCTAAACGCGGTTAGATTGTCCAGCAACGTCGCTGACAGGATCGCCGGATCTGGCTCTAGCGCGACGACGCCTCCGCGACCGATTAGGGCGGGCCCTTCTGTTGTTGCAATCTCATCTATCAGGCAAAGGCCAGAATTGGGCTGTTGGTTCCCCAGGATGGTCGCAAAGAGGGTGTCGACCATCCAGCTTTCTTCCGCTTCAACCAGTATGCCCGTGCCTGCAGGAACGTGAAAATGCACAGGCTTACTGATGGTCTCGCTGTTCTGCGGGTGCGCCATGCAAAGGCCTTGGGCGCGCAGATCGCCTTTTAGTGTTTTGCGCCCAGTCGCGCCCGGCGGGTGCTGAATGACGCTGTCCATTTCACGCAGTTTCCGCCGGGATAAAGCGACGCTTTCTGATTGAACCCATATTGCCATGATCTTGGTCAACGGCTGAATGATACGACCGTTCAAAAGCATGCAGGCCGCCAACTCGGCTATGCCAATCATGTTCTGAATGACCAGAAAAGCCCCCAGCAACCCCATTGCGGCAACCATGATCTGCCCAAAAACAGCGCCAAAATTCTGCGCAAAACCCGAGAACAGGATCAGCTTGCGGCTTACTTCTACGGTCTGATCCTCCAACATCTCGAATCTTCGGGCCATCTGAGGCTCCATTCGGTTGGCTTTGACTGTCGACAGGCTGGACAGGAGGGCCGAGAGGAATGCATAGCGACGGGTGTCCAGCGCCCTGCGATGCTCGAACAAGGACCATTGCAGACGCTTCATCACACCTGCAAACCCCAAAACGATGCAGAACGCAGCAACGGGAACCAGAACCAACCACCCTCCGATCAAGCCGATCATGAGGGCGAAGAGGATCGTAAAGGGCAGATCAATTGCGAGCGTCTGGCTCTGGCCGGATTGATGCTCTCGCAGGTGGTTGATCGCCATGTAACGGTCGAAATAGGTGCTGGCGGTGTCTTGGCCGAAACGGATCGGATTTGCGTACAAGACCTGTTCAAGAAACTGGCGCTGGCGGGTGACGGCATTCTGTTCGGCCGCAGTCGTCAACAGCACGGATCGCGCCCAACGCAGCGCAAATTCAAGCCCCGCCCCGATCACAAGCACCCAGGTCAGGATGCGCAATGTCTCGGTCGATTGAAAGGGGATGATGCGGTCGAAGATCAGCAGAATGGTGAGCGGCATCAGAAGAGACAGGATGTTCAGGGAAAACGACGCAGCCAGAAGCGGAATACCCATCCGCAGCCTTGTTTTGCGCCTAGCCGCCCTGTTCGCTTTCATGTGTTCACGCCCATTCAATTGCCACCTAGGTCTGGGGTCGAGGCCCTTAAGAACGCGTAAATGCCAGATCGCGAGACGTGCTGAATTTGGCAAAAATTGCATGTATTTGAGTAACTTTTGAGAAAGCCTCGCATGCTAGTGGTTCTTGGGAATCGTCAGTAGGTAAATCGGGGTTTTGCGATGAAAAAGCCGAACAGCAATCTGAATTTTCATGCGAATTCCGCAAAGGCTGAACAAAGCGAAAAGCTGGATTTTGCCGAACATCTGTCACGGGCACCCGCGAGTTCGGCTGATGATCCGACCAGAAGTACATTGCATACCGGCGAACAGGCGCAAGGGACGCTGGATGACTTCCAGACCAGTGACGGGTCGCCCTCAACCGGTGGCAGTTTCACTGGAAACGCGGTTGGGGACGAAGGTGTCGGTTCAGACAGTGCAGGTGCGCCGGAAAGCGTGGTTGCACGGGCCGAGTCATCTTGGACCATTAGTCCTGCCAGCGAAAATGAGCAATCGGACTATCAGGGAATGGTGCCCGCCACAGAAATTGCTGATGGCCCGATTTACGCTGCCATCGAGTCCGTTGAATTGCCTGATGTTGCACCTGCGGGAGGGCCTGACGCGCCCACCCCACCGGCAACTCCTGTGGCCTTGTCCCCTCAGCCACAGGAAGAGCAAAACCAAGCCCCAAAGGACATAATGCTCGACGGTTCAAGTCTGGCTGAGAATGTTGAAGGGGCGGTGGTTGGTACCATTGCGGTGTTTGATCCGGATTCGGGTGGCCCTCATCAGTTCGAGGTGTCTGACCCTCGGTTCGAAATCCTCGACGGTCAGTTGCGACTGAAACCCGGTATCGCGCTGGATCATGAAGACGCGGGCCGCCTTGAGGTGGATGTCACCGTCACGGATGAGGGCGGGCTGAGTTTGACCGAGCGTTTTGTGATCGACGTCACGGATGTAAACGAAGGTCCGGAAACGGTGCTGTTGGACAACACGATTGTGGCCGAAAACGCGACGGGCGTGGCGATTGGCGATATATCAACCGTGGACCCCGATCAGCATGACACCCACAGCTATGAGATTTCGGACCAACGCTTTGAAATCGCGGATGGGCAATTGCGCTTGCGGCCCGGTATTTCGTTGAATCACGAGGTTGAAGATCAAATTGAAATCAACATCAAGACAACAGATGCCGGTGGGTTGAGCGTAAGCAAGGCGTTCTCGATCTCCGTTCAGGATATCAACGAAGCCCCGATTGATCTGACCATTTGGAACGGAACGGAAAACCTGATCCGGAATGGCAGTTTTGAGGAGTTCGACCTCGAACAGGGGCGGTGGAGGGGGTTTGAAAACGATCAAACCGGCGCCTGGACAGATGCCAACGGAATCGAGATCTGGGACCGCTTAGGAGGGGTGCAGGCCTCGGATGGTGATCACGTGATGGAGATGGACCACGGTTGGGGCGTGGATAGCATCTCTCAGGTCGTGCAGACACAAGACGGGCAGCTCTATGATCTGGGTCTCGACCTTCGCGAGCGCCTTGCGAATGGTACCGATACGGTTGAGGTATTTTGGAACGACACTCTGGTTGCTGAACTGGACCCCAAATCGTCCGATTGGGAAACGTTCCAGCTGCAGGTTGTCGGAACAGGTCAGGACAAGCTGGAACTGCGTGAGGTCGAAGGACAGAACGATTCCTACGGCGCTTTGGTCGACAATATCACACTGACCGAGGCGCAGCTGACCGTGGCCGAACACGTGGCTGGTGCCGTTGTCGGTCAAGTCCGGTTTGATGATGCCGATCTTGGCGATACGCACCGGTTCGAGGTCTCGGACGACAGGTTCGAAGTGATCGGGGGGCAGTTGCGCCTGAAACCGGGCGTTGCCCTTGATCGAAGCGAGGCTGAGGCCCTGGCGGTTGATGTCACTGTCGTCGACGAGGGCGGGTTAAGCACGACCGAGACACTTTCGATCTCGGTTGCTGACAGGCCGGATATGTCGATCAACACCGGGTTTCACGCCAAGTATTTCGACGTCGATCAACGTCTCAAGCGACTTGAAGATGTGAATTGGGATGCCCCCGCCACGCATCAGGAGGTTGCGACCGAGATTAACTATGAAGTCAGCCGTGGATCCTTTTGGGAGGATGGATCGCGAGACACATTCGGCGTCGAGGTCACTGGGACGGTGCAGGTTTCGGAGGGCGGGACGTTTACCTTCCATCTCGGTGCGGACGATGGCGCGATGCTGTTAGTTGATGGCGTTCCAGTCATCGACAATGATGGTCTGCATGGCTATCGAACCCGTTCCGGTCAGATTGACCTAGAGCCCGGAGCGCATTCAATAGAAGTTCGCTACTTTGAGAATTTTGGTCACGCGGGCTTGAAACTGGAATGGGATGGCCCCGGTCTTGACGGTCGGCAGCTTGTTTCGGCCCCGGATGCCGCTGAGACGCAGGTCGTAGCCGGGACGCCTTTAGCCTTCGATATCGACACAACGGCTTTGGAAATTGGCCACGATACCCTGTTTTCCCTGGATGGATTGCCGCCAGGAACGCAGGTCGAAGTGGACGGCCAGACCCATTTGGCCGGGTCAGACGGCACCGTGGAAATGGATGGATGGAAGGGGGATTTGCTGATCATACAGCCTCCATTCGATTTCTCGGGCCCCATTGATGTAGGGGTACGGTCCTCCACACCAACCGAATTCGGCGGTAGCCAAGACACTGTCCAGACAATTTCATTCGAGGCTCATCCGGCGCAGGTTTTCGCACCAACCGCGCAAGTGAATGGAGGATTTCAGGCCAGTTACTTCGACGTGGAAAGTAGGTTGTCGAAATTGGACGACATTGATTGGGGCGCCGACCCGACACATCAGGAAATTGTGTCTGAAATTCACTACAAAAACAGCGCAGACTCGTTCTGGGAAGGCGGATCAAAAGACACATTCGGCGCCCGCTTGGAGGGGCGCATTTCGGTCGAAGAAGGCGGCAAATACACTTTCTTTGCAGGAGGGGATGATGGCGTCGTATTGTTTGTCAATGGTGTCGAGGTGATCGAGAATGATGGTCTGCACGCCTATAGGACCCGAGCCGGTCAGATCGAACTCGACCCCGGCATCCACGATATCGAGGTCAGGTATTTTGAGAACTACGGTCATGCCGGCTTGAAGCTGGAATGGGATGGCCCCGATACAGAAGGCCGCGCATTGGTGCAGGCGGAGCCGGGACTGGCGGTTGAGGAGAACGGGACCTTGGCGCTTGGCATTGATCTGGCGGGTGCCAGTGATCAGGCGGATGTAGCGATTGATGGGTTGCCAGCGAACAGCCTGATCGTCGGTGCCGAGGCGGCGGTAATGTCGGATGGGGGGCCGGTTGATGTGACCGGCTGGGATATCGACTATCTTGAAATCTCACCGCCACCCGGGTTTGAGGGTACAATTGATGGCCAGATCGTGATCTCGGATACCGGCTTTAACGGCGCGCCGGTGACATCGACAACCGCGTTTTCGATGGAGGTTGGTGATGTTGATGCGCTTACGAAACTCGATGCGCCAGATGAATTCGCGTTTTTTGCGAATGCCTCGGGCAACGGGGATGTAGCAACTTGGGATGTTGATTCATCCGACGCTGCGCAAGACGACACAGATGATGTTCTGAATGAGGAGGTAATCTCGCCCTCACACGCTGAGATCACGAGTATCGAGACGGAGGCCTATGAAAGGGTCGATTGGTAGCCTGCGGCTGGGTTATTCGGATGTGGATATGAAAAAATAGACCCATTCGCCTTTGAATTCCGGGTCTTTGGCGCGGGCGTCGGCGACACGATCTTTGAGGAATTCAAGGTAGGGTCCCGCTGGTTCGATCAGGGGTCTTTCCTCATCAAAGAGGGGGGTCGACGCCGCAAAGGCCACCGCGATTTCTTGTCCGTATGGAGGGCCGATGGTGATGAAAAGGCCAGGGTCGTCCTGCTTCTCAGCGCCAATTTTGAATGCAGATTTGGCTGGTGTTCTGGCAAGAGGGACCGATGCGTTTGGGCTGAGGTGTATGACCTGACCGTCGGCGTCGAAATAGTCGATATATATATAGGCGTCGTAGTCAGCTCCAGTCAGATCAAGAACCAGTTGCTGGCCCGAGGTGTATCGAAACTCTCGCGTGTGTATGTCGTCGCCCACCAGCAGGGGGTTGGTGATCTGGTCAGTGGATTGTGGCAGCCCAACATCTACGATCCCGCCAAGCGCGCCGCATTGGGGTCGGGGAAGGATCAGCAGATTGTCGGCGACCTGAATATTGGCCCCCATCTGCGCCTGTAGTGCTGAAAGGACGGGCGCGCGCAGACCGTTTTCCGGGATATGACCGATCAGTTCAAGGGTATTTGTCTCTGGACGGAACTGCACCTGAAGGCGCGCGCAGGGCACCTGGGCCAGCAAACCGTCTATGCCATCACGCAAGTCCTCAGCCGCTTGGCCCGCATCTTCGGGGCGTGTGAAACTTTGAAAGGCGGCGAGGCTTACGGGATCAATCGGGGAATCGTCATTTGCCGAAAACACATCAGCCGCCTTGGCCTTTGGGACGTCAGGTTGGGTTTGGGTCAAAGCGACGGGCTGTGCCTGCACGGCCTGAGTGGAATCGAAGGCAGGCTGTGTCAACGCCACTGATTCCGTCTGCACCCTGTTGGATGTCAGCGTGGTCGTCGACAATTCGGCCGAGGCCAGAGCCACCGGAACAGCCTGTTCGGCAACGACAGGTTGCGGCTTGTTCTGAACCGCCGCAAGAGGTTGCGCTTGGGTGGCAACCTGATCTCTGGCCGCAACGCTCAGGGCGTTTGCTGCAATGGCCGGGGCCGAGGATTGAGGAATAGCGCCCTGCGCCAATCGCGCGCCGCTTGTTTCTTCGGCTGAGGTCGCCTCGGCATCCGGTTGCGCCTGCGCTGCAGTGCTTTGTTTCACCTGATGGGCCGAAAGTTGCATTCGCGTTTCCGGCACGGGTTGCTCGACTACGGGTTCAGGTTCCGTAGACCAAAAAAGAGCGACCGCAGCCATAGCGTGAATTGCGAGCGAACAGAACAGCGCGACGCCCCATATCAGCGGAGTGCGCGTCACCGGACCGGACCCGGAGGTGTAACGACCAGCACCACCTCCCGCGCGCCCATCGCCTCGAACGTGGCGATCAAGGGCAATACTTCCCGCAGGGCGGCATCCTGATGGGCGTTGATGCGGAGCAGCAGGTCGGGCTGTTCGGACAGTGCCGCCTCAACCGATTGCGCGATCTGATCTGCCGAAAGCTCTGCGCCGTCCAGGGCCAATTGGCCATCGGCGCTGACCGACAGGGTCAATCCTCCCGCTGGCATGTCCGCTCCGGTTTGCGACACCGGCGGGGTCACGTCGAATGGAGCGGTGGCGTCCATGCGTCCGATGAGCATGAAGAAGACCAGCAGGAAAAAGACGACATCTATCAGGGCAATGATAGTTTCCGGGTGATGGCGCGGGGCAGGGCGGGTGATCTTCACGGGCGCGCCTCCAGCCGGACGACGCGCATGTTGGTCACGCCTGCGCGGGTGACGACGTCCATGACAGTGACCAGCGCCTGCATTCGGGCGCTGCCGGTTGGCAGCACGATCACCGGAGTTGCCTGGGCTTGGGCTATTCTGGCGGACAACAGCCCCTCAAGCTCCTCAGCGGTCAGCGCCTGCCCTCGGAAATAGGGCGCTCCGTCGTTTCCGATACGGATGACCACGGCGCTGGCTGGTTCTTCTGATGGGGCCGACGGCGCAGGTTGATCCGATTGAGCCAGGGCCGGGATCATGTCGAGGTTCAGGTAGGTCGAGGTCACCATGAAGAACACCAGCAGGATCAACATCACGTCGATCATCGGCACCAGAGAGATCAGGGGCCGTGTCGGTTTACGTCTGTTCAGGCTAAGCTCGGCGGACATATGTGAACCCTTACTGCGTGCCGCGTTCCTCGATCACCATCAACTGCCCGACGGCGTTCTCGATCGCCTGAGCGCCCGCTTCTGCGCGGCCCGATAGCAGCGATGCTCCGACAGCGGCGGGGATGGCGACCAGTAGACCGGCGGCTGTTGTCAGCAAGGCCTGCCAAATCCCGCCCGCAAGGACCGAGGCATTGGCCGCGCCTTGCGCCAGCTCCAGCTCCTGAAACGACTGGATCATGCCGGTCACGGTCCCCAACAGGCCAAGCAGGGGCGAAATCATCGCGATCAGCTCCAGCACGCGAATCCATGTGTTCATGGCCGCGAATTCCTGATTGCCGCGACGTGTAAGTTCAGCCATCAAGGCAGGCCCCTTGAACCCATCGTTCAGCGCCTGCATGGCGTAGGCGCAGACGCGATCGGCCGGAGATTTCCCAGCAGCGACGGCGGCCTGTGCCGCCTGCTTGTCGCCCTTGGACCACTGCACCAGCGCTGTGTCCCTCGCGGCTCCGCCCGACCGAACGGGGGCGAGTTGCATCGCTTTGATGACGATCAAAGTGACCGAAAGCAGCGACAACGCGCCAAGGATTGCGATGATTGGGCCTCCTGCGCCCAGTGTCTCAAGCCCGAACATGATCTATTGCGCCAGATTGGCTGAGGTCTTGCTGTCCAGCGCCAGCAACGGGAAGCAATCCAGAGGTTCGGCATTCTGGGGCTTGCAGGCCGGCAGATCATGCAGCAGCACCTCTGAGATGTTTGAGCATTCGATCTGGGGGATTTCGAACAGTTTCAGTACGGTGCGTTGAACGGGTAGCGGGGCCGCGTCGATGGACAGCAGTCGGTCGATCACGCCATTGCTGTCGAGGATCGCCAGCGACATCTCGAATTCTTCGAAACTGTTGTCGGTCTGATTGCGAAACAGAAAGAACGCGCGGCATCCTCCGCCATCGGCGGGTTCGAATTTGTTCAGCTCAATACCAAGGCGGCCCCCATCGGCCTGCGCGGTTGCGGCCATCAGTGTCAATGCAACTGCGCCGAAAAGGGAATTTCTCATCTTCCTACCTCTGTTGCCGGTCGTTGAACCCAGATGCAATGTCTCAGCCCGTGGGTCTTTGCCAAGAACATTGCAACAGCAGGCGGCATGCGGAAAGATAATTCTTTAAAAGGGGGCAATTGCATTGCAATACTGAACCTGCCCCAGCGTAAACAAACGGTACGACCGTTCGGGAATATGTGTATATTGATCGAGAATTGGTCTGTGCATTGCGACCGATTAACCACACAAACGGCAGAGGAAACGGGAAGTGTTTGCGAGTTTCACGTTCATGTGAACTAATTCATACACAAGATCACAGGCGCTGCTGTAAGCGATTCAACAAGAACAACAAGCTGCGATCGAACAGGACGGTATTGGGAATAAAATGGACCTTTCATCTTATCTGGAGCCCAGAGACGACGAACCCCCCAGCGGAGAAAATCTGGAATACGATCCGGCGTTTACGGACCTTGAGATCGCAGCCCAGCCGGGTGAAGAGCGTCAGATGGGCGATGAGGTCGTTGCGGCCGAAGAACAGGACTGGCGCGATGTCGAGGAAAAAGCCTTGGCCGTCATGGACAAAAGCCATGACATTCGCGCTGCCATCTATCTGGCCGAGGCTGTTTTGCATGCCAAGGGCCTGCCTGCCTTTGCCTCGGCCGTGGGCTATGTGAAAGCCCTGCTGGAAGAAAATTGGGACACCTGCCACCCCGAGCTGGATGAAGACGATGGCGATGCCACCATGCGCATCAATGCGGTGCGCGGTCTGGCCTCGTCCGATCGGATGGTGCGCGCGTTGCGTCGGACGGGTCTGACAGACAGCCGCATGTTCGGTCAAATGACCCTGCGCCATCTGGATGTTGCCGAAGGCCGCATCAACATGCCCGCAGACCTGGACGATGCGCCGGATGCAACCGGGGTCGCGGCGGCATTCAAGGACACTGATGACGAGGTGTTGGAGGCCAATGCCGAAGCGGCCTCTGCGGCGCTGGATGATGTTGAGGCAATCGACGCTGTATTCAGTGATAAAACACCCGGCGAAGGCCCGGATCTGACGCCTCTTTCTGATGCGCTCAAAAGCATCAAGCAGGCGTTGGCCAGTTATGCCGATGTAGGTGAGGCCGAAGAAGACGATTCCGGTGACGATGACGGCCCAAGCAGCCCATCGGGCGCCCCGGCTGCGCCGATGGCGTCGGGCGGTGGTGGCGGTGGGGCGATCAACACGCCCGAAGATGTCACGCGGATGCTGGAACGCATCATGGATTATTATGCCCGGTGTGAGCCCTCAAGCCCTCTGCCAATTTTGCTTGAGCGCGCCAAGCGCCTTGTGAATGCTGATTTTCTGACGATTATCGAAGACATGGCAAAAGAAGGTCTGGACGAGGTGCGCCAGATCGGCGGCATTAAAGAAGACGACGATGACGATTATTGATCCGTTTTGGCGTAAGCCGAACACCGGATTGAAAAGAAACACTGATGGATGAATCGAGGAGCATCAGATGGCTGACAGTTCACAAAAATTTATAGCCCGGAACAGGGCTCCGAGGGTTCAGATCGAATATGATGTTGAACTCTATGGTGCCGAAAAGAAGGTACAGCTGCCCTTTGTCATGGGCGTCATGAGCGACCTTGCGGGAAAATCCGAGGTCGAGCAGCCCGCCGTGGCTGACCGGAAGTTCCTGGAGATCGACGTCGACAATTTCGACGACCGGATGAAATCGATGGCACCGCGCGCGGCCTTTACCGTGCCGAACACCCTGACGGGTGAGGGTAATCTGGCCGTCGATATTACCTTCGAAAGCATGGATGATTTCAGCCCCGCTGCGATTGCCGCGAAGGTTGCGCCGCTGAAAGAATTGCTGGATGCGCGCACCCAACTGTCCAACCTGATGACATATATGGATGGTAAAACCGGGGCTGAGGATCTGATTTCGAAGATCATGCAGGACCCGTCGCTGCTGAAGACACTGGCAGCCCAGCCAAAGCCGGGCGCTGACGCCGCCGAGGAGGAGTAAAAGATGGCCGAAGAAGAAGCCAAGGTAGAAGCCACTGAGGGCGCAACCGCGTTTGGGTCCTCGGAATTCGAGGCGCTGCTGACCAAGGAATTCCGCCCCAAGTCGGACCAGGCGAAAACCGCTGTTGAAAGCGCGGTCAAGACGCTGGCCGAACAGGCGCTGGCCAATACCGGCCTGATTTCGGACGACGCTTTGCGGTCGATCGAAGGGATCATTGCCGAGATCGACAAGAAGCTGACCGAACAGGTCAACCTGATCCTGCATCACGAAGACTTCCAGCAGATGGAAGGCGCGTGGCGCGGTCTGCATTATCTGGTGAACAACACCGAAACCGACGAGATGTTGAAAATCCGCGTGATGAACATCTCGAAGAAGGACATGCACAAGACCCTGCGCAAGTTCAAAGGGACTGCATGGGATCAGTCGCCGATCTTCAAGAAGCTCTATGAAGAAGAATTCGGCCAGTTTGGTGGTGAGCCCTATGGCTCGCTGGTGGCGGACTATCACTTTGACCACAGCCCGCAGGATATCGAGCTGCTGGGCGAGATGTCGAAGATCGCAGCCGCCGCGCATGCGCCTCTGATTACCGGGGCCAAGCCCAGCCTGTTCCAGATGGACAGCTGGTCGGAACTGGCCAACCCGCGCGATCTGACCAAGATATTCCAGACACCGGAATATGCCGCATGGCGCAGCCTTCGCGAAAGCGAGGATTCCAAATATGTCGGTCTTGCGATGCCCCGGTTCCTGGGTCGTCTGCCCTATGGGTCGAAAACCGAACCGGTCGAGGAATTCGCGTTCGAAGAAGACACCACCGGTGCCAACAGCGACAGCTACAGCTGGGTGAACGCGGCCTATGGAATGGCTGTGAACATTAACCGGTCCTTCAAGGAATACGGTTGGTGCTCGCGCATTCGTGGCGTGGAAAGCGGCGGCACGGTCGAAGGCCTGCCCGCACATACATTCCCGACCGACGATGGCGGCGTGGACATGAAGTGCCCGACCGAGATCGCGATTTCGGACCGTCGCGAAGCGGAACTGGCGAAGAATGGCATGATGCCTCTGATCCACCGCAAGAACAGCGACTCGGCGACCTTCATTGGCGCGCAATCTCTGCACAAGCCGGCGGAATATGATGATGCGGATGCAACCGCGAATGCCAATCTGGCTGCGCGTCTGCCGTACCTATTCGCGACCTGCCGATTCGCGCATTACCTGAAATGCATGGTGCGTGACAAAGTCGGCTCGTTCAAAAGCCGCCAGGACATGGAATCTTGGCTTCAAGGCTGGATCAACCAATACGTGGACTTCAACGCGGATATCTCGGCCGAAGCGGAAAAAGCACGTAAGCCTTTGGCCTCGGCCGAGGTGGTTGTGGAAGACGTTGAAGGGAACCCGGGCTACTATACCTCCAAGTTCTTCCTGCGCCCGCACTATCAGCTGGAAGGCCTGTCGGTCTCTCTGCGTCTTGTATCGAAACTTCCGTCCGAAAAAGCCGGATAAAGGTCAAAAAAAATGGCGGCATGTGATGTGTTTCACTGCCGCCTTCAGGACCCTCCGGTAAACCGGGTTTAGGAACTAGAAAAGAGGAAGGCTAAAATGGAAAACGTATTTGTAAAAATGGACTTCCCGGGCGAAGCACGGGAAAAGCAGCACAAAGACTGGATCGCGGTTAAGTCGATCTCGTGGGAGGTTGAGCGGACGCTGGACATGTCCGACATGGGCACCACACAGCGCGGCTATGCCAACGCGAATTTCGGCAAAGTGACCCTGAACACCGAGCTCAGCAAAGCGTCGGCCAAGATCATGACCTATGTCGCGTCGGGTGCATCGAACAAAGAGATGGTCATTCACATGTGCCGGTCGGGGGATGACCAGAAGAAAGGCATGGAGCCTTATCTGATTATCAAGCTGCGTGACGCAGTCGTGGACAGCTACTCGGTTGACGGTGGCGAAGACTCGATCCCGTCGGAAACCTGGACCGTCGCGTATCGTGGCATCTCGGTCAAATACAAGATCGCCGACTTCAGTACGGGTAAGCTCAGCGACTGCAATGAGTTCCTGTGGAACCTGGAAACCGGCGACGTCAGCTAAGGTTTCAAACGACGACTGGTCCCGGTGGTATGTGCCGCCGGGGCTTTTGCACTTATTTCATCCTGACTGCGCGAGGGTTACATGACGCCGGAAGAGCATCTTAAATCAGGCGATCTGGCGGCCACATTGGCCTCTCTGCAAGATAAAGTCCGTGCCAATCCCGCAGACGCCAAGCTGCGGATTTTTCTGTTTCAGTTGCTCTGTGTGATGGGCGACTGGAAACGCGCGATCACCCAGTTGAAACTGAGCGCGGAAATGGATGAAGCGGCCACGATGATGGCCAAAACCTACCGCGAAGCCATCATTTGTGAGGTCTACCGCGAAAAGGTTTTCGCGGGTGAAAAGACCCCGATGATTTTTGGTGAGCCGGAAGAGTGGCTGGCCCATCTGATCGAAGCGCAGAAACTAACGGCTGGCGGTCATTTCGATCAGGCCGCCGAGATGCGCGCAAAAGCGTTCGACGCTGCGCCTGCGACATCCGGTACGGTAAACGGTGAAGCGTTCGAATGGATCGCCGATGCCGATATGCGGCTGGGACCGGTCCTTGAGGTGATCGTGAATGGTCGCTATTTCTGGCTGCCTTTTTCCCAGATCGTTCGGGTCGACATCGAACCGCCCAGCGACCTGCGCGACGCGGTCTGGACAGCCTGCACGCTGACAGTCGCCAGCGGAGGGGAACTCGCCGCCCTGATTCCGACACGCTATGCCGGGTCAACCGGGCAAGGCGATGACGCCGCCCGTCTGGCGCGGGCGACCACTTGGGTTGATGCCGGTGGCGAAACCTTTGTGGGGTTGGGCCAGCGTTTGCTGACAACAGATAAATCCGACATCGCGTTGCTGGACATTCGCGAACTGGTTCTGGACGTGGCTGCCGGGGCCGGAGAAACGGCAGGAGATGGCTGAAAAGACCCTTGCCGAACGCCTTCAGCCCTCGCTTTTGGATCGGTTGACGGATGACTCACCGGATCAAAGGAAAGAGGGGCGGGATTCCCGCGTGATTGATGTTGGGCGCCTGCGCGAGATCATTCAACGCGATCTGTCCATGCTGCTGAACACCACTGATCAATCCGATCTGATTGATGAGGACGTCTATCCTTATGCCTCCAAATCTGTCCTGAACTACGGCATCCGGCAGACGTCCGGCTCGTTCTCGACCCTGCGTCAGGCCCAGCGGATCCAGAAATCCATTGCCGATTCTATCGAGGTGTTTGAACCTCGGATCGTGAAAGGATCGGTCGCGGTCGAATTGCGCTCGGAAAAGCAATCGGGCGAGATGCATGTAGATTATGACATCCGCGCGGTGATGTGGGCGCAGCCCATGCCTTTGGAATTGTATCTGCGCAGCCGGGTCGATGTGACCACCGGCGAAGTTGCGATCGAGCGGAGCTAGGCGCGATGGACACACGACTGCTCAAACACTACGAAACCGAACTGGCCTTCCTGCGCGAAATGGGGGCCGAGTTTGCAAATGCCTATCCCAAGATCGCTTCGCGTCTGGGGATGGAAGGGATCGAGGTTGTCGACCCCTATGTCGAGCGCCTGCTGGAAGGCAGCGCGTTTCTGGCCGCACGGGTTCAACTGGAACTGGATATGCAGTTCCCGACCTTCACCTCGAACCTGCTCGAGATCGTCTATCCGCATTACCTGGCCCCGACACCGTCGATGATGGTGGCGCAGATGGAGCCAGACATCGGCAATGCCGCGCTGAAAGAAGGCTACCCGATCCCGCGCGGCACCACCTTGCGCGCGCGCTTGGCTGAGGGCGAGCAGACCGCGTGTGAGTTCACCACATCCTCGGACCTCACCCTCTGGCCTATTGAGATCACCGAAGCCGAATATATCGATGGTCGCGGAGAGCTGGTGGCCGCCGGAGTGGCCCGCGACACCGACGCGCGCTCCGGAATTCGACTGCGTTTGAACCGCACTGATGGCGAGCCGATGGCCGAGCTGGGTATGGACAGTCTCGTGATGCATCTGGATGCCCAAAGCGGCAAGGCCTGGGCGCTGCATGAGTTGCTGGCCACCCAATGTGTTGGGCTGACGGGCCGCTCGACGGACCGCCGCGCCGATTGGACCACACAGTTGACGAACGCAGATGCGGTTCCCAAAGGGTTCGAGGCGGATGAGGCCCTGTTGCCAACCCCGCGCCAGTCCTTCGACGGCTATCGCCTGCTGCAGGAATATTTTGCGATGCCGGAACGGTTCCTGTTTGTGGAACTGACCGGCTTGCGCCCCGCGCTTGAGAAATCGGCGGGTACGGATGTGGATATCTACATCCTGTTGCAGGACGGAATGCGCGATGTTGCGCCCGCCGTGACCCCTGCGGCCTTTGCCCTGAATGCGGTGCCTGCGGTGAACCTGTTCCACCGCCGTTGCGACCGGGTGCATATCACTCAGATGGACACCCAACATCATGTCGTGCCGAACCGCACTGCGGGTCTTGACCATGAGATATTCGCGATTGAACGCGTGACCGGAATTCAATCGGATGAAGAGGGCGACATCCCCTTCCGCCCCTTCTATAGCGACACAGATTTGACGGCGGCAGGCGACAATCACTCGGCCTATTACACGGTCAAACGCCGGATGCGGCAGCGAAACGAAAAGGAACGGTTGCGGGGTGTGCGGACCTCGTATCTGGGATCCGAGGTATACTTGACTTTGGTTGACCGGGCGCAGGCGCCCTATCCCGGATCGTTGGAGCAATTGGCAGTCGAAGCGCTTTGCTCTAACCGCGATTTGCCCCTCTTGCTGGCCGCAGGCGGCGATGACGTCTTTCACCTGCCGGACGGGGGTCCGGTCAAGACAATCCGGACGCCGGTGACACCCACGCGACCGCATGCGACCTTGGCTCAGGGTGATGCAGCGTGGAAGCTGATCAGCCATCTCAGCCTCAACTACCTGTCCATTGCGGGCGACGGGAAAGAAGGTGGGGCGGGTGCTTTGCGCGAATTGCTGGGTATCTACGCCCCGCTCGGCGATCGTGTAACCGAGAAACAGCTTGAGGGCGTCGTCTCAGTCTCGAGCCGCCCCATCGTGCGCCGGATGAGCGACGAGGTTCTCAGCACGGCGGTGCGCGGGCTAGAGATCACGCTGGGCTTTGACGAAAGCTTCTATGAAGGCACCAGCGTGTACGTACTGGGCGCGGTGCTGGAGCGGTTTTTCCGCAAATACACCACAATCAACAGCTTCACGGAAACCGTGCTGAAAACCGAACGACGAGGAGAGATTGCCAGATGGCGACCGGCGGCCGGACTGGGCAGGATCATCTGAGCCTGCTTGCCGCTCTGGCGGCCGACCCTGAAAGGCATCATGTCTTTCAGGCGTTGCGGGTGATTGAAGCGCATTATGCAGATGCGCCGCGCCTGGGTGAATCGCGCCGCCCGCGCGAGGATCGCGTGCGTTTGGGGCAGGATGTCTCACTGGCTTTCCCGCCCAACACGCTGACGCGGTTTGAACCGGCGACCGACGGCGCGCCGGGCAAGCTCAATAACCTGTTCTTTGGTTTTTTCGGACCGCAAGGCCCGTTGCCGCTGCACCTGACCGAGTTCGCCCGCGACCGGCAGCGCAACCACCGCGACCCGACTTTTGTCGCTTTTGCCGATATGCTGACCCATCGGATGATGAGTCTGCTGTATCGCGCTTGGGCAGCGGCAGAGCCCGCGCCAAGCTTTGACCGGGGCGATGATCCATTTGAACAACGGGTGGCGGCGCTGGCCGGGTTCAAGGGCGCGGACTATAGCGCCCGCGACGCGATGCCGGATATGCTGCGCCGCTTCTTTGCGGGGCATCTCGGGTCAGGGACGAAAACGGTCGAAGGCTTGATCGCCATCCTGTCGGATTACTTCGGGGTCGAAGCGCATGTACAGCAATTCGTCGGCGCTTGGTTGGAGCTGGAGCCGGACGACACGTGGCAGCTTGGTGCGCCCGCGCGGTTGGGGCAATCGACCAGCATCGGCAACCGCGTCTGGTCACGTTCGGCCAAGTTCCGCATCCGTATCGGGCCACTTTCGCTTGAAGACTACAAACGCCTGCTGCCTGGCGGCGTGTCTCAGCAACGGATGGAAGCGATCATCCGCACCTATGCTGGTGATACGCTGGATTGGGAGGTCAATCTGGTGCTGGCCGGTGACGAGGTGCCGCGTGCCTCGCTGGGTGGAACGACGCAGCTGGGCCATACCAGCTGGATTCGTTCCCGCGATGACCCCGACAAAGACCGCCCGGATGCGGACGATCTGATCCTGTATCCCGGATATGAATCACAAGAATTCGAGGCCGAAGAACTGGCCCATAACGAGAGGTATTGAAGATGACGGAAATCAGCCGCGTATCGCTGTTCGGCAAGTTGAACAAGCTGGGCTATCAGGCCATCGAAGGGGCCACCGTGTTCTGCAAGATGCGGGGCAATCCGTATGTCGAAATTCAGCATTGGCTGCATCAGATCCTGAACGGTCAGGACAGCGACATTCACCGCATCATCCAGCATTACGATCTGGATCCGGGCAAGATTGCCTCGGAACTGACGCGCAGTTTGGATATGCTGCCACGCGGGGCGTCCTCGATCTCGGACCTTTCCGATCATTTGATGGACGCGATGGAGCGGGGCTGGGTCTGGGGTTCGCTGCTGTATTCCGACAGCAAGGTGCGGACAGGGTATCTGATTTTAGGGATGCTCAAGACACCCGCGTTGCGCAACATTCTGGCCAGCATGTCGCCGGAAATGGCCAAGATCGGCGCGGATGATCTGGCGGATAGCTTTGCGCAGGCCACGGATGGCTCGCCCGAGGATACGCTGGGCGCGCAGGACGGCTCGAACGTGGGCGGCGGTGCGGAACCCGGCGAGGCCAGCGGCGCAATGGCCCCCGGTGCGATGGGCAAGGGCGAAGCGCTGGAGCAGTTCTGCACCGACCTTACCGAACAGGCTCGCAACGGTGAGATTGATCCAATCGTTGGTCGCGACGAAGAAATCCGCCAGATCGTCGACGTACTGATGCGCCGTCGTCAGAACAACCCGATCCTGACCGGTGAGGCGGGCGTTGGCAAAACCGCCGTGGTCGAAGGGTTTGCCTTGCGGATTGCGCGCGGCGACGTGCCGCCAGCGCTGAAAGATGTACGTCTGCTGGTGCTGGATGTGGGCCTGCTGCAAGCGGGGGCGTCGATGAAGGGCGAGTTCGAGAACCGCCTGCGTCAGGTCATTGATGAGGTTCAGGCCAGCCCGACGCCGATTGTGATGTTTGTGGATGAAACGCACACTCTGGTCGGTGCCGGCGGTGCTGCCGGAACCGGTGATGCGGCCAACCTGCTGAAACCGGCGCTGGCGCGCGGCACATTGCGCACCATCGGCGCGACCACATGGGCCGAGTACAAGAAATACATCGAAAAAGATCCGGCTCTGACCCGTCGTTTCCAGGTCGTGCATGTCGAAGAACCCGATATCCCAAAAGCGGTTCTGATGATGCGCGGCATCGCCTCGATGCTGGAAAAACACCACCGCGTTCAGGTTCTGGACGAGGGGATCGAAGCGGCGGTGACGCTGTCGGCGCGCTACATCCCTGCACGCCAGTTGCCGGACAAATCGGTCAGCTTGCTGGATACGGCCTGCGCGCGGGTCGCTGTATCTCAGCACGCGGTTCCGGCCGAGGTCGATGACAGCCAACGCCGGATTGAGGCGCTGACAACCGAACTGGAGATCATCGAACGCGATGAGACCGCAGGCTATGACGTTGCCGACCGCCGCGAAGCGGTGAACGCCGCGAAAGAGGCGGAAGAGGCGCGGTTGGCCGAACTCACCGGCCGGTGGGAAGCCGAAAAGAAGGTGGTCGAAGAAATCCTCGACCTGCGGGCCAAGCTGCGCGCAGGCGGGCAAGAGGTTGAAGGCACCGGTACCGCCGAGGGTGAAGCCGCGACCGAAGAGGCCTCAGGCGCGCAGACCGTCGACCGCGACGCGCTGCTGGCCGAGTTGAAGGCCAAGAACGCCGAACTGATAGAGGTACAGGGCGACATCCCGCTGATCCTGCCCATCGTCGATCATCAGGCCGTGGCCAGCGTTGTTGGCGACTGGACCGGCATCCCCGTGGGTCGCATGGTCAAGGACGAGATCGAGACCATCCTGAACCTTGAAAACCGTCTGGCGCAACGTGTGATCGGTCAGGACCACGCGATGAAGATGATCGCCAAGCGGGTGCAGACCAGCCGGGCGGGGCTGGACAATCCGAACAAGCCCATCGGGGTATTCATGCTGGCAGGGACCAGCGGCGTCGGTAAAACCGAAACCGCTTTGGCGCTGGCCGAGGTGCTCTATGGCGGCGAACAGAACGTCATCACCATCAACATGTCCGAATACCAAGAGGCGCATACAGTCAGCAGCCTGAAAGGCGCCCCTCCGGGCTATGTCGGCTATGGCGAGGGCGGTGTGCTGACCGAGGCGGTGCGGCGCAAGCCATATTCGGTCGTGCTGCTGGATGAGGTCGAAAAGGCCCACCCGGACGTGCATGAGATCTTTTTCCAGGTCTTCGACAAGGGCGTCATGGAAGACGGCGAGGGCCGCGTGATCGACTTCAAGAACACGCTGATCTTGCTGACTTCGAATGTCGGCACCGAAATGATCATGGATATGTGCGCCGATCCCGACCTGATGCCCGATCCCGAAGGCATGGCCAAGGCGCTGCGTGATCCGCTGCTCAAGGTGTTCCCGCCAGCGCTGTTGGGACGTTTGGTGACGATTCCCTATTATCCGCTCAGCCCCGAGATGCTGGGCGAGATCACAAAGCTACAACTTGGCCGAATCAAAAAGCGCGTCGAATCTGCGCATGGTGTACCATTCGAATACACCGACGCCGTGGTGGACGAAATCGTCAATCGTTGTCAGGAGCTGGACAGCGGTGGTCGTATGATCGACGCGATCGTGACCAATACAATGCTGCCGGATATCTCGGCGGAATTCCTAAAAAGAATGATGGAGGGCGAAGAAGTTTCCAAAGTCGTGATCGACGTCACAGACGGGGGCTTCACTTACAGGTTTGATTGAGCCCAACGCATGATGCGTCTGACCGAGAAAGGGGACACTTTATGAAGGCGACTATGACACCGGAACTGGATCAGAAATGGTGGTCCAAGAACAAACCGAAGCTGATGAAGAAAACCGGCCTGGGCGATGCTTTGAAAGCATACCAGGTTGCCGAAGATCAGATGGATTGGGATAAAGCTCTGAAAGCCTTGTCCAACGTCAAGCGCAAGGTGGCCGAGGCTGTGAAGCTCGCGGGCAGCAAGCATTCCGATACTGTTACGGTCCTGAAAAAGTACCCCAAGATCATCGACAAGAAAGAAAAGGAACTGGAAGAGAAGAAAAAGGACGCTGCGGCTCGGGCCAAGTCGGGTTCGACCGATGCGCCCAAGCAGAAACTGGGTAAGTCGGTTGTCATCTGGAAAAAGGATCTGGGCACCGAGATTACCAAGAAATACAAGCCCGACTGGCTGAAAGAGCTGAAGGGCTATGCGTTCCAGTTGAAGCTGAACGATGATCTTCTGGATGTTCTGGAAGATGAAGGCGATTATGTCACGCCGCAGCAGATGGTGGATGACGCCAATGCGGTGACCGACAAGCTGGTTGATTTGATAGTCAAAGAGCTGAAGGCGACGGATGCGGCGATCAAGAAGGCGGGCGACGCAAAGAAACGCGCGGCGTTGATCAAGGGATTCGACGACAAGCTGGCGACCATCATGAACGGCGCCAAAAAGCACTATGAGTCGATCCCGGCCAAACGCTGGCTGGCCTTTGTGAAGCGCAAGCAGCAATACAAGGATTACAAGGTCAAAACAGGCTTTGACATTACGCTTGGCGTTTTGGGCGTTGCTGGCGGGGCCGTTGGTGTGGCCGGAGCCGCGGCAACAGGCGGTGCGTCGCTGGCCTTGGGGATTGTCTCACTGGTGCGTGGCGTTGCGCAACTGGCAGACAAGATCAAAGACGCCGCGCAAGAGGCCGAGAAGGTTGAGAAAAATCTCAAAGGTGATCTCGATACGCTGCTCGCGCGGTATCGCAATGCCGAAGGCGAAGCCAAGAAAGGCGTTCAGGGGGGGGCCGAGGTTGGTGCGTCAGTCCTCAAGGGTATTTTGGGCACAGATACGCCGTTTCTGGCCACTCTGCCGAAATGCGACAAGAACTATGGCCTGTGGCAGAACAAGGTTGCCGGGCTTGAGGTTGGCGGGCGCAAACTGTCTCAGGCGATCATGAAAGGTCTGCAGGAATGCGACAAGCTTGAGAAAGCCATGAAGCAGGCTGATGCGAAGAAGGCTGGCAAGTATCTGGACAAGCTCAAGAAAGCCCGCGCCTCATTGCAGAAGGGTCTGGATGGGTGTTCGGATATGATGAAGCGTGTCTCAGACGCTGATAAAAACGCGCCGAACCTCAAGAAAATGCTGGACGCGCTGAATTCGAGCAATCCGAAATATGCTCAGATTTTCGACAAGGTCTTCCCTGTGGTCGTCAACTTGACGTTGGCAGGCGCGAATGCCGGAGTTGGGTTCAAAGAGGCCGCCAACACGTTGGATACGGTGAACACGGCACTTGGTTTGTTCAACGACATTGCCTCGGAAGGCAAGGATCAACTGGAAGAAGCGATCGGCTAAGCGAAGGGTCGGCGCTCGTGGCCCAATGACACGCGGCGCCGACCTCATCCGGCAGGAACGAAACGGAATATAGGCGCGAAAAACATGGCTAAGAAAACAGTTACATCTCATAAATTCTACGTGGTCGATCTGATCCGGTCGAAGCCCAAGCTTCAGTATATCGAGATCCCCAGCTACCGCGTTGACGTTAATTTCGAAGTCACGGCCAAGGGTCCGGTGCCATCGACCACGCTGAAACGTCTCGAAGCGGCCGGCATGAAAGAGCTGGAGCGCTATGAGACAGTAATCAGCCAGGAGGCCGTCAAGCTCGACAAGAAAGTCGCCGAGCTGATGAAGACGCCGGGTCCGAAATCTCAGGCAGAAGCCGAGAAGATGATCCAGGCCACCAACCAGATGATCAAGAACGCCCTGCGATCCGCGGAAGGCGCCGCTCAGGTGGCGATCGAGAAGCAGATCAAGGTTGAGGCGAACAAGGACAAGCTGCTGAAAGAGGCGCGGGTCAAAACCACGCTGAAGGTAACCGCCGGTGTTATCAAGATCGGGACAGCTGTCACGCGGTTGGTGGCGACCTCGGGCGCGGATGTCATGGCCTACAAGACTATCGTCAAGCAGGTCTATGATCTGGGCAAAGAGGTGCAGCAGCAGTTGAAGGGCGAAGAGAAGCTGCGCAAGGAATTGTACGGCGCAATTCAGAAATACATCACGCTGCGTGGCACTTCGATCATGCAGGCGGCGGAACGGCAGGGGATTACTGATACCTCTGGTATTTCGGTCAAGAAACCGATGGAAGCCATCCAGAAGCTGACCGCCAAAGCGGTCGCAATGGGCGAAGAAGTGACCAAGGGCCGAGACGCCAAGAAGATCGCCAAAGAAATCGCGGATTTTGCGATCAAGGGTTATCAGGCAAACCAGAAGGACTCGAACAAGAAGCGCGCGCTGTATCGCGAGCATACGACAAAGACGCGTCACAAGGTCGATGATCTGGGCAAGGCCGCCGACAAGCTGATGAAGGCTGCGAAGTCGCAGAAAACCCTGAAAGAGGGTATCAGGCTGGGGGCCGAGTGCATGACCGTCAAGCGCGAGGCCAGCGCCATGGCCGCCAAGCTCGAGGAACGTCAGAAGTTCCTGGCCGAGATGGAAGAGCTGATGATTGGCAATGGCCTGAAGGTGGATGACACGGCCATTGTCGACAAGCTGAAGAAGCTGGATAAAATGACGGTTCTGAAGGAAACCAAGACGATGCTGACCTCGGTCAAAGGGGTTTATACTCTGGTGAATGAAATCAGCGACGTCGTTGGTTAAACAACAAAATTCCGGGTGCGGTTCACCGCGCCCGACACCCAAAGAGACAGGAGGTGTTGGTGGAAACCGGTATCGAGAAGAGCGAAACGCTCCGCGACACCGTGCGCGAGTTTGTCGAGCGTAAGGCTGTGACCAACACCATTCTTGGTGTGATCATTTTCAACGCGATCACGCTGGGGCTATCAACCTCTCCTTCGGTTCAGTCGAGTATCGGCCCGACCCTGGTTGTGATCGACAAGATCGTGCTGGGCATTTTCGTGGCCGAACTGCTGATGAAATTCTATGCCTACCGGTTGAGCTTCTTCAATAACGCCTGGAACATCTTTGACCTTGTTGTGGTTACGCTGGGTTTGCTGCCCAACCGCGATGGGTTGTCCGCGTTGCGTGGGTTGCGCGTTATCCGGGCGATGCGTCTGCTGTCTGTCATTCCGCAGATGCGGGCGGTGGTTCAGGCCTTGCTGGATGCGCTGCCTGGGATGGGCGCGGTGATCATCATGATCTCGATCGTGTTCTACGTTTTCGCTGTCATGGCGACTTTGATGTACGGCCCGGATTTCCCGGAGTGGTTCGGATCCTTGGGTAAATCGCTTTATTCCCTGTTCCAGATCATGACGCTGGAAAGCTGGTCCATGGGCATCGTCCGTCCAGTGATGGAGGTTCATCCAACCGCTTGGATCTTCTTTGTGCCCTTCATCGTCATCACTGCCTTCTCGGTTCTGAACCTGTTCATCGGTCTGCTGGTCAACACCATGCAGTCGGCGGTGGAGGACGAGTCGGTCGAAGAATTCTCGCACTTGCGCGAGTTGGTGCGCAGCGAGACCGATATCGTGGACGATCACGTCAAGGAACTGTTGGTCGAGGTTCGCGCCCTGCGGCGCGAAGTGGCCGAGTTGAAAGGTCAGGCCGATGGCTGACAGCTCTCAGAAATTCATCGCCCGCAATCGGGCTCCGCGCGTTCAGATCGAATATGATGTCGAACTTTACGGGGCCGAGAAAAAGGTTCAACTGCCCTTTGTCATGGGCGTGATGAGCGATCTGTCTGGGAAATCCACGGTCGAAACACCCTCGGTCTCGGATCGCAAGTTTCTTGAGATTGATGTCGACAATTTCGACGACCGTATGAAGGCCATGGCCCCGCGTGTCGAATTTGCCGTGCCCAATACGCTGACGGGTGAGGGCAATCTGGCGATTGATCTGACATTCGAGAAGATGGCCGATTTCACCCCGGCTCAGATCGCGTCAAAAATCGAGCCCCTGCGCAAATTGCTTGAGGCCCGCACGCAATTGTCGACCTTGATGGCCTATATGGATGGGAAGACCGGGGCCGAGGCGCTTATCGAAAAAGTGCTGGCCGATCCGGCCCTTCTGGGCGCGCTTGCGGGCAGTACGCTCCCCGATCAGGACAATGCAGCCACGTTGGATGCCTTGCGGGAAATGATGCCCGAAGACGCCCCTGCTGACAATTCGGTGGAGGATGCGCTTGCGTCTTTGCCCGAGGTTGAGGCCGCTGAGGAACAGGATCAATCGGCTGACATCTTGTCCGATCTGGCGGCTGACGATCCGGGTGACACGCCGGAAGATACAACCGTCGCAGATGCCTTGGCCTCTCTGCCTGACTTGGTTGAACCCGAGGCGCCTGTAGATGACAGCGCGGATGTTTTGTCCAATCTGGCGGCTACCGCGCCCGAGGAAACAGCTCAGGACACCTCTCTCTCGGACGCTTTGTCTTCGCTGCCTGAAACTGAGGTTGTCGAAGAAGCCGACACGTCAGGCGATATTCTGGCGGAATTGGCCGATGCCGCGCCAGCGGATGAAGTTGAAGACACAGCCGCAGATGACATCCTGTCCAGCCTGCCAGAAGCTGACTTGACGGCGGAAGAGGACGTGTCGGACGATATCTTGTCCGATCTGGCCAGCGCCGAACCTGATGACGAGCCAGAGGATACCTCGGTCACGGATGCCCTGTCGTCTGTTCCAGAAGTGGAACTGCCCGACGTGTCGGATGCCTCGGCGGATGTTCTTTCCAATCTGGCCGAAACAGCGCCCGAGGCGGCTGAGGTTCAGGATGTGACCTCGGATATTCTGTCTGACCTCAGCGACACGGTCACGGAGGAAGTTGAAGACAGCACTGTGTCCGATGCCCTCGCGTCTCTGCCCGAAACTGATGTCGCGGATGAGGTGGACGGGTCTGGTGATATCCTGTCAGAGCTTGCAGATGCCGCGCTGGATATTGAAATCGAAGATGATACGCTAAGCGATGTTTTGGCCTCTGTACCCGAGGCCGAGGCTGCGTCTGAGCTGGATCAAAGCGATGATATCCTCTCTGAACTGGCCGATCTGGAACTGGAGGAGACGGAAGAGGACGGTGCGTTGGATGCAGCGCTTTCATCGCTGCCGGATGCCGATGAAGAGGCCAAGGAAGACCACTCTGACATATTGTCCGATCTTGCCGATGCTGCCCCTGAAGAAGTGGCCGAGGACGTGGATCTGAACGGTTTGCTGGATGATCTGGCGGAGAAGGCTCCGGATGAAGCTGGTGAACCTGCCGCGGATGACATCCTCGCAACAGTACCCGAACTGGACAGCACAGATGAGACTGATCCGTTGGAGGATATCCTCGGTGATCTGGCCAGTGACGATCAGCCGGATCAAGAGACGGACGAGTCCGACCTGGATGATTTGCTTGCCGATCTGGCGGATTCTGCTGACGAGGCACAGCCTGACGAGGATGTTTTGGACGACATCCTCGGGGATTTGGTGGAACCCGAAGCTGATGAGGTAGATGAAGCCGACGTAGAAAATGTTCCTGCAGATTTGGCCGAAAAGCCTGACGGCGATCTGGATGATCTTTTGAATGACCTCGGAGCGGATGAGGATACATCTACACCGACCGATGAAGCGGCCGATGATCTGGACGATCTGCTGGGTGATCTTGAAGAGACGTCGGAAGATGCGTCGGATGATCTGGATGCGCTTCTGGATGATTTGGAATCTGAGCCGGATAGCGACGCGGCCTCAGACGATTTGGACGCCTTGCTTGGTGATCTTGAAGGTGATGATGAGACCGACGACGCGGATACAGATGATCTGGATGCGCTACTGGCTGACCTCGGCGACGATGTTGAGGATGAAGATGCTGGCGGGGACGATCTCGACGCCTTGCTGAACGACCTTGGGGCGGACGAGGACAGCCCACCTGAGGAGGGGTCAGCGGATGATCTGGACGATCTGTTGGCGGATCTTGGCGGTGATGATACCAGCTCGGACGATCTTGACGATCTGTTGAACGATTTGAGTGCGGATGAGGATGGCGATGCCTCCTCGGACGAAGCGACAGATGACTTGGATGCATTGCTGGGCGATCTCGAACTGGACGACGAGGGCGGATCTGACGATCTGGACGATCTGCTGAGTGATCTCGATGCCGATGACGCGTCAGGCGAAACGGCGGATTTGGACGACGAGCCGCAATTGGCCTTTGGTCGCATGAGCGCGGACCGACCTGACCCCGAGCGGCTGAAACGTACCCGGTTCCGGATCGCGATCTTTGGCGATTTTTCAGGCCGCGCGGCGCGCGGGCAGATCGAGACCGGAGACGCCTTGGCCGCACGCAAGCCGATCATTCTGGACCCCGATACGGTCGAAGAAGTGATCGAGGGCTTCGCAACCGATCTTGTGCTGCCGATTGGCAAGGACGGGGCGGGGATCGAAGTGAAGCTGAAAGAACTGGACGATCTGCATCCCGACGAGCTTTATGAAAAGGTTGAACTGTTTGACGGACTCTCGGGTCTGAAAAGCCAGCTGAGCGCGGGCGGGACTGCGGATCACGCCGCCAATCAGCTGATTGGTTGGGGGGAAGAGTTCGGGCAGGCGGTGGTGCCGCCGCGCAAGACCTCGGGCGGTAACACGGTGCGAGCTGACCTGAAGCTCAGCGATTTTCAGAAGCTGATCGGCGATACATCGGGTGAACTGGCGCAGGCCTCACCCGTTGATGATCTGCTCAAACGCGTGGTTGGCCCTCATATCCGCAAACTGCCCAGCCCTGATGTGCAGGCGATGCAAAAGGCTGTGGATGAGGCGCTGAGCGCAGCCATGCGCATGGTTCTGCATCACCCGGAGTTCCAATCCGTCGAAGCACAATGGCGCAGCCTCGACCTGATCGCACGCAATGTTGAGGATGACGATACGCTCGACGTGGTTTTGTATGACGTCTCGGCGGAAGAGATCGCAGCAGATCTGGCCGCCGAGGAAGATCTGGCAAAAACCGGTCTGGTACGATTGCTGACCGAAGAGCCGCTGGATGAAGAAAACGGGCGCGGCGGGTATTCAGCACTGATCGGGCTTTATACCTTTGAGGAAACGCCGCCTCATGCGGAACTATTGGGCCGTATTGGCCGCGTCGCCGCCCATGTGGATGCGCCGTTCATCAGTGCAATCACCCCGGCCTATCTGGATGTGAAGCCCGAGGATCGCCACCCGCTGGTGGTCGAAGCCTGGGATACTCTGCGCGCGATGCCCGAAGCCGGACATGTTGGCCTGGCCTCTCCCCGGTTCCTGCTGCGGCGGCCTTACGGCGCCAAGTCCGAGCCAATCTATGAGTTCGATTTTGAGGAATTCACCGAGTCCGAGGGCCTGCGCGGTATGCTTTGGGCCAATCCGGCGGTTCTGGTGACGATCCTGTTGGCGCGGTCCTTCAAGAAGAATGGCAAGGCGATGAATTTGGGCTCGGTCATGAGTTTGGGTGGCATACCTTTCCATTTCGTCAATGACCGCTACGGCGATCAGGTGGCGCTGCCTTGTACGGAACGCAATATCACGCTGCCCAAGCACGAACACTCGGTTCAGCGCGGTTATATGCCGGTGCTGTCGGTCAAAGGCCGCGATGAAATCCGGCTGGGCTCGTTCAACTCGGTCGCGGGGCAGGAGATTCTGGGCCCATGGTCCGGTATGCCCGCGCCTGCGCCGTCGCCGGATGTGCCTGCGGCACCCGAGGCTGATGAAAATGACGATCTGGATTTGGATCTGGACCTCGACACAAGCGAAGACGATGATTTCGACCTTGATCTGGACCTTGGGGATGACGACAGCGGCGATCTGGACGACCTGCTGGCGTCATTTGGCGACGATGATGACGATGACGATAGTGATGACGAAGATATGGACCCCGAACTTGCTGCGCTGCTGAACGATCTGTGACGGCGCGGTGAACCAGAATTGGAAGGAACGGTAAATGGCTGAGAGTCTGCAAAGTAAAGAGTGGCCGCTTCGGATTACGGGGTCGTATAGCTATGGTGAGGATGATCTTGTCATCAGGCGGGCCGTCGTCTCGGAAGAGCTTGGGAAACTCACCGAAATTCAGGTCGAATTCCTGTCGGAAAAGACCACGATTGCGTTGGACAAGCTGCTGGGCAAGGTAATGACCATCCATCTGGCCGCGGACGGGGCCGAGCGTAAATTCACCGGCACGATCGTAAGGGTGGAGCGGCTGGCGTTGCGCGATGGCTATGTGCAGTTTCTGGCTGAATTGCGCCCCTGGTTCTGGCTACTGACGCAGACCACCGACAGTCGCATCTTTCAGGAGATGACGGCCGTGCAGATTATCGAAAAGATTTTCGGTGAATACGGGCTCACGGATTTCAGAAAAAGCCTGCGCGCCACTTACCAGCAGCGCGAATATTGTGTGCAATATCGCGAAACGGATTTCGACTTTATCTCGCGCCTGATGCAGGAAGAGGGCATTTACTACTATTTCGATTACACGAATGCCGAAGACAAGAATGAGACGCTGGTCATGTGCGATGGACCGTCCGCGCATACACCGATTGCCGGGGACGCAAAGGTCGAATTCCGGGGCGGGGATGATTACAGCCAACGTCTTGGTGACTCGGTCACCGAATGGGCCGCGTCCGAGACGATCCGGCCCGGAGTTGTCTCGCTGGGCGATTTTGATTTCGAAAAGCCAAAAGCGTCGCTGGATGCGCGGGCCAAAACGCCGACCGGGGCAAAGCACGGGTTCAAGGACAAGCTGGAGCTTTACGATATCCCTGGTCACTACAAGGAAACCGGGCCGGGCAATACGCTGGCCAAGGTGCGGATGACGGCCGAGGATGCTCTGTTCGACCGGCGGCGCGGGCGGGCCTCGGTCCGGGCGCTGGAAACCGGCCGCAAGTTCACGCTGAAGGATCATCCCGACAAGGCCGAAAACGCGGAATACCTGATCACCAAGGCACGGTATTATCTTCAGACCACGGAAGGTTATGGATTTGCCAAGAACGACAAAGATCTGGACACCGGAGCGCTGGAGTTTCCGGAGGACAGCAATGAGATGTTCATGGTCGAGTTTGAAGCCCAGCCCGGCAAAACCGAATTCAAATCGCTGCGCACGATTCCGTGGCCTGAGATCTCGGGTCTGCATACAGCCATTGTGACCGGCAAGAGCGGTGAGGAAATCTGGACTGACAAATACGGTCGCATCAAGGTTCAGTTCCATTGGGACCGCGAAGGCAAGAAGGACGAAAAGACTACCTGCTGGGTGCGGGTTGTCACCCCTTGGTCGGGTAAAAACTGGGGTATGGTCAGCATCCCTCGGATTGGTCAGGAGGTTGTCATCCAGTTCGAAGAGGGTGATCCGGATCGGCCGATCTGCACGGGTATGCTCTATAATGCCGACACCATGCCGCCCTATGCCTTGCCTGCAAACCAGACGCAAACCGGGATCAAGACGCGGTCCTCGAAACAAGGCAGCGCCGAGACATTCAACGAGCTGATGTTCGAGGACAAGAAAGACGCCGAACTGGTGCGCTTTCAGGCGCAGAAGGATCATGAGAAGCTGGTCAAGAATATGTCCACGATCACGATCGGCTATGACAAGCTGGACAAGGGTGGCAATGGTGGCGACGGCTGCCTCAGCCAGGTGGTCAAGAAGAACGTGGATGAGACGATCAAGGAAGGCGACCATACCTTCACCATCGAGAAGGGTAACCAGACGGTTAGCATCAAGACTGACCAGACCGAGACCATCGAAGGTAAATCCACCCGCACCGTCACGGGCAATCACGCCGAGACGATCAAGGAAGGTAATCTGACGACCGAGGTCAGTCAGGGCGATAAGTCCACCACGGTCAAGATGGGTGATATTCAGGTCGATGCCAAAATGGGCAAGATCACAATGACCGCAATGAAGTCGATCGAATTGAAGGTTGGTGGCTCATCGATCAAACTGGACCCGACAAGCATCACGATCAAGAGCACGATGATCAAGGTTCAGGCAAACGCTAAGCTTGATGCGAAAAGCCCGCTGACAACGGTAAATGGCGATGGCATGCTGACCCTCAAGGGCGGCGTGACCATGATCAACTAGGGGGGTAACGCAATGACAGACCGTTTTTCCGGAATGACCAAAACGCCCCAGATGCCCGCTGCGCGCATGCTGGCCGATGCCAATGCCCGCCTGAGCGTCAAGCTTGCGGCCCCGGCCAGTGCGCCTTTGGATGTGGTATTGAACGAGTTGGAACAGAAAGGCGCAGTGATCGACATCCTGCGCCTTCTGGGGGTGGCCTTGCCTGCCCGCGAGCGCGTGTGGTGGTCCTGTCTGGCCGCGCGCGACTATATCGGCGAGGCTCCGGACAATAACACGCCCGCGCTGGCGGCGTCCGAGGATTGGGTGTTTCGCCCTACACCCGAGAATCGCGATAAGGCGGGCGCGACGATCGAACTCGCCGAGCCAGATGATGAAACGGTAAATTGCGCCATGGGCGTGTTATACTCGGACGGAACCCTGGGTTCGGGTGATCTGGCCAATGTTCCGGCCCCGCCGGGCGCGGCCGAAGTTTTGGCCTTTGCGATGAATGTTGTTGCAATGGACAAACATGAAGAGGATTTTGACACCTACGTGCAGTTGCTGATTGACCGTGGGGTCGATATTGCTCGGGGTGGAAATGGTAAGCTGGACCGCGAGAAGGCCAGCGCTGAGACAGAGGAGTAAGCATGGGATTCCCGCAAGCACGAATCTTGGATTTGCATGCGTGTACGCTGCCTGCTCCTCCGCCAGCCCCGCCACCGCCAGCTCCGGTGCCGATGCCGATCATGCCGCCATGCTGTCCGACGGTTCTGGTGGGAAAGCTACCAGCCGCACGTTTGACAGATTTGGCGACACCGGCATTCCCGCACCCGATCATCAAAGGATCGGCCACCGTTCTGATCAGCAAGCTGCCTGCCGCCCGCGTGACAGATACCTGCGCCTGTGGTGGTCCGATCATCAAGGGCGAGTTTACCGTACTGGTTGGAGGATGAAGACAAACGAATGACGGTCACTTTGAAATTCCAATCCACCGGCGTGGTGCCGGGCGACGGGCGCCCGGTCTCGATGCAGGGGGGCTCTTTGACCGTGGGGCGTGGGCCGGCCAATGACTTGGTCCTGCCTGACCCTGAAAAGACGCTGAGCAAAAGCCACTTCGTGATCGAGGATCACAATGGAAACGTTGTGATCGTTGATCTTTCGACGAATGGAACTTTTCTGAACTACTCGAAAATCCCTCTGGGTCGAACGCCGACGCCGCTGAACAATGGTGACGTGCTTGCTGCGGGCGGGTATGAGATGGTTGTCGAAATCGGGGCAGACCTGCCCAGTTTCGAAGAATCGATCCCGCAGCCGATGCAACAGGCCGGGGTGTCTCCGGGTGTGTCCCGGAACGCGCCGGATCCGATGGCGTTGCTGGAGGATGCGGGCCCCGGCGGGGATTTTCTGGATGACCTCTTGGGCGGTGAAGCCAAAGGGCCCGGGCAGATTTCCACGCCCGACCCGATGGATGAATTGCTGCCGCCCCTGGATGATGACGATCCGTTCTTTGCCAAGCCCAAGGACGTGCATGCGGATATGGGCGCAAGCGATGCGATGCATAACCCGTCGGCCAATGATGCGTTTACCGCGCCCTCTTCCGGGGGCGCGAACCTGATCCCCGATGACTGGGACGATGATCTGCTGTCACCCTCGGGCAGCTCAGCCTCGGACCCGTTTGCCGCGCCCGAACCGGCCCGTCCTGAACCCACTGCGCCGCCTCCGGTTATGCCAAAGCCGGGCAGGCAGGCTGATGCGGCTCCGTCGCGCGAACCGGTTGAGGTGGAAAATCCCGTTCCGACCGGCGCGTGCGATCAATCCGCCGCACGCGCTTTGCTGGAGGCGTTGGAGGTCGATGATCTGCAGATTGACGACGCCGATCTCCCTGCCACGATGGGCCGCATGGGACGTGTGTTGCGGGTGATGATCACCGGCTTGCGGGAAATCCTGATGACCCGCACCTCGATCAAGTCCGAGTTTCGTATCGAACAGACCATGATCAATGCGGGCGGGAACAACCCGCTGAAGTTTTCGATCAGCCCTGAACAGGCGATTGAGGCCTTGGTCAAACCCCGTGTCAAAGGCTACCTTGCCTCGGAAGAGGCGACCGAACAGGCGCTGAACGACATCAAGGCGCATGAGGTCGCAATGGTCACCGGTATGGAGGCCGCCCTCAAAGGCGTTCTGGCCCGGCTGGACCCCGAGGTTCTGGCTGGAAAAATTGAAGGTTCCAGCAAACTTGGGTCACTTTTTAAAGGTAAAAAAACCCAATACTGGGAAGTGTACGAGAAGATGTATGCCGATATCTCGGATCAGGCAGAGAACGACTTTCACGATCTCTTCAGCCGGGAATTTGCGCGCGCGTATAAAGAACAGCTGGAAAAGCTGAAGTAACGCCCCAACACGGGCGACAAGAACAAGGGAGGGCAGCCATTGTCCTGGGACAGCAAGGTGCTTTGGACCGAAGGGTTGTTTCTGCAACCCCATCACTTCCAGCAGGCGGATCGGTATACCGAGGCGCTGGTGGCGGGCCTCGCGCGGCGTGTTACGCCTTATGCGTGGGGTGTCAGTGCGTTAGAGATCGATGATGAAGTGCTTAAGGTCGGGCAGTTCGCGCTGAAATCCTGCTCGGGGCTGACGCCAGACGGGCAGGTGTTTCGTGTGCCGCAGGCCGAAGATCACCCACCCGCGCTGGAAGTGCCCGAGACGATCAAGGATTGCGTTGTTTACCTGACGGTTCCTCAACGGCGGCAGGGTGCATCCGAGGTGGATCTGAGCGGGGCCGAACAATCCGTCAGCCGGCTGCGTCCGGCCGAGCAGGAAATCACGGATGTGATGAGCCAGCAGAAAAAGCCCGTCACCCTTGGTGTCGGCAAGCTCCGCTTGCAGTTCGCGCTGGAAGTGGATGATTTGGCTGACAAATTGGCGATCCCGATTGCAAAGATCATCGAAGTGCGGCCAGACAAAGAGATCATTCTGGATCGCGGCTTCATTCCATCGGTGCTGGATGTGCGTGCCGCCGCCGCGCTGGCTGGGTTCATGAATGAGCTTGAGGGGATGCTGTCGCACCGCATGCAGGCCTTAGCAGGGCGTCTTTCGGATGGCGGACCGGCAAAGGGGGCTGCCGAGATCTCGGATTTCCTGCTGCTGATGACCATCAACCGCAACCTGCCCTTGGTGCGCCATTTCGCCAATATCGAGAACGTGCATCCCGAACATGTCTACCGTGTCTGCGCCGCGCTCGCCGGTGAGTTGGCAACCTTCATGAGCACCGAGAAAGAGGCCGTGCAATTCCCGGCCTACCAGCATGACGACCTGACCGCTTCTTTTGCGCCTGTGATCCGCACCTTGCGGCAGTATCTCAGCTCGGTTCTGGAGCAGACAGCGGTCTCAATCCCGCTGGAGGCGCGGAAATATGGCATCAGTGTGGGCGTGATTGCTGACCGCAAGCTGATCGGAAATGCCGGATTCGTGCTGGCCGTGAATGCAGATATCCCGGCTGAAGACGTACGCCGTCATTTCGCAGGGCAGGCCAAAACCGGACCGGTTGAAGAAATCCGTCAACTTGTGAACTCGGCCCTTCCTGGTATCACGCTGCGCCCGTTGCCCGTCGCTCCGCGGCAGATCCCGTATCATTCCGGCGTCGTCTATTTCGAATTGGATGCCGCCAGCCCCTATTGGGGCAAGATGACCACTTCGGGTGGGATCGCGGTTCATGTGTCCGGGCAATATCCGGGACTTGAGATGGAGCTGTGGGCGATCCGCAACCAATAAGAGTGAACGTGGTCACTGGCGGTGCCGAAACAATTTGATAGGGCTTGATATGTGGGTCACACTCGCAACGCGGAAGCCTTGAGGAAACAGGTCAAAGAATGTCCGACAAAGATCCATTTGCCGAACCGGACGACACCGACAAGACGGTCATTCGCCCCAATCCCGGTGGGCGACGTCAGGCGGGCGGGATGCAGCAACAGCCGGTTCCGCAGCAACCGGCCGGATACCCTGATCCGATGCAGGCACCACAGGCCGAGCCCATGGAGCAACCTGCGCCGGGCGGCGCGGGATACGGGGTGCCTCAATCCCAGACGCCTCAATCGCGGCCTGCGCCTGCTGGTGAAGAGGTCGCAATCACCGGCATGAACCGGCTGAATGCCTGCGCGGCGTCGCTGTTTTCCTTGATCAGCCGCATTCGCAACCGCGCGCAACATATGGACCCGGACAAGCTGCGCCAAAGCGTTGTGGCCGAGGTGCGCGCGTTCGAAAATGCAGCTTTGCAGGCAGGCATTGCGGCGCAGACCGTCAAGATCGCTCGCTATGCTTTGTGCGCGACTTTGGACGACGTTGTTTTGAACACACCGTGGGGCGGTCAATCCAGCTGGGCCACCCAGTCTCTGGTCGGCACCTTCCATCGTGAGACCGTCGGCGGTGATCGCTTCTATGACCTGCTGGCACGCCTCGAGCAGGACCCGGCCAACAATATTGAGCTGCTGGAATTCGTTTACATGTGCCTCTCGCTTGGGTTCGAGGGGCGTTTGCGCGTCGAACAGGGTGGTTCGGACAAGCATATGCAGATCCGTCAGGGTCTGGCGCGGATCATTCGCGCGCAGCGTGGCGACGTGGAACGGGATCTTGCCCCGCATTGGGAAGGGGTCGACAAACCCTATCGCGCCCTCAGCCTTTGGAAGCCGGTCTGGATCGCTGTTGGCGTGACCGCGCTGCTGCTGCTGATCGAATTTGGTGGGTTGTCTTATCTGCTGTCCAACAAGACAGAAAACCTTGTGGGGCAGATGTCGGTGATTGATGCTGGCCGGGTGACAGAGCTGCAGCGCCGCGCGCCGCCGCCACCTCCGCCACCGCCTCAAGCCCAGCCGCAGGTCGAAAAGGTCGTAGCTTTCCTGCAGCCCGAGATCGACGAAGGGCTGGTTGAGGTCTTTGAGAAGGGGAACACGCTGATTATCCGCATCAAGGGATCGGGCATGTTCGGGTCGGGGTCGGATCACCTGCAGGACAAATTCAAGGAACCGGTGCGCCGCGTGGCGGTTGCCTTGGACGGAGAACCCGGAGGGGTGATCGTGACCGGGCATTCGGACAACGTGCCGATCCGCTCATCCCGCTTTCCGTCCAACCTTGCACTGTCTCTGGCACGGGCCAAATCGGTGATGAATCAGATGGCGGGTGAGATTTCCGATCCTGACCGCCTCAGCGCCGAAGGCCGTGCCGATAGCGAACCGATTGCCGACAACTCGACCCGCGAAGGCCGGGCCACGAACCGCCGGATTGAAGTCCTGCTGGTTCAGGAGGAGAACTGATGATCCGCCGCGTTCTGAGATATGTTTTCATGTCGATCTACACCGTGCTGTTCTTCACGGCGACGGTTCTGGCCGGGTGTCTGTACTATTTCGGCCCGTGGATCGGCTCGGATGAGTGGCGGCCGCTGGACGGAGTTGGGACGCGCCTGATCTGGTGCGGGGTGATCTATCTGGTCTTCTTCCTGATCGGTCTGACCATATTCCTGCTGCGCCGACGTCGCGAAAAGAAGCTGACGGAAGAGATCACCGAATCCGTCGCCGACGGCGGCGACATGATCGACAGCGAGATTTCCGAGCTTCGCGGAAAACTGAAAACCGCGATGGCGGCATTGCGCAAGTCAAAAAACGGTCGGCGCCATCTGAATGAGCTGCCGTGGTACGTCATGATCGGCCCTCCGGGTGCGGGCAAAACGACGGCGATTGTGAATTCGGGCCTGAACTTCCCGCTGGCCGATGAGCTAGGCAAGACTGCGATTGGCGGTGTCGGCGGCACGCGGAACTGCGACTGGTGGTTCACCGAGAACGCCGTTCTGATCGACACGGCCGGGCGCTACACCACGCAGGAAAGCGATGCCGAGGTCGACAATGCGGCCTGGATCGGGTTCCTCAACCTGCTCAAGAAATACCGCAAACGGCAGCCGATCAATGGCGCGATGATTGCGATTTCGCTGTCTGACCTGTCCTTGCAGGACGAGGTCACGCAGAAAGAACACGCCAAAGCCGTCCGTCGCAGGCTGGAAGAGCTGCGTGAAAAGCTGGGCGTGCGGTTCCCAGTTTATATCCTGTTTACCAAGGCCGACCTGATCGCAGGCTTTGCCGAGTTTCACGACAATCTGGGCAAGGAAGATCGCGAACAGGTTTGGGGCTTTACCCTGCCATTGGACAAATCGCGCAGCGAGCAATCTCCGGTCGCGGCATTTGATGAAGAATTCGCCCTGCTTCTGGGTCGTCTGAACTCGCAGTCGTTGGAGCGGATGCAGACCGAGACGGACCCGCAGCGCCGCGCGCTGATTGCCGGGTTCCCAATGCAGGTCGCCTCGGTCCGCAAAGTCGCGCATGAGTTTCTGGCCGAGGTGTTTCAGGACAGCCGATATCAGCATCGTCACATGCTGCGCGGGGTGTATTTCACCTCGGGCACGCAAGAAGGCACACCGATTGATCGCCTGATGCTGGGCATGGCGCGCACCTTTGGGATTGGCCGTCAGGCTATCGGCTCGGGGCAGGGATCGGGTCGATCCTATTTCCTGACGCGCCTGTTCGATCAGGTGATTTTCCGTGAGGCCGGGTTGGTCAGCGCCGATGACAAGGTCGAAAAGCGCTACAAGATCACCAAATGGGCCTCGATTGCTGCGACCGTCATTGCCGCTGTCACGGTCGGTGCCTTGCTGGTGCGCAGCTTCATGGGCAACACCGATCTGATTGCCGAGGCTCAGGAGGGTGTATCCGCCTATCAGGCCGCCGCTGCGACTTTGCCGCCCAGCCCCGTTGGCGACACCGATCTGGTTCCGGTCGTGCAAGCTCTGAACACGTTGCGCGATCTGCCGGCCAATCCGACGCTATCGGATCCAGAGCCCGAAACTCGACTGACCTATGGTCTCTATCAGGGCGATGTGATCGGCACACAGGCGGCGCAAACCTACCGTGCTGCGTTGAACCAGCGCCTGTTGCCGCGTCTTCTGCTGCGTCTCGAAGAGCAGATGAGTGCCAACATCAACAACGCCGATGTGTTGTATGAAGCGCTGAAGGTCTATCTGATGCTAGGCCTGCAAGGGCCGATGAACCAGGATCTGGTCAAGGAATGGATGAACATTGACTGGAGCGTGTCCTTCCCCGGCCCATCGCGTGAGGAATTCCGCGCTGACCTGAACGATCACCTCGACGCCATGCTGAGCCAGCCGATGCAAGAGATCGCTCTGAATGGCCCGATGGTGGATCAGATTCAGGGTATCCTGTCGGAACTCCCGCTGGCGCAGCGTGTCTATAACGGCATCGTCTCCAGCCCTGCGGCCACAGCGCTGCCGGAGTGGCGGATCACCGAAGTGGGCGGCCCCGCTGTTGGTCGCGTTCTGGTGCGGTCCTCCGGGAAACCTCTGAACGACGGGATCGAGGGCATATTTACCTACAATGGCTTCAATAACGTCTTCCTTGGAGAGGCGATCGGTGTCGCCAAACGCGTGCAAAAGGAAAGCTGGGTTCTGGGCCCACGCGGTGAGGCCGAACAGACCGAGCAAGCGCTCGCTGCCCTCAGCCGCGATGTTCTGGACCTGTACTACAACGACTACATCGCGCGCTATGATGCGATGCTGGGCGATATCGACATCGTGCCGATGGAAAGCCTCAGCCACGCGGTTGAGGTCACCAATGTGCTGTCAGGTCCGACTTCACCTATCGTGAATGTCCTGAATTCGATCTCGGATGAGACGAAACTGACCGAAAACCGTTCGATCCTGTCCGGCAATGATGCGGTTAGCGAGGGTGTCGCGGGGGTTGCTTCTATTGAACTGCAATCCGCGACCTCAGCCCAGACGCAGATCCTGTTGGAGGCCTTGGCCAAAACCAGCGGTGTCAATGCCGGTGAGCCGGTGCAGGCGCCGGGACAGTATGTCGAGGATCGCTTTGATTGGCTGCATCAATTGGTTGAGCGGCAAGAGGGGCAGCCTTCGCAGTTGGACATGCTGATGGGGTCGCTGACAGGTGTGTATCAGGAGCTGAACAAAATGTCGTTCAGCGGTGTCTCCGGTGGCGAAACCGGGCAGGCCTTGCAGCAGTTCCAGCAAGAGGCCGCCCGTATTCCCGGCCCGATGGAACGCTGGGCATTGCAGATCATCGACGGTTCGTCCGGGATCACCTCGGATAGCACCCGCTCGTCCATCAACGCGCGGTGGCAATCGACGGTTTTGCCGTTCTGCGAGCAGGTTGTCGGGGATCGCTATCCGTTCAACCGCCGCTCGGGTGCGGATGTTGCGATGGGTGACTTCGGCAAGTTGTTCGGCCCGCAAGGTCTGATCGACTCGTTCTTCAATGAAAACCTCGCCAAACATGTGGATATGCGCACGCGGCCATGGTCGTGGAAGTCCGGGGTCAATGCGACCGATCTGGGCATCAGTCAGGCGGTTCTGACCCAGTTCCAGAACGCAGCCGAGATCAAGGAGGCTTTCTTTGCTGCAGGTCCACAGCCGCAAATCCAGTTCCAGATTATGCCCGAGGCACTGGACCCAAAGGCCAAAGGCGTCAAGCTTGAGATTGATGGCCAAGTGCTGGAGTTCAAACATCGCGGCGGTTTGCCCTCACCCCTTGCTGTGACATGGCCTGGCTCGGTTGGGCTGGCGCGCGTCAGTTTTGAGCCGGAAAAACGCAATATCGAAAGCGTTCTGTCCAAGGACGGCCCCTGGGCCTGGTTCCGTCTGCTGGACGCGGCCGAGGTACGGCGCACCAATGTGTCCGACCGCAAGAAGGTGATCTTCAATGTCGGTGGTCGCATCGCAATCTTCCAGTTGCAGTCAGGGTCGGTCATCAACCCCTTCGCCCTGCCAGCGCTGCAGAAATTCAGCTGTCCCAAGTCGTTCTGATGCAGACAGGCGGGTTTGGTGCATTCGGCAAGATGCCCTCGGTCGGAGATTTCTTCCGCCTCGGGGTGTCACAGGCGTTTGTGCAGCCGTGGGATGAGTGGATACAGCGCAGCATGTTGGCCGCGTCAGAAACCTTGGCTGAGGCGTGGGATTCCCACTACATGTCCGCTCCGATCTGGCGGTTTTGTCTGTCTCCGGGGTTGGCCGGGCCGCAAAAGATGCTGGGGGTTCTGATGCCTTCGGTGGATCGGGTCGGACGGCGGTTTCCCTTGACCTTGGTCGCCGGCGTTTCGAACGAAGGGTCTGCCGCGTTGGCGCATTTCCGCGCGGCCGAAGTCTACCGACAGCTCGAAGATCTGGCGCTTGCCGCGCTTGAGGATGACATGACCCGCGACAAGCTGGCCGAAGGTCTGGCCGCTTTGCCGGACCCAACGCAGCAACCGGCAGCCCCTGTGCGTGCGCTTGGGAACACGATGGTTCTGACCCGCGGGGACGTGTCCGACAGCCTGCTACCTGATCTTGCAGCGGGCTTGATGTCGCAAAGATATCGCACCCCAAGCGTTTGGAGCACCGAAATCGGCGGCGTCCCCCGAATGATGATCTGCGAAGGTTTACCGGATGGGGCAAACATGCAAGGCTTGTTTAACCTTCACGCCGCATTGTGGACCGAGGCACGACCAATATGAATTCAAGCCACCGCGTTCGGTACAGCGCACGCAGCCATGTGGGCCTCAGGCGGAAGGTCAACGAAGATGCGGTGCTGGCGTTGCCCGAAGAAAGCCTCTGGTTGGTGGCTGACGGGATGGGCGGGCATGATGCGGGTGACTATGCCAGCCGATTGGTCGCAGATATGGTTGCAGCAATCCCGCCCGGTTTGGCCCCTGCGGATCGGTTGACCGCATTGCGGGACGCGATCCAGCGCGCCCATGCCGTGATCCGGCAAGAGGCGGACGCCCGAGGTGGCGGCACGATTGGCACGACAGTTGCGTGTATGATGCTGGCCAACGGGCATTTCGTGGGGCTTTGGGCCGGGGACAGTCGCATCTACCTGCTGCGTGAGGGCAAAATCCAGATGCTCAGCACCGATCACTCGGTCGTGGCGGACCTGGTGCTGGCTGGGCAGATGAGCTGGGACGAGGCCGAGCAGCACCCGCAATCCAACGCGATCACGCGGGCCGTGGGCGTTGGGGAGGTTCTTGAACTGGACAAGGTCCGCGGTGAGGTTCAGCCCGGTGACCGTTTTCTGATCTGCTCAGACGGGCTCAGTAAATATGCGACCTTCCCGATGCTGGAAAAGGCGCTGTCGGATATGCCGGTCGAGACTGTCTCGGATCAGTTGGTTCAGATCGCGCTGGATGGAGGTGGGGCCGACAACATCACAGTGATTGTCGTCGACATCCTTTAACTTCACATTTTGACGCAGGAACGACGCCAGAGCCTATTGCTCCAGCGTTGTCAGAATGCGGCTGTCCAGAGACAGAATTTGCGTTTCAACATTGCGGTCCTGCTCGCGCAGGGCCTCGGCATAGCCGGCGGCGGACTCCGCTGTTGGGCGTATAGTGCTGAACAGCTGGTTGTCAGTATGCAGAACGATCACCTTGCTTTTCCCCAGCGCAGTGTCATCGACCTGAAAGGCGATGCCGCCATTGTCCTGGCTTTCATCAATCGAATAGGCCACGCGGACGGAAATCGGCCCGGATTCTCCGTCGCGCAGAGAGGCGATATCGTTGTCTTGGCGGGTGACGTTGGGCAACAGGTGGAACACATTGCCTGACACATCCAGAACCGAGACAGCGAGATACCCATCCTGCACATCACCCGGCAGGTCGACATCAATGACCGGGTTTTGTCCGACAATGAAATCGCCGGTCGGATTGGGGGCGTTGCCTTGCTCTCCGTTGAAGAACGCGATCGAGATATCACTGGTGGGCGCCGAGGGCAGGAAGTTTTCAATCAGACACAGGGTCGGGTTCAGCAGCGTGACCTGTTCAAGATCGATAGGGCGAGACCCTGCGAGGGCCGTCAGCGCAGTATCCAGCCCGACCAGGCTGTCCCTTGAGGCCAGCGTTCCGCCAACCTTGATCGGCGTTTCGGGGCCGTAGCCCGTGCTGGGTGCGTCGATCAGTTTCAACGCGCCGCAATCGGCCAGACCGGACAGGATAGGTCGGACCTCATCTGCGGACAGGAACAGCGACTCCAGCTCGATATCTGCGGTGCCTTGCAACCCGGCGGGCAGACCGGCCGAGTAGAGCTGCTCCAGCTCGGCATGCAGGGCCTGATCGGTGGTTTGCCCGGTCAGACGGGCCTCATTGCCTTCGACCACGAAGCGCCATTCGTCCAGATCCATGGCTGCGTCGATAACGCCGGTCACCGCTGTTCCCCAGGTGTCGGAAATGTCACCTGAGGCCAATGTAAGATCAACATTGCCCCCTTCGGATGTGATCTCACCCGTCATGGCATTCCGCACGGTCTCGGACGGTACAAAGCCTACGGCGCGCGGGGCCTGACCGGGGCGTTTATCTGCGACCAGAGTATAGGGCGATACAGTCGGATATTGCGGCGCAAGGAAGCTGTCGAACAACCCGCCGAAATAGCCACCTGCGCCAATTCCCACGACCGCAAGCGCGCCGACAGCGGCCACCACGCCTCCGCGCGAGGATTTGGCAGGCTCAGTCTTGGAAGGGGTGGGTTTGGGTTTTGGGTCTGGTTGCGTAACCGGGGCAGCAGCCGGGGCTGCGCGCGGGGCGATCACGGTGGCATCATCCAGATCGTCCTGAGGCGCGGCCGATCCGTTCCGAGCTGCAGCCAAAGCGCGTAGAACATCACCGGCACTTTGATACCGATCATCCGGGTCCGGAGCCGTCATCTTGTCGAGGATCGACTTCAGCGGTTCCGGCACATCTTCGGTGTTCAGCGGTTCTTTCTTTTTTTCAACAACTTCCAGCAGGTTGCGCCCTGCATCGGCCTTTTGCCCCCGGAAATTGGCCAGTAGCAAGGCGCCCAGTGAATAGATATCGGTGCGCGGGTCGGTTTTGCCAGATAGCTGCTCGGGTGCGGCATAGGCGTATTTCCCGGCAAACTCACCGCCCACAATGGTTTCGGCGCCGGGGTTTGTATCCTTGGCGATGCCGAAATCAATGATCACCGCCTGCGCCGGGTCGCCGTCGCGCAGGATGATGTTGTCGGGGCTCAGATCGCGGTGGACGATGTTGCGGGCATGGGCGGCCTCGAGCCCCTCGCAGACCCGTTTGCACACGGTCAGCACATCGCCTGCCGACATTGGCCCGGTCTTGAGTTTCTGGTCAAGGCCCGGCCCATCGACATAGTCCATCACCAGATAGACATGGCCGTCGCCGGTTCGGTTGTTTTCAGAATAGCGGACAACCGCATCGTGACGGATATCGCGGATTTCTTCCTCGCGGGTCAGCAGGACCAGATAGTCATCATTGCTGGAAAACTCCGCTTTCAGAACTTTCAAAGCGGCAAGCCGCCCCGAAATCTCGGAGCGGGCTCGATAGACGTCAGAAGTACCGCCCCGCCCAAGTATCGCTTCGATCCGATAGGTATTGTTCACCAGATCGCCCGGCTGAAACAGGTCGCCTGCGCGGGAGTCCGTCATGCTGTCCTCGGTTTGGTTAGAGTGGTGGTGTGATCAGCCGAGGGCCTGGAATTCAACGCGACGGTTTTCGTCGGCGCGCGGATCAGCCTTGTTCAGAGGTTCAGCCTCGCCCACGCCCAGCACCTCTAGCCGCTGTTCCGAGATACCGCAATCGCCAACCAGAAAGCGCTTGACCTCTTTGGCGCGCAGCAGCGACAGGTTCTGGTTGTATTCAGCCGAGCCAGCGCTGTCGGTGTGGCCGATGATCTGGAACACATTCACATCCACGTTCTTCATCGCCTGACACAGCGACGAAAGCTTGGGCTTTTCATCCTCGCGCAGCGCGGCTGAGGCGAAATCGAAACGGACCTGGATATTGACCTGATCTTCGCTTGCGACCGGCTGATATTCGGTGGGCGCGGCGGCGACGGTGGTTTCAGCTTCAGCCTCTGCCGTTTCGCCGGTATTCGACGGCACGATGACAAGGCCGCGCGTCTTTTGCTTGTTGAACGCGTCGGTGATTTCGTCTGCCGTCAACTCGCCTGACTGCGCCAGAGCAAACTGAGCGGTACACAGGACGGCAAATGCCGAGGCCCCGATGAACTTCCATGATGCAAATGCGGACATAACCCTAACCTTTCCGTGTTTGAGAGGAACACTAGCCCCCCACCCGACAACCGACAATGAAGAATGTCACACAAGCGCTGGACATATTTAGGTCTATAGCGTGACATCGTGCGCCCAGCGATTTAAGTTCATCTTATAAGGTGGCAGAATACAGGAAATATCAGGCAAATGCGCATCGTTCCTGCGATCATTCTGGGATTGGCCATCATTCTGGCCCCAATTATCTGGTACGTCTTCCCTTTGGTCGTCCCGCTTGACGAGAATTTCGAAGGTCCCGCCATCGACTCAGGTGCCCGGATCGAGATTGAGATGCTGAGCCAGCAGCTGGACGATATGCGCGAGCAGGTCGAACGCCTTTCGCTTGAGGTATCGCGCACTCAAAATGGGGCCGGGATTGTCCCGCAGGACAACTCGGCCGCTGATGACTATGGGTTTGACAGCTCGACGCCTAATGAGATCATCGACGCCTATGCGCAGGTCGTGCTGATCGCCAATCGCAACAAGGTGAACCGGGAACTGGACTTGGCCGGCTCGTCCTTTTTGCGCGAAACATTTGGCCTGCCGCGCGAGGATCTGACGGATGAATGCCAGTCGATGACCAATCCACGCCTTGAGGAGCTATTGGTACTGGAAGAGGTCGGTCCGGTTCGGGTGCGGATGCTAAAGCCTGCGGTTGATTCACTGCGGACTGTGTTCGAGAACATCCAACGCACCGATCCTGACCTTTATGCGCGTATCAATACGGCCGGGTCCTTGTGCGTGCGCCGTATTCGCGGGGCGACGTCTTCGGCCTCGGCCCATGCTTACGGCCTTGCGGTTGATCTGAATATCGACGGCGTTCTGGATACGCTGGGCGACGGCAAAACCCAGTTGGGTCTGACCATTCTGGCGGATTTCTTCCGCGAGGAAGGCTGGGTCTGGGGCGCCGCCTGGGGCCGCGAGGATTCGATGCATTTCGAAATCAGTCGCAACAAGATCGAAGAGTGGCTCGAGGCCGGGCTGCTCTGATCGCGTTTCGCCTACGCATTGTGAAGTCCGTCACAGACGCGATTGGGTGTAGCGTAAATAAAGTGTCAACGATTCCAAAGGGGGCTGCGGAATGTCCAGATTGACCTTGCTATGGTCCCTTGATTGGGATTTCCTTGACACGTTTCTGGCCCATTGGTTCGGGTCGGTATGGGTAAGGGGTGTTTTTCTGACATGACGCGGATCTGTCGTTTTCTGGTTTTGGCGTCCTTAGTCGTGATCGCGTCGAGTGTTGTTTCGAAAGTGGCGCAGGCGCAAAGCGCGGCGAATCTTGCTCCGTCTACTTTCCAGCCTCAGAATCAGCGCAGCACCGGCCCTGTGACCGTGGCGCGTGATCCGGGCGCGCCGGTGCCTGAAGGCGCAGACAGGCTGTTTGTGACCGTTGGTCAGGTGCAGATCGAAGATGGTCTGCCCCAGATGGAGACAGCAAATGCAGCCTTCATTGAACGCCTGACCGGCAAGCGCGTGGCCGTGTCCGAGATTTTCGCCGCCACCAACCGATTGGAAAGCGCGTATACCAACGCTGGTTTTGTCCTTAGCCGAGTGGTCTTGCCGCAGCAGACCCTGCGGGATGGGGGTACGCTGCGCATCGTTGTGATTGACGGGTTCATTGAGCGCATTGATGCCAAAAAAGTGCCTCAGCAGGCGCGTGAGAGGGTGGTGATGATCACCAAACCTCTGATCGGTGAACGGGGCGTCAAGCTACAACAGATCGAACGTGCGCTCTTGCTGGCCGGGGATACGTTTGGCCTGCGATTGGCCTCGACCCTGTCGGCGGGGGATGCGAGGGGCGGTACCGTTCTGACGCTGGATGGCGAGTTCAAAGAGATCACCGGCTCGTACGGCTTTGACAATACGCTTTCGGATGAGCTTGGTCCGGGGAACTTGAACCTCGGGCTTGAGGTCAACGGCGCGCTGGAGATGGGTGAGACCTTCTATTTCCGCGTCGGCGGCTCGCCCAAGCGGTTCTTCTCAAGCGATGCACAATACCGGATCGCAGCCGCAGGGGCGGTCTTTCCGATCGGGTATGACGGAATGACGTTCAACGCCGAATACACCCTGAGCGAGGCGCAGCCGGACGCAGAGCTGGTGCCAAACACCAGCACATTCGAACGCTTTTCTCTGCGGCTCTATTATCCCTGGATTCGCACGCGTCGCTACAACCTGTCGTCGCAGCTGATCCTGGACCGGATCAGCGACTCGCAGGATTTGATTGCCAGCTCTGGCTCGCTGCCGATTTATGAGGATGATCTCAGCGTGTTGCGGGCCACGCTTGATGCAAGCTGGACCTATGACAATGGTGCGTTCCTGTCCGCCGGGGCGGTTCTGTCGCGCGGGTTGGACGCGTTTGGGGCCAGTGCCTCGGTCGGGGCTGGGGATACGCCCTTGTCACGGCTGGGCGCCAGCGCACAGTTCACCAAACTTGTGCTGTCGGCGCAGTATCAGCGCCCGTTGAATGCCAATTGGTCCGTGAACGTGAATGGCCGGCTTCAATCCAGCTTTGGCGATCCGCTGGTCACGTCGGAACAGTTCAGTGTTGCCAGCTCCAGTGAGTTGTCGGCCTTCGACGCGGGCGATCTGCGCGGGGATGACGGCTGGGTTGCCCGGGCCGAGCTTGGCCGGTCGCAGCAGACGCAAGTGGCCGGCTTCCCGATCCTTTTCAAGCCCTATGTTTTTGGGGCCTACGGCGTGTTAGGTTTGGAACAACCCACTGTTCTGGAACAAGGCACAACCCGGGCATATGCCTACGGTCTGGGCTTTGATGTGTTTACGATTGAGGACTCGACCTATCGGTCCGGGTCGGTACGAGTGGAATATGGGAGAGGGGAACGTGATGACCTCGGGGAAGATGGAAACCGGTTCAGCATCACTGCCAGCCGCCGCTTCTGATGGCAGCGCAGCCATGACAGTCTCACGCTGCATTCTTTTGTCAGCCTCTGCCGTGCTATGGGGCACGACCGCGCTGGCGCAATCCCTGCCGACCGGAGGGACGGTGGCAGCAGGCGATGTCGCGATCAGCCAACCCAGCGGCAATCAGATGAACATCACGCAGGGGTCGAACGCGGCCATTGTGAACTGGAACGGGTTTTCGATTGGTTCCGGTTCGACCGTGAATATCAATCAGCCGGTCGCGCAAAGCGTGATCCTGAACCGGGTTACCGGGAATACGACCAGTCAGATCCACGGTCAGCTGAACGCCAACGGGCAAGTGCATCTGGTCAATCCGAACGGTATTTTCATCGGCCCGAACGGCCATGTGAATACCGGCGGGTTTTTGGCCTCGACCCTGAACATCACGGACGATGACTTTCTGAATGGCCGTTATCACTACAATGGTAACGGGGCCTCGGCCGGGGTCGAGAACGCGGGTACGATTCAGGTTGTTCCCGGCGGCTATGCGGCCTTGATCGGAGGCAATGTGTCAAACTCGGGTGTGATCCGGGTGCCGATGGGCAAGGTGGGACTTGGCGCAGGCGAGCAAGTGACGCTGGACGTATCCGGCGACGGCTTTCTACAGGTTGCGCTTCCCTCAAACAGCGATGACGCCGCGATGGAGGCTCTGGTCACCAATTCGGGCCGGATCGAGGCGGATGGTGGTGTCGTCCACCTCAAGGCTGCCAGCGCGCGTGATGCGGCGCGTCGGGTCGTGAATATGTCCGGCGTGATCGAGGCACGATCGGTCGGTGGTGTGTCCGGAGCGGTTGTTCTGGGCGGCAGCGGCGGCGCCGTGCAGGTCACGGGTCGCATTGATACCTCGGCGCGGGCGACATTGGTCGAGGCGTCTCCGCGTCCGGTGGCCCGCGATCAAAGCGGTGGGTCGATCACGATTACCGGTGAAGCCATCGAACTGGCCGGTGCGGCCCTGAGCGCAGACGGTGCGGGCACAGGACAGGGCGGGGAAATCCGCGTTGGGGGTGACCTGCAAGGGGGTGGTGACCTGCAGCGGGCCAGCACCACGCTGGTCGATGGCGCAACGGTAATCAGCGCCAATGGCGGCGATCAGGGCGATGGCGGTCTGATCATCGTCTGGTCGGATGACTACACATCGTTCTCAGGCTTCAACTCGGCCCGCGGGGGCGATCTGGCCGGGGATGGCGGTTTTGTCGAAGTGTCGGGCAAATTCGCGCTCAACTACGACGGCCTAACCGATACGCGGGCGCCGTTTGGTGCGTTTGGAACACTGCTGCTGGACCCCACGAATATCACGGTCTCTGATACGGCAACGGGTCCGGGTTCGGTCACGCCCGATACAATTGAAATGAACCTTGGGCTTGGTAACGTAACGCTGACGACAGCCGGAACCGGTACGTTGCAGCCGGACGGAGACCCGATTGACCTTGGGGGCGACGACTCGCAGATTGGGACCATCACGGTAGATGACCCGATCACCTGGTCCAATGGCTCTCGGTTGACGCTGCTTGCCAACGACTCGATTGCGCTGAACGCGGCGATCACTGCCACCGGAGGCGAGCTGGAGCTGAACGCGGGCACCACGATCGGCACAGGGGCAGGAGGCACCATCAACGTTGGAACCTTCACGCTGACAAATGGCGCGTGGTCTCAGGTCAGCAGCACGCTTCCCAGTTTTTCGGCAGGTACGCTCGATATCGCATCGGGGGCCACCTTTACCCGCGCGTTGGGGGGGACCGGGTCGGCAGGCTCTCCTTACCTGTTGACGGATGTGTTCGGCCTGCAAGGGATTTCGAGTGGTAACAACTATGCGCTGGCCAACAGCATCGACGCGTCCCCGCTCAGCTCTTTCGATCCCATTGACTTTACTGGCGGCACGTTGGAGGGGAACCGGCTTTCGATCAACGGTCTGACCATATCGACATCGCAGTTCGGCGGGCTGTTCAATACGCTGGGCGGCACCGTGCAAAACCTTCGTATCAACGGGGCCACCGTGTCTTCGGGTGGCGGTGGTATTCTGGCTGGGACAAATACGGGAACGATATCGGGTGTCTCAGTCTCAGGCAGTTTCCGCAGCGAAGAGGACGAGGCCGGCGGTCTGGTCGGTGTCAACCGGGGCACAATTGTCGACAGTTTTTCGACCGCCAGCGTGACTGCAGAGCCCCTTGAATCCGACACAATACATGCCGGTGGTCTGGTCGGCGAAAACTCGGGCACCATCACACGGTCCCACGCATCGGGAACAGTGAGCGGCGCGGGCTTTGGCGATTTCGCTGTCGGTGGTCTGGTCGGTGAAAACACAGGCGTTGTGCAGGATTCCTACGCCAGTGGCAGCGTGTCGGGCGTCAACCAAGCGTCGGACCCCGACATTTCGACCAGTTTCGGCGGGCTTGTGGGCTTCAACAATGGCGGCACGGTGACGCGCAGTTATTCCACCGGCGGGGCAAGCTATTCCGGGCCTGATACGTCCGCCATTGGCGGCTTGGTCGGCCGGAATTCAGGATCGGTCACGGCATCCTTCTGGAATAGCGTGTCCTCGGGTCTGGGCACCAGTGCGGGTGGCACCGCGCTGACCACGGCGCAGTTGCAAGATACGGTTGGTTTCTTCAATCTCGCCTCGGCGCAAGGGTGGGATTTCAGCACGACATGGGCACCGGGATCCAGTGACGTTGAAGATGGCGACAACCCGTTGCATTACACGACCTCTCCGGTTGTGTTTGTCATACCCGACACGTTGCTGATCCCGGAAGGTGAGGCCGAGAACACCACCGGAACCGGGTCGGTCTTTGGCGGAACGTCTGTTTATCGCTTTGGTTTTGCGGGTGATACTCTGGATACATCGCCGATTTTCCAGTCGCTGACCTTCGACAGTACGGAAAACGGGACCACCAGCTACACCCTGGACACCCGCTCGCTTCTGAGCAGCGCGGAAGAGTTCTTCTCGGTCGTGTCCGTGCCGGGCACGGCGATCATCGGGAACATTGTCATTCCAACCCCGCCAACCCCAACCATTGAAATCACCCCGACCGTCGATACGACTATCACCGGAGGAGGAGGCGGCGGCGGAGGCGGAGGTACCGCAACCACAACCACCGCCGAGGCCGAAGCCGCGCTTGGAACGGTTGAAAACGCGTCGCAGGATTTCGACGAGGTCATCTCGTCCTGCGCCGAGCAGGGCAACAATGTCAGCGCCTATCTGGCCTGTATTGCCGAGGCGATGGACGAATATGCCTCGGACCTTGATGCGGTTGTGCAGGGGCTGCCGCCGGGTCTGGAATCGGTTGGCGATATCATTCGTGGCGCAAGTGCGGGCATTCGTGCTGCGGGCGAAGATGCCAACCGTCGCCTGGCACTGGCCACCACCGCCGAGGAGCGTGAGACGATCCGCCGCGAGGCCGTGCAGGAAGCGCGCCGTCAGATCCGTCAGGCACAGCGCGAAATCCGCAAGGCGATCACATTGATACGAGCAACCGACCCCGAGCTTGTCAGCATCCAGAACCAGCAGGTAGATACAATCGTGGCAGCTGTTGGTCAGGCCGAGATTGGCCTGTCGCGCGCTATCGGTCTGTAACCCTACGGAGGCTCTGTGCCCATGTTCCTGATCCGTCTTTGTGCGGCCATGCTTTTGACCCTGTTCAGCGCCCTCGCGGCGCTGGCCGACAAACGTGTGGCGCTGATCATCGGGAATTCGGATTACCAGACGGTCGGGTCGCTCGACAATCCGATCAACGATGCCTCGGATCTGGCCATCGCGCTTGAGGGGCTGGGGTTTGACGTGTTTCTGGGCACCGATCTGACGCGGGATGAGATGCTGTCGCTGGCTGAATCCTATGGCGCGACGGCTGCGGACTCCGATATCTCTTTGCTGTTTTATGCAGGCCACGGCTTTCAGGTGGATGGGCGCAACTATCTGGTCCCGGTCGACGCTAATCTGACCGGTGCCGCGGATATTCCGGAGCAGACCGTGGCTATGGAGGAGTTCGTCTCGCGGATGGAGCGGTCCGACGGTATTCGTCTGGTGTTTCTGGACGCCTGCCGCGACAATCCGTTCGAAGACGGTGTGCTGCGCGTTGATGAAGGTTTGGCGCGTGTCGGCAGCGCCGCCGATTTTCTGTTCGCCTACGCCACGCAGCCCGACAACGTGGCTTTCGATGGCACCGGGCGGAACAGTTTTTTCACCGAAGCCCTGCTAAGCCATATCTATACTCCGGGTCAGGATATCTCGGATTTGCTGATCTCGGTCCGCAAGGATGTTCTGGCGGCAACCGGGGGGCGGCAGATTCCGTGGGACAATTCCTCGCTGACGCGGCAGTTTCGGTTTGACAACAGCCCGGTGACAGCGTCCGAAGAAACCTTGCTGTGGCAGGTGGCGGCCAATGCGCAGGATGCCTCATTGATGCAGCTTTATATTGACCGCTACCCGCAAGGCGCGCATGCCACAGAGGTTTTTGCCTTTCTGGACGAAGCCGGGCAGGGCGGCACCCAGACCCGTGCGCTGAGTGTCGAGGGACAGGACGAACAGGCCGAGCGCCTTTGGAAGCTGGCGCAACGCAGTCGAATGCGACCCTTGCTGGAGTTTTATCTGGAGCAGTACCCCGATGGCAGCCATGTCGCACAGGCACAGCGGCTGATCGCTTCGATCCCACGGCCCGAGGACAGCACGCCGGGCGGCATTTGCGAACGGCTCGCGACCCATCCCCGCGACCGGACGGCCAGCATCACGGGCGTTCCCTTCAGCCGGTTGCAGGAAAACGCGCTGACGGCCATTCAGGCGTGCAGCGCGGCGGCGGCCCAGTCGCCGGAGCTGTCGCATTACGTGGCGCTGCTGGCGCGGGCGACGATTGCGGCGGGGGATGTCGAACGTGCCGTGACCCTCTATAAACAGGCCGCTGCTGAGGGGGATTTGCGGGCGATGGTCTCGCTGGCGCAATTGCATGAAGGTGGAACAGGCGTTCCCCAGGACATGGCCACGGCGCTGGATCTGTACGAGCGCGCGGCGGCTGGAGGCAGCGCCGATGCCATGATCAACCTTGCCGTCACCTTGTTTGAAGGCCAGATCGTACCCAAAGACGACGCGCGCGCCATCGCACTTTTGCAGCAGGCCGCTGACGGTGGGTCGGCCAAGGCGACGTTCAATCTTGGGGTGTTGGCGCAAGATGGTGCCGCTGGTGAGCCCGAGCAGGCATTGGGTTACTTCCAGAAGGCCGCGCGCGATGGCGAATATCAGGGTTATCTGGCGGCAGCGATCCTTCTGGATGAAGGGCGCGGCGTCCCTCGTGATCCGTTGGAAGCGGCACGCATGCTGCTGCGCGGAGCGGCCGAAGATAACGGCGCGATTCTCGATCAGCTATCCCTCGCCTCAGACCAATGGTCGCGCGACACCCTGATGGAGGTGCAACGGTTGTTGCAAAAGGCGGGCTATTACAACAGCACCATCGACGGCGTGCCGGGGCCGAATTTCATATCGGCCCTGCAGCTTTGGCGCAGTGGTGGGTTCGACCCGATCATTCTGGCCGGTAACTGACGTTAATTCACCGGTACGAACTCAATCCGTCGGTTGCGGCGTTTTCCGTCTGCGGTGTCATTCGAAACAACCGGGCGGCTTTCGCCATAACCAACCGTCAGCAGACGTTCCGGTGCGATCCCCTGATCGACCAAATAGGTGTTGACCGCCTGCGCGCGCCGTTCACTGAGAACACGGTTCGCCTCATCCGAGCCGTCGCTGTCCGTGTGTCCGCCGATCTCGATCTTCAGGTCCGGACACCGGTCGACAATGTCGTGCAGATTGGTCAGCAGCGGGATCGAGTCATTGCTCAGCCGCGCACTGCCCGAGTTGAAGTAGATATTGCCGGTACGCGACAGGATATCCATCCGCCCCTCACAGGCTTCGCGGTCCAGATTGCCTTTGGTCTCAAGCGCGGCGGCCCCCGGTGTGGCCGAGGCGACCTCGAGCTGAGGTGGCGTGCCGGGTTGGGCGCGGTCGAACACGAACCCGAAGCTGACAAAGCCGAAAGGCAGAATATCAACGCCTGCAGCCTCTTCAAGCTTGCCGCGTCCTTCCTCAAGGTTGAAATCGGGTAGGGCAATTGCGATCGGCGTCGTATTGGCCACGGCCACCCTGTCATTGTCGACCAGAGTGATGGCCACCTGTGCCACGCTGTCTTTTTTCACCCCGTGCAACGACAGGCTATAGGGCAGGTCTATGATCTTGTGCCGGGTCTGGTGCAGATCGACCAGCTGTTCGGGCGGCAATTGGGCGGTTATCACCGCCTCGGGGAAGTTGAAGGTCTCGAAAAACAGGAACCGCATGCGCACGTTGCGCAGATCAATCTTGGTATCGACACTGTCCATCTGGATCCGGATATCGGCACTGCCATCCGCGCTGATCACACCTGTCAGGGTTGCAAAGCCGCTGTTTTCGGCAATTGCGTTCTTTTTGACCGACAGAAATTGCAGCTCCGAGGCCGCGGCATCCAGTTTCCAACCATGTTCGAATGGATCGGCGCTTTGACCCCAGGCCGTGTTCGCCAGAATCAACGTGGTCAACGCAAAAGTGTTTCGCATCAAGTTTAATCGCGGCATGTGTGAACCTCTTCCTAGTCTTGACACTATAGTTGGGATATTTCAGGTCGAGGCCATAAGAAAGCCAAAAAAGAAAATTAGTATGTTTCGAGGTTGAGTGTTGCCCAAGGGGTCACGAACCATGAAATCAGAAAAAGGTAAAAAATCAAAGGTGCAACGCGTAGTTAGAACCCTTTTTGCGATGATCGCAATGCTCTGGACCGGCTCAGTCTGGGCCGAGCCGCGAATCGCGCTGGTGGTTGGAAACTCTGACTATGGTTCGGTCTCGGCCCTGGACAATCCGATCAATGATGCGCGGCTGATGGCAGAAAAGCTGACTAAGCTCGGGTTTGAGGTGCGCCACCTGTCCGACAGCACTCAGATCGAAATGAAGCGCGCCATTGCCCAGTTCGGACGTGATCTGCGCAAGGGCGGCGAAACGGCGGTGGGTCTGTTTTACTATGCGGGTCACGGGGTACAGTCTTTCGGCTCGAACTATCTTCTGCCCGTGGATGTGTCCCTGTCCGATCCGGCCGATCTGGATCTGATGGCGGTTGAGGCACGTTCGGTTTTGCATCAGATGGCCTCGGCCAACAACCAAACGAATATCGTCATTCTGGACGCCTGCCGGAACAACCCGTTCGAAGATCTGGTAGATATGGATGACAACGGTCTGGCCGAGATGAAAGCCCCGACCGGCACTTTTCTGGCCTATGCCACCGATCCCGGCGGCGTTGCGCTGGACGGCGAAACCGGCAACAGCCCGTTCACGCTGAGCCTTGCGCAGCATATCGAAACGCCCGGTATGGCGATCGAACAGTTATTCAAAAAAGTCCGCGTTGATGTTCTAAGTGAAACGCGCGGGCTGCAAACGCCGTGGGATACCTCGTCTCTGACGCAGGATTTTGCCTTTGCGCGTGCGAATGAAACCCTGATCGCACAACCGGAAAAGACCGAGGAAGAACTGTGGCAGGAGGCTGTGAACAGCCGTGATCCGGTGAAGATCATACTGTTCCAGCGGGCGTTTCCCGACAGTATTCACGCATCCCAGACCGATGACCTGCTGCAGACGGTTCTGGCCGAGTCCTTTGGGACTTTGCCCATACCAGAGCCATCGCAAGAAGCTCCGGAAGCGACCGAGACAGATCGCCTGATGTTCGAACTGGCGCAAGTCGACGACACGACCCATTCCTACGAGGTCTACCTGCACAGCTTTCCCAGTGGCGCTTTCGCGGATCAGGCGGTCGAACGTCTGGCTGCCCTGCAGTTGGAAAGCGAGACGGTGACTCGCAAAGCGGAACCTAATGTCGAAGCGCCCGAGGCGCAGAACTCAGGCAGTATCGATGCCGATGCCGCGGTCACGATGCAATCCATCCTGACGTTCGGCAACACTCATGTTCGGGGCAAGTCGATCGAGGAACTAGTCGCAGGCTCGCCTCAGTTTCCTCCGATTGACGGGCTGCCGGATGAGTTGTGGAAAGAGCAAAACTGTTCGAATTGCCACCAGTGGACGCAAGAGGCCCTGTGCGATCAGGCGCAGACCTATGTCAAACGTCCAGCGGCAGGCAATGTGGCCAAGCAGCACCCGTTTGGCGGCGGTTTGAAGGTCAACTTGCGCCGGTGGGCATTGGGCGGCTGTCAGGGCTAACTCTGTTTTTCAACCCGGATCAACGGCGAGCGACTAAGTGTGCGCCCGTTGACTGTATTTGCCAGCCAAAGGTGGTAAAGCTGAATATCCTGAAGGAAACCCCTTGTGAGTGGCCGGAAATAGCCGAAGAATGTGCGGATGAAACCCAAACCTGCCGCATCCGACCCCGATGAAGAGCTCGAAGATCTCGGGCCGCGCAGCATCTATGATGGTGACCCTGAGGATGACGAGGATCTCTGGTTTCTCCCGCCCGAGGAGGGCGCGCCACAGGATGATCTCCTGACACCTGGCCCTCGGGCCGATCAACGACAGCTGTTCGATCCCAGAGAGTGGCAGGCCGCGCAAGCCGGGCTGTCATCCGAGCTTGCCGATCTGGCGGTGACCTTTGGCGCGTTGGATGAGCGGCTGCGTGCGGGACCGGATGGGTGGACCCATCGTCTGGCCTTGATGGATGTATCCGATCTGGGATGGTGGACGGGCGATCGGATTAGTGTCGAACGTTTGGCGCTTTGGACAAGTCTGCGGATCGGCGCAACCGGTGATGATGTGCAGTCCTTGTATCGGGCAGGGTGGGCGGTGCGCCGCCTGTCGTCAGGCGCAGCACCTTCCAATGAAGGCTGGGAGGCCGGGCTGACCGCATTTCTGGACCGGATGGCGCAAGGGATCGAAGACGTGCCGGAGGCCATTGCAGACCTGTCTGACGTGATGCGCAGTGTCGAGGCTCTGCACCCTGTCACGCAGGCCGCGATCGCTTTTCATGCGTGGCGGGCTGTCTCTCAAAGCCCCGGTCAGGATACGGAAGCGGCTGTTATTGCTGCGCGGCATGCGGCTTCGATGGCGCGGGGCGGGGCGCTTTTCATGCCGCTGGCCCTGTCTGGGCCGGGTGCGCTGCGCGGTGCCGGGGCACCCGAGGAAAAACTGTCCGCCTGGATTCTCGGGGCCGGACAGGCCGCGCTCGCAGCCTTGTTGCATCTGGACCGGATCAATGCGTGGGAGGCGCGGGCGAAGGAGGCAACAGCTGACCTCAGCGGTCGAACGCCGCCTTTGCTGATCGACGCTTTGCGGGCATGGCCTATGGTTTCGGCCCCTCTTGCCGAGGAACTTACACAAGCCTCGCGCGCTGCAGTACAGCGCAATATCGATCGTTTCACCCGTCGCGGGTTGGTCCGCGAGGTCACCGGGCAGGGGCGTTACCGGGTTTGGACGGCGGCGCTGTAGTCCAGCAGCCAGTCGCGAAACAGGCGGGCCGGCGGGCGCAAATCCGTGCGCGATGGATAGATCAGATGATAGGCCTCTTGCCCGCTGACCTGCGTGTCGGGTAGGCAAGGCACCAGTCCTGAGCCCTCCATGATACGGTCGGATGCGGGCGCGCGGGCCAGTGCGACCCCAAGCCCGCTGGCGGACAGCTCGGCCGCCATGATCGAGTTGTCGGCAAAGAAGAACCGGGCCTGCCCCGCCGACAGGCGCAGCATTTCGAACCAATAAAGCCAACTGGCGCGGTGGGTTGAGACTTCGATCAGGGTGAATTGCAGCAGGTCCTGCGGGGTGTGGATCTGGGCGGCTATCTCGGGCGGGGCAACGGGAAACAGAACCTCGCAGAGCAGCTCATCGCCTTCGGTGCCAAACAGCGCGGGGTTGCCAAACACGATCTGGAGATCGGTGAACCGGTTGGTGAAATCCGAATTCGCATTGCCGGTGGTCAGCGAAAGATTGATCTGAGGGTGCGCGGCCTGAAAAGCGGGCAGGCCTTTTGCCAAAACCCCATGAGCAAACAACAGAACCGACTGAACGTAAAGTCTCTGTTCCCGCGTCTCGCCGAACAGGCCGGTGGTGGCCGTTTCCAGCATCAGTAACGACTGCTGGACCGAGGGCAGATAGGCGCGTCCGGCTTCCGTCAGTGTGACAGCATGGGCATGGCGATGAAACAAGGGCGTGCCCAGCCGGGTCTCAAGGGCCTTGACCTGCTGGCTGACGGCTGCTGGCGACATGTTAAGTTGAGCCGCCGCGCGGGAAAAACTCTCTGTGCGGGCGGCTGCTTCGAACACGCGTAACCAGTTGAGGGATGGGATGCGAGGCAACATGTAGCGCAGGCTAAGCTAGACTTAGCCTGACAGGCAAGAGGTTTGGTTTTGACCTGTGTCCACGCACGGATACCCTTTGCGCATACAGCGAGTAGGTGACCCCATGGCGACGACGTTAACGCAACAACAATCCAACCAATATTGGGAGGATGGCTATCTCTTTCCCCTCTCTGTTTTTTCCGAAGCCGAGGCCGCCGGTTTCCGGGCCGAGTTGGAACAGATTGAACGCGACTGGCTTGAGGCTGATCTGCCCCTGCCTTTGAACACCTACAAAAGGGTCAATGCGCATCTGGTCATGCCACTGGCAGCGCGGATTGCGCAGAATCCTCGCGTTCTGGATGTAGTCGAGGGCGTTCTGGGCCCCGATATCATGATCTGGTCGGCCGAGTTTTTCATCAAAGAGGCCAACACCGTGCAAACGGTTGGTATGCATCAGGACCTGACCTATTGGGGTATGGGGGAAACGCCGGATCAGGTCACGGCCTGGATCGCTCTGTCCCCGGCGACAGAGCGCAGCGGGTGTATGGATTTCGTGCGCGCCAGCCATAAGAACCCGATCTTGCCGCATACCGATACATATTCGGAAACGAACCTGTTGTCCCGCGGGCAAGAGGTGGCTGTCGAGGTTGCCGAGACCGACAAGACCCATATCGAGCTCGCGCCCGGTCAGATGTCGCTGCATCACGGGCTGACGATCCACGGTTCAGGGCCGAACCAGTCCGAGGACCGGCGGATCGGACTGGCCATCCGCTATCTCAGCCCAGGCGCGCAACAATTGGTGGCGGACCGTGATTATGCGCTGCTGGCAAGGGGTTCGGACAAACACAGCAATTTTGTTCCGGTTCAAGCACCTACAGAATTGTTCTCATCCGATGCATTAGCAACGTATGAGCAAGTGCGGCGGGATCAGAGCAAAGCACTGGTCGAAGGGGCAGATGCGTCGGTTCCACTTTATGCAGGTTGAGTTGGGCGGTTAACGCCCAACGCCCACATAGGTTTCAAAACCTGCTTTTTCGACACTGTCCTGAGAGTAGACGTTGCGCAGATCCACCATGCGCGGCGTCTTCATCGCACCACCAAGTTCGCTCAGGTTCAGGGCGCGGAACTCGTTCCATTCGGTCAAAAGAACAACGACATCGGCATCCTTGGCCGCAGCGTATGGGTCGTCACACCAATCCACGCCGGGCAACAGCGCCTCGCCCTCAGCACGGCCTTGCGGGTCGACCACGCGCACTGTGGCCCCTCCGCCGATCAGGGCCGGAATGATGGTCAGGGACGGGGCATCGCGCATATCGTCGGTGTTGGGTTTGAACGTCACCCCCAGTACGGTCACGGTCTTTCGGTTGAAACTGTCATCGCAGGCGTCGCGGATCTTGTCGATCATTCGCTTTTTCACACCGTCATTCACGCGGATCACAGCCTCGGTGATCTGCATGGGATGCGCGTGTTCCTGCCCGATCCGGGCCAGCGCTGCGGTATCCTTCGGAAAGCACGATCCGCCATAGCCGGGCCCGGCATGCAGGAATTTATTGCCGATCCGACCATCCAACCCGATCCCGCGCGACACCTCCTTGACGTCGGCGCCCACCTTCTCGCACAAACCAGCGATCTCGTTGATGAAGGTAATCTTGGTCGCGAGGAACGCGTTGGCGGCGTATTTGATCATCTCGGCGCTTTCCAGATCGGTGGTCAGGATCGGGAAGTCACGCAAATAAAGCGGGCGGTAGATCTCGGCCATCACCTCGGCAGCGCGGTCGTTTTCCACACCAACAACAACCCGATCGGGGCGCATGAAATCGTCGATTGCGGCCCCTTCGCGCAGGAATTCCGGGTTCGAGGCCACATCGAACTGCGCAGTCGGATTGGCAGCAGTGACAACCTGCTGCACCTTGCGGTTGGTGCCGACGGGTACGGTGGACTTTGTCACGATCACCGCATAGCCGGTCAACGCGTTGGCGATCTCTTCGGCTGCTGCCATCACATAGGTCAGATCGGCGTGACCGTCCCCGCGTCGTGTCGGCGTGCCAACAGCGATGAAAACAGCCTCCGCTTCGTCTACGGCGTCTTGCAGGTTGGTCGTAAAACTAAGCCGCCCGGCGGCCACATTCTTGGCCATGAGGGTGTCCAGGCCCGGCTCGTAAATCGGAACCTCACCGGCTTGCAGCATCTGGATTTTCTGCTCGGACTTGTCGACGCAGATCACATCATGGCCGAAATCCGAAAAACACACACCTGACACCAAACCCACATAGCCGGTGCCGATCATCGCAATACGCAAGCTCGAATTCCTCTTTTTGTCTCGGCCGAAATGCGCCTGCACAATCAAAGAAATCTTGGGCAGGTGCAATGCCAGATTGTCGCCTTGGGTTGCATTCCATACGCACTTGCTGTTTTTGAGACGTCAAACAGATGCATTTGTGGAAACGAGGCTTAGCTATGACCAAAACCGCATTGATCACCGGTATTACCGGCCAGGACGGATCGTATCTGGCCGAGTTCCTGCTGGAAAAAGGCTATGAGGTTCATGGCATCAAGCGGCGTGCCTCTTCATTCAACACGCAGCGGATTGATCATATCTATCAGGATCCGCATGAGCCGAACCCAAAGCTGCATCTGCACTATGGCGATTTGAGCGATACGTCCAACCTGACGCGGATCATTCAGCAGGTTCAGCCTGATGAGGTCTACAACCTCGGAGCCCAATCGCATGTGGCGGTCAGCTTCGAAGCCCCCGAATACACAGCGGATGTGGATGCGATTGGTACTTTGCGCCTGCTTGAGGCGATCCGGTTTCTGGGACTGGAAGAGAAGTGCCGCTTTTATCAGGCCTCCACGTCCGAGCTTTATGGGCTGGTGCAGGAAACGCCTCAGCGTGAGACCACGCCGTTCCACCCGCGCTCGCCTTATGCTGTGGCCAAGCTTTATTCGTACTGGATTACGGTGAATTACCGTGAGGCTTACGGGATGTATGCCTGCAACGGCATATTGTTCAATCACGAAAGCCCACGCCGGGGCGAAACGTTTGTGACCCGTAAGATCACGCGTGGTCTGGCGAATATCGCGCAGGGCCTCGAAGATTGCCTGCATATGGGCAATATCGACAGCCTGCGGGACTGGGGCCATGCCAAGGACTATGTTCGCATGCAGTGGCTGATGCTGCAGCAGGACACGCCCGAGGATTTCGTGATCGCGACCGGGGTCCAATATTCCGTGCGCCAGTTCATCGAATGGTCCGCTGCCGAACTGGGCGTGACGCTGGAATTCACCGGCGAAGGCGTTGATGAGATTGCGACCGTCAAGGCGGTGAAGGGCGACAATGCTCCGGCGCTGAAACCCGGGGATGTGGTGATGCGGATCAACCCCCGGTACTTCCGTCCGGCCGAAGTGGAGACCCTGTTGGGTGATCCATCCAAGGCCAAACAGAAACTGGGCTGGGTGCCGGAGTTGACCGTACAGGACATGTGCGAAGAGATGGTGCGCGAAGACCTCAAGACCGCGCAGCGCCATGCATTGCTGAAGCAACACGGCTATGAGATGCCCATGAGCTTGGAAAACGGCTGAGGAAACGACCATGCGCAAAATTTACGTAGCGGGGCACCGCGGCATGGTTGGCGGTGCCATCCTGCGCAAATTGCAGGAGCGACGGGCGGCAGGCGAGGCTCTGAGCCTGATCACCCGCACGCATTCCGAACTGGACTTGACCGATCAAGCTGCGGTGCGCGATTTCATGCAGGCCGAGGCGCCCGATGTGGTTGTACTGGCCGCCGCCAAGGTCGGTGGCATTCATGCCAACAATACCTACCCGGCGGATTTCATTTACAAAAACCTGATGATTGAATGCAATGTAATCCATCAGGCATTTGAGGCTGGTGTCAAACACCTGCTACAGCTTGGCAGCTCCTGCATCTATCCACGCGCGGCGGAACAGCCGATGCGTGAAAACGCTCTGCTGACGGGCATTCTGGAACCGACCAACGAACCCTACGCCGTGGCCAAGATCGCCGGAATTAAGCTGTGCGAAAGCTATAACCGGCAGCATGGTGTGGACTATCGCTCGGTCATGCCGACCAACCTCTATGGGCCGGGGGACAATTTCCATCCCGAAAACAGCCATGTGCTGCCCGCCCTGATCCGCCGTTTCCACGAAGCACAGCGGGACGGTGTGGATGAGGTTGTGATCTGGGGCACAGGCAAACCCCGTCGCGAATTCTTGCACGTGGATGATATGGCCGAGGCGTCTCTGTTCGTGCTGGACCTGCCGCATGACGTTTACGAGGCAAACACGCAGCCGATGCTCAGCCACATCAACGTCGGGTGCGGGTCAGACATCTCGATTGCCGAGCTTGCGGCGCTGGTTGCGCAGGTCACCGGATTCAAGGGTCGTATCACGCAGGATACCTCAAAACCCGACGGGACCCTACGCAAGTTGATGGATGTGTCCCGTCTGGCGGATATGGGATGGACGGCGTCAATCGGTCTTGAGGACGGTATTCGCGAAACCTACGCTTGGTTCCTTGAACAGTCTCAGGTCGATCTTCGCGCGAAATAGAGGCCCGAACCCCAAGGTCCGGGCCACTTCCTCAGAACCAACGTCCAATTGCGATCACGCACGGCGCGCGGGCTGTTGCATCTGATGTGGTCGAAAGAACCTTGCACACAACTTGGCTGGTCGACGGTTCGTCAGCCCCGACGAACCGGCCCGTGCTGCCACCGCTACCGCTGATGGATGGAGTCGCTGCAAAAACGACCGGGAATGCCCACGTCTCGGTATTGCTGGCAAACAGCGCGCCTTCAGCAGTGGTACAACCTGTGGCGGTCAGGGTTGCGGTACAAATCTGAGTGCCATCAGCGAAACGGACATAGTCGCCCGTTGCAGTGCTGCCGCGTTCAATCACTGCACCCGTCGGAGCGCCCGCATTTTCAGACACTGAGCCCAGCAGATTGCCGGGTCCGTACCCATAATCGGCCCGCATCAAGCGTCCGGTGGTGGTATCCGTCGGGCTGTTTTGAACAGACGCGCCGCTGGCGATACCTGTAGTGGGATCAAGGCTCAGGGCGTCCGTCCAACTGCCACCGTCCGGTGACACCTTGATCGAGAACCCGGTGCTGCCGGAAAGGCCCATCTCAGCGTGACCTGTCCAGTTGGACTGAAACAGCAAGGACGCTGTTTCGCCAGAGGCGGACTTGTTGATCTTCAGCTGATGGCCTCCGCCCTCATGACTCAGCAATGTCGCAGGGCCACGAACGGATAGGCGGTTGGTGCTGTCATAGCTGGTTGCAACACCTATGCCCGGCAAGTTCGAAGTTTCGATCGGAGGGGTGATCCACGCGCTGCCATCCCACAGTTTCACCTGCCCGTCGGCTTGATCCCAGGCGCGCCACCCTATCTGCGGCGTCAGAAAGTGCCAGGCCGTATCGATCCAGGCGACCAACTCGCCTGCGTGCCCATCCCACTCTCCGGTCGGGTTCGCGCCCAGCCCATGAATCTCACCCTGTTCCGGGGCGGCGGGTGGATTTGTGCTGCTGGTCGACACAACGCTCAGCTGCACCACGAGGTCCAACTGGCGCAGGGCCTCGTTATGGGTGACATGTTTCTGCGCCTGAGACGGCTGCAAAAACGGCAGGTTCAATCGGGGTGAGGTCTGAGACACGGGTGTCCTCCTTAGGCTGTCGGTCCGACATTTCGTTGCGCGCCACCCTGCCGCAGGACGCGTGAATTCTGTCTGACCGAAGCGAACGCCCGGAGGTTTTTCAGTTTACCTTTTTGCCTGAATCTCGTGCAAAAATATGAATTCTTACAGTTTAACTGCGTGAATATATGTCCTCGTAGCGGATAATGTCATCCTCACCCAGATACGTGCCCGTCTGGACCTCGATCAGAACCATGGGCACCTTGCCGGGGTTTTCCATCCGATGGACCGCGCCCAAAGGAATGTAGACAGACTGGTTTTCGGAAATCAGACGCTCTTCCTCGTCGATCGTGACCTTGGCGGTACCTTCCACCACGATCCAGTGTTCGGACCGGTGGTGATGCGACTGCAGGCTGAGCGCCGCGCCGGGATGGACATGGATACGTTTGACCTGAAACCGGTCTCCGATCACCAGACTTTCGAACCAGCCCCAGGGGCGATGATCCACTGGCAGGGATTCGGCCTGTTTTGCACCTTTGGCTTTCAGTGCGGTCACCGCCTTTTTGACATCCTGCGCCTTGTCCATGCTGGCGACCAGAACAGCGTCGGGCATGGCGACGGTTATCACGTTCTGCAAACCCAGCGCCACAACCTCCTGCGCCGGAGATTCCGAACGGACCAGCACGTTTTGGCAGTCAATCGCCGTGACCTCGCCAGATATTGCCACGCCGTCCGCATCCGGATGCGTCAGCTCTTGCACCGCGGACCAGCTGCCGACATCCGACCATCCGGCCGCATAGGGCACAACGCTCAGGTTGTTCGCTTTCTCCATCACGGCATAGTCGATTGAAATATCTTCGACCTGAGACCACGCCTCGGCATCCAGCCTGAGGAACCCAAGGTCAGTTTTGGCGTTTTCGACAGCTTTTTTGACAGGGCTCATCAGCGCAGGGGCGTGCTGTTCGAACGCGGCAATGATGTCGCGAACGGCGAACAGAAAGATGCCTGAGTTCCACAGATAGGTGCCATCGGCCAGCATGGATTGGGCGGTTTCAAGATCGGGCTTTTCTACAAACCGGTCCAGAGGCACGGCGCGGGTCTCGGGCGTTTGGCTGAGTTTCAGATAGCCATAGCCGGTTTCCGGTCGATCCGGAGTGATGCCAAAGGTCAACAGATCCCCGCGTTCGGCAATCGTGCGCAAACCTTCGGCCACCGCGTCGTGAAATGCGCTGGGATCAGGAACCACATGATCTGAAGGGGCCACCAGCATCACCGCATCCGGATCGGTTGCATTCAGGAAAAGGGCGGCGGCCAGAACGGCGGGTGCGGTGTTTCGCCCCTCGGGTTCGATCAGGACCGGGCCGGGGTCTATGCCGATCTCGGTCAATTGCTCCGGTACGACGAACCGAAACGCTTCGTTCGTAAGGACGACAGGTTTGGCATAAGGCGCAGCTTCTGGTCCACTCATTCTAAGGGCGCAATCCTGCAGCAGGCTGTTTTCGCCCAGCAAGGGCACAAACTGCTTGGGATAACTTTTCCGGGACAGCGGCCACAAACGGGTTCCAGACCCCCCGCACAGAATTACTGGGTATACGGTTGTCATGATCGCGAAACGTCTTTCTTTTGCGTGTCGTGTTGCCAGGTTACTGGGCGGCTTTCTCTGCCGAGACAATGTCGTGTAGATATGCACTCAGGTCATCGCGCAGATCGTCGCGGGCCAGCGCAAACGCGACTGTTGCCTGCAGGAACCCGGCTTTCGATCCGCAATCGAACCGCTGGCCGTCAAATTTGTAGCCAAAAACAGGAACGCCGTTGCAGATATCTTCCGCAATTGCGTCGGTCAGCTGGATCTCTCCACCGCTGCCTTTTTTCTTCTGGTTCAAATTGTACAGAACCGAGGGCCCAAGCACATAGCGTCCGATTACCGCGAGGTTAGAAGGCGCGTCCTCGGGCTTGGGTTTTTCGACCATGCCGCGCGTGCGCACGACGGTGCCCACATTGTCGCCCACATCCAACACCCCGTAAGAGCTGGTCTGTTCAGGCGGAACCTCCATCGCGGCAACCATGTTGCCGCCGGTTTCCTCATAAGCTTCGATCATCTGCTGCAAACAGGGCTTGTCAGCGGCGATGACGTCATCGGGCAGCATGACGGCGAAAGGTTCATCCCCGATCAGGCGGCGCGCGCACCAGACCGCGTGGCCAAGTCCAAGCGCCTTGTGCTGGCGGATATAGGCGATGGCGCCGCTTTCCATATTCGTCGCGTTCAGCGTTTCCAGCAGCTTGTCCTTGCCTTTGTTTTTCAACTCTTGTTCCAGAACAAGGTTGTGGTCGAAATAGTCCTCAAGCGCGGATTTCCCGCGGGACGTGACAAAAATAAACTCGGTGATCCCTGCGGCGCGGGCTTCGTCGATGGCGTACTGGACCAGAGGGCGGTCAACCAGCGTCATGATCTCTTTCGGGACGGATTTCGTCGCGGGCAAAAAGCGTGTTCCAAGCCCCGCTACAGGGAAAATCGCCTTGGTGACCTTGCGTGTCATAGTGCCTCTCAATCTAGTTGCCCCTCGTGGTCGACACCAGTCGGGTTATTCCTCTTAGGCTTTGGAGCCGGATCATTCAATATTGCCTGGGAGACCTGAGCTTAAATCGGTCAGATCGTGCCATGGCGTGAACAGCAAGTCAAAAGACAGTTATGTCGTCAGCTTTTGTGTTCTGGGGCTGGCATCTTGATCCACGAGGCTGCTGCAATGAAGCGATCTGGTGTCACGATCTGGGCGATCCATTCATAACAGGTTGATTCTAAAAAGCCGCACTATGCTTGTTCGCCATGTTCGGTCAAAGAACAGGCCGTATAAAAGGCCGGTTTAGATACGGCGATTTATTGGCTCGATCTAGGAAGTAATCGTTAATAAATTTCCATATTGTTGACATATAAGGGCTGTATAGCTGTTGGCTATTGCCCAAGTTCAGAGATAAGCGCGCGGTCAGGGAAACACGTTTCAGCCCGGCCTTGCATTTTCTGCCAGCGCCCGATTGAGCGTCGCGTTTTGAAACCCGGCAGCCCATCCGAACCGCCGACATCATGGCCAAGACTCTCCAGCCCTCTTTGCATCGCTGCGATTTCTGATCGGTATAGCGGATCAACACGGCCCCAGCGCGCCGCGAAATCTCCGACACCGAAGGCAATCCTGTCCCCAACGTGCCCTACGAATAGCGCATATAGATCGCTCTTGTTGTATTCTTTCAGGACATAGAAATTTTGGGTCACCAAAAATGCAGGCCCGGTTCGGCCAGCAGGCATCATGAGAAACCCCTCGCCAGGCAGTTCATGCGCGGGAAATGGGCGACCCGAAGTGCGCCTGATCCCCATCGAGGCCCATTCCTCGATTGCGCGCCCCTGATCAGGCCCCTCCAACGCGCAGCTGATCGCATCGGGCACAACGACCTCGAACCCCCAATCACGGCCCGAAACCCAGCCGTGCCGCGACAGGTAGTTGGCAATCGAGGCGATGGTGTCTTCTTCGGACTGCCAGATATCTGGGTTGGAATCGCCGTCTCCGTCTACGGCGTAGGTCAGAAAATTCGAGGGCATGAACTGCGGCTGCCCCAGCGCCCCGGCCCAGCTGCTTTTCATTTCACGGCCATTCAAATGCCCTGCTTCGGCGATTTGCAAAGCAGCCAGCAACTCGGATGTGAAATACTGCGAGCGGGTGCTCATGAAACCTTTTGTCGCCAGGACCTGAAATGCGTTGTGCGGGATCGCCACTTGGCCATAGCCGCTTTCACGCCCCCAGATGGCGAGGATTATGCGTGCCGGAACGCCGGTTTCGGCCTCAGCACGGGCAAGCACTGCCGCGTAGCGTTTGGCCATTTTGCGCCCCTGCGCGGTCGCGCCCTGCAAAGAACCGGCTTTGAAATAGCGTGCGGGGGCTCCGAATTCGGCCTGTGATTGTGGCTTTGAGGACCGCGGAGGACTGCCCGGTGGCACCAGATCCGGAAGGTCCCATTTCAATGTCACGCCGGACAGCGCCCGTGTCATGGTCTTGCGCGAAACGCCCTCGGCGCGTGCTTGCGGCCATACCGTTTCCTGCAACCAGGCTTGAAACTGTCGCTCAACCTTGGCGCGATCTTGCGCGTTGGCCGCCAGGGGCTGGATGGCAAGGCAAAAAATCAAAATGAGAATACGCATCGTAGCCAAGCTGTGTCCCGAGGATGCCTGCAAGTCAACCGAAACCAGAGCACCATTGGTAGCAGCTTGAAGGCTGCGATCAAAAGCCTTGAGAAATCTTCTGCCTTTGTCGATAGTTGCACTGAAACAGATGCGAAAGAGGACAGTCGCCTATGACCAAGGTCAGAACGGCCCTCATATCGGCGGCGATGCTGCTAGCCCTATTGGTGGTGTCGTCGGCCACGACCGCAGGTGCCAGTGACAGCTTCATGGACCCTCAGGGACCAATCGCGGCGGTGCAGAAAGCACATCTTTTGCGGGCAACATGGTTGATTTTGATCGCTGTTGTGCCTGTTCTTGTTCTGGTTCCGCTTATTGCGCTGCGATATCGCCGCCGAATGGGTGGTACGGCTGCCTATCGACCAGATTGGGACTTCTCGCCCCGGCTCGAGATGGTGATGTGGGGCGTTCCGGTGCTGATCGTCGTGATTTTGTCGGTCTACCTGTGGAAAGCGACCCATCGTCTGGACCCTTACGCGGCACCCTTTGGGGATGAGCCTGCCGTTCAGGTTCAGGTCGTTGGCCTCGATTGGAAATGGTTGTTCATCTATCCCGATCTGGGGATCGCTACCGTGGGTGAGATGGGTATTCCGGTTAAGAAACAGATCGCTCTGACCCTGACAACAGACACCGTCATGCAGTCGTTCATGATCCCGGCTTTGGCGGGGCAGATTTACGCGATGCCGGGCATGACCACTCAACTGCATTTGGTTGCCGATCGGCCTGAACAGATGCAGGGCGAGAATACGCAATATAACGGGCGCGGATTCACGAAACAGAAGTTCGAGACGCTTGCCCTGTCGCCAGAGGATTTTGACGCTTGGGTCGAAGCTGTGCGCCAGAACGGCATCGTGTTGGATGAGGCGACGTACAACACAGTCGCCATGCGCTCGGATCGGGATGAGGTGCAGCAGGCCCTCGGAACCTCAGATATGCCTGAAAACGCATTGTATTTCCGCCTGGGCGAGGGCGATTTGTTTGGTTCTGTTCTGCATCGCTATCACTCTGGCAAAGCCCTGCCGCATGATCAGCAGCCGGGAACAGCCTCATTCGGGCAGGGGGTAGGCCAATGACATCTGATAATGGATTTTTCGGTCGCCTCAGTTGGGACGCGTTTCCCATTGCCGGGCTGATCCAGAACCCCAACGCAAATGAGATCGTCGCCAATGCCGCCGCCGCCGTGGTCATAGTCGGAGCGGCCGCCGTTGTCATTCTGCTGTCGTGGTTTCGGCTGTGGGGGCCGCTGTGGTGCGACTGGCTGACCAGTGCTGACCACAAGAAAATCGGCATCATGTATATCGTCTTTGCCATCGTCATGCTGGCCCGAGGGGTGTTGGAAGGCGTTGTCATGCGTGCCCAGCAGGCCGCGGGGCCGGGTGACGGTTTCCTTGAGGCCGAGCATTTTGCCGAACTCTTCAGCACGCACGGCACGATCATGATTTTCTTTGTCGCTGTGCCTTTTGTCTTTGGTATCGCGAATTACGTCATCCCGCTAATGATCGGCGCGCGGGACGTCGCCTTTCCGGTGATGAACCAGATCAGCCTTGGGCTGACGGTCTCGGCGGGCATGATGCTGATGGTATCGCTGGTGGTCGGAGAGTTCTCGACCGGGGGATGGACCGCTTATCCGCCCTATACCGGGGCCGCGTTTAATCCGGGTGTGGGGCCGGACTATTGGATCTGGGCCATAGTTGTGTCGGGGATCGGAACGACTCTGACCGGGATAAATTTTGCCGTCACGATCTACAAGCTGCGGGCACCGGGCATGACCTTCATGCGGCTGCCGATGTATTGCTGGACGATCATCTGCAGCTCGATCCTTATTGTCTTTGCGATGCCGCCGCTCGGGGTTGCGGCTTTGATGCTGGCCGCTGACCGCTACCTTGATTTTCACTTCTTCACAAACGACCTCGGCGGCAACATGATGAACTATGCCAACCTGTTCTGGCTGTTCGGTCACCCCGAGGTCTACCTGCTGGTCCTGCCCGCCTATGGCATCTATTCGGAAATTTTCGCGACCTTTTCGGCCAAGCGCATCTATGGCTATACCTCGCTGGTGATTGCCACCATGTCCATCGCGGTGCTGTCTTTCACCGTTTGGCTGCACCACTTCTTCACCATGGGCCAAAGCGCGCTGATCAATGCCGTGTTCGGCATCGCGACCATGCTGATTGCCATCCCTACCGGCGTGAAGGTCTATGACTGGATGGCCACACTCTGGAGGGGGCGTATCCGTTTCTCGGTGCCGATGCTCTATGGACTGGCTTTTCTAATGCTGTTCGTCATTGGCGGCCTTAGCGGAGTGATCTTGGCCAATCCAACCGTTGACTATCAGGTCCACAACACCCTGTTTCTGGTGGCGCATTTCCACAATGTTCTGCTGCCTGGCGTACTGTTTGGCTTGCTCGCGGCCTATAACTATTGGTTCCCGAAGGCGTTTGGCTTTCGCCTGCATGAAGGATGGGGCAGGGTGACGGTTGCGCTCTGGACTATTGGATTCATGCTGACCTTCTTGCCGCTCTACTTTGTCGGCCTGATGGGCATGCCGCGCCGTTCGTTCAGTTGGGAGGATCCAAGCTTTCACCCCTATATGATCGTCGCCGTGATCGGCGCATTGGTCATCACAGCCGCGCTGCTGTCGGTTCTGGCTCAGCTTTGGGTCAGCATTCGCGACCGCGACAAAACCCGCGTTCCTGTAGGCGACCCATGGGATGGCCGCTCGTTGGAGTGGTCCATCCCGGCACCGCCACCGCCCTATAACTTTTTCATCATCCCACAAGTGACCGCGCGGGATGATTTCGCCACCGCCAAAGAGCGCGGCGCGGGTTATCCCACCCCGGACGCGTATGAGGATATCGAGATGCCGCGCAATACCGGGATCGGATTCATCCTTTGCGTGACCAGCGGCATCTGGATGTTCGCGCTGGTCTGGTGGATCTGGTGGCTGGCGGCGTTGATGGCGGTTGTAATGATCCTTGCCTTCATCATCTGGACCTTCGACACCAGCACCGAAATCACCATCCCCGCCGAGGAGGTCCGCAAGGACCATGAAGCCTGGCTCGCACTGGTTCACAGCGAAACCGCCGTGGATCGCGACCACGAGATGGCGACGGAAAACCGGGGCCTCGCCCGACCCGATATGGAGGTTGTGACATGAAACGCGCCCCGACCCATAGCTATCCCGGCATCAACCTCGGGGAACGCCACGCCAGCGCGCACAAAGCGTCCGAAGTCGTCACCTTCGGCTTTTGGGTCTTTCTGATGAGCGATCTGGTCTATTTCGGCCTGATGTTCGCGATCTACATCACGATGATTGACGCGCAAGCCGGTGGTCCCGGCCCGCATGAACTGTTCGATCTCAAAAGCATCTTTGCGCAGACCTTGATCCTGTTGACCAGCAGCCTGACCGTCGGATTGGCCATGCTGGCTCTGAAATACAACCTGCCACGGCCAAAGATTGTTCTGTGGTTCGGAATAACACTGTTCCTGGGTCTCAGCTTCCTTGTTCTGGAAATCCGAGACTTCATGGCAATGTTCGAAAAAGGAGGCATTCCACAGCGCAGTGGCTTCCTTTCTGCCTTCTATGGCTTGGTGCCGTTGCACGGTCTGCACGTGGCAGCGGGCTGTGTCTGGCTGGTTGTTCTGGGCATTCAACTGCGCGTCATGGGTATGACGGATCAGGTGATCTCACGTGTCGTACGGCTGGCGTTGTTTTGGCACTTTCTCGACCTGATCTGGATCGGCATCATCACAATCGTCTATTTCGGGGGTCTGACCTATGGATGAACGCTCTGAAATGCATCGACGCGAGCGGCGGCGCTATTTTGTCGGCTACGGAGGCTCGCTGCTGCTGACACTTGCGATGTTTGGTGTTGCGTATGTCTTCGGCATTGAAACGACCGGGGTGTATCTGACCATCGGCCTGTTGGGTCTGGCGCAGCTGATCTTTCAACTGGTCTATTTCCTGCACATTGATCGTCGTCGCAGCAGCCGCGAGGATCTGGATCTGATCCTATTCTCGACCCTTGTTCTGTTGATCATCATTCTCGGCACGATCTGGGTCTTGGGCAACCTTGCGGCCCGAATGCATATGCACGCAATGTAGAAGGGGCGTCAGCGCGCTATGGCAAGCCCCAACCACAACGCACCCCAGCACATCACAAGGCTGACGACGATGTTGCCTGCGGCCAGAGCCAGCGTCTGCTTGCGGCGCAGCTCCAGCGATTGATAGGCGAAGCTGGAAAACGTGGTGAACCCACCGCAAAAGCCAAAAACCAGCCTTTTTTGCTCCTCGCCCATTTCGACGGGACCTCCCAGATAGCCAAGCCAAAGCCCCAGCAACAGGCTGCCAAGCACATTCACGATCAAGGTGGACAGAGGCAGATCATGCGTGACCCGTAACGCCACCCAATGTCGGAACACAGCGCCCAACCCGCCGCCCAGGCCAAACAGAACATGCAGATACAGATCCGTCATTTGGACCCCCGATCTGCATAGAAACGCCGCCCGAGGGCCTCACCTGCGATTGCGGCGGCCAGACCGACTGCAATCTCCAACCCGGCCGCCGCCACTGCCGCCCCGAACGTGTTTGCGGCCAACCGCTCAAGCTCGGCCACAAACGAAGAAAACGTGGACAGGCCGCCACAAAACCCGATCGCCCCAAGATGTAAAACATGGGCGTGAACCCGGTGACGAATGGAATACAGCCAGCCAAGGATGAAACAGGCGAAAACATTGATCCCGAATGTCGCCGTCAGGACCGAAGCGCCGAGGATTTCCACCGAGAAAACCTCTCGTATCACGGAGCCCAGGGCACCACCGGCAAAGACGGCCAGAAACATCAAGACGTGCCCTTGTTTCGCTGGTTGAGAGTTCCGTGTGCTCACTCTGCCTGTCCTTTATACCGACCTGTCAGGCGTCGCGCCCTAAAAACACCAGATCGATCAAACTCGTAACGCGGTTTCACAAACGCGTCTCCTTTGATTGCAAACTGTCTGGGGGGTTGCAATCAAAAGCCAAGCTGTTTCACTTGGGCCCAACACTTTCGGTTTTGATCTGAATGGATTTTACGCCGCCCTCCAAATACAGCTTACCCAAGGAGATCAGGAATGGTTGTACGCAGGCTTTATTACTTTCTCAGCTTCGTCTGTTTGCCTCTGGCTCTGCTTTTGGGCTTTGTTTGGCATCCAGCGCATTGGCTGTTGTTTTTTCTGGTGCCCTACGCGGTGATCGGGACGTATGACATTCTGACGACAAGGCACAACGTGCTGAACAACTATCCCGTGCTGGGCCATTTCCGGTATATGTTGGAGTTTGTCAGCCCTGAAATCCGCCAGTATTTCGTAGAAACCAACGAAAGCGGCCGTCCCTATAACCGGATTGTGCGCAGTCTGATCTATTCCCGCGCCAAAGGTCAGGTTGATACGCAAGCCTTTGGCACGCAATACGATATCACGACCGTGGGCTACCACCGCGCCAATCATTCGCTGGCCCCAAAACACGTGGACGAAAGTGAAGAACGCATCATGCTGGGCGGGCCGCAATGTGAAAAACCGTATAGCGCGTCGCGCCTGAATGTCTCGGCTATGAGTTTCGGTGCGCTTAGCGCCAATGCCATTCGTGCTTTGAATGGCGGGGCCAAAGATGGGGGGTTTGCACATAATACGGGCGAAGGCGGGTTGTCTCCGCACCATCTGGCTGAAGGCGGTGACATTTTCTGGCAGATCGGAACCGGTTATTTCGGATGCCGAACCCGTGACGGAGGGTTCGACAAGGACAAATTCGCGGAAAAGGCCTCTAAGGACGTGGTCAAAGCGATCGAAATCAAGCTGTCTCAGGGTGCCAAGCCGTCGCACGGGGGGGTCTTGCCTGCCGCCAAAGTCGATAAAGAGATCGCCGAAATCCGAGGCGTCCCAGAACATCAGGACGTCATTTCCCCGCCGGTTCATTCCGCCTTTGATGGCCCGACCGAGTTACTGGAATTTGTGCAGCATCTGCGCGAGATGTCAGGTGGCAAACCGGTTGGCTTCAAGCTGTGCATCGGCAACCCGTCCGAGTTCATGGCAATCTGCAAAGCGATGCTGGAAACCGGGATCCTGCCCGATTTCATCACCATTGACGGATCCGAAGGGGGTACGGGGGCTGCTCCGGTCGAGTTCACGAACCGGCTTGGAATGCCGCTGAACGAGGCGTTGATCTTCGTGAACAACTGCCTTCGGGGTGTGGGCTTGCGCGACAAAATCCGCATCATTTGCGCAGGCAAAGTGGCGACAGGCTATGATCTGGTCGAAAAATTCGCGCTGGGGGCCGATATGTGCAACGCCGCGCGTGCCATGATGTTTGCGGTCGGGTGTATTCAGGCGTTGCATTGCAACACCAACCGCTGCCCATCCGGTGTGGCAACCCAAGACCCTGTCCGGGGGCGTGCGGTAAATGTGCAGCAAAAACGCAAACGGGTTCATCGTTACCACGAAGCCACCTTAGAGAGCTTTCGCGAGCTTTTGGGCGCAATGGGTAAATCAACAGTGGCCGAGCTTCATCCGCGCGACATTCTGCGTCGCACCGCTGATGAACGTGAGCATTCCTACGCTGAAATGCACACAATACTAGAGGAGGGCGCTTTGCTGGCCGACGCAGTACCAGCCGAGTTCGAAGAAAACTGGAAACGCGCTTCGGCGCAACATTTCTGACGTATCACGGGGACTCTATTGTACTGAATCTCTGGTGTTGTTGGCCGCGTGCGCGTGAATTTTGCGCACGCTCCATTCAACCGCATCACGCATGGTCTTTCCCAATGCGACGTCGAAGGCTTCTACCAGATCAGGTGTTTGGTCACTTGCTGACACGACAAATTCGCGGAAAGAGCTCGAAGCGATGATCTTGTCTTCGAACTCATCAATGATCTTGATGTTCATGCGGACCTCGACCCGCACGGTTTTAGAGTTCTCGGTCTCGGACACAACAAGACCCTGAAACTCGCGCAGGTCCGGCTGGACAACGTAGTCGGCGCGCAGGCCAACCGTGGATCGACCCACCGCCGCCACCTTGCCCGAGTTTTCAAAGCTTTCGACCATCAGCGCCTGTACAATCAGAGGTGCGCGATCGACCCAGCGGGCTTGCGGCAGGTATTGAACTTGCAGCGCTGTGGGTTGAATGGCGATCTGGTCTGTATTTACAGCGGCGGTTGCTGTCGGCTCTTGCACAACGATCTGCTTTTGGACCCTCGGCAGCGCGGATGAGAACGTGCTTTTGGGCGTCAGCAGATACAGGTTGTTGGGCTTCGACGCTTGTCGCAACGTATCCAATCCAGTGCAGGCCCCAAGCAAGGCCAAGGTCAGGGTTAGTAACAGCGGCCTTATCATTGACGGAACTCCGATGCCTGGGTGCCCAGCAGGAACCGTGCCGGGTCTCGTTCTACTTTATCAACCAACCGGTCGAGAGAAATGACCAGACGTTGCGCCTCTTCGACAAATCGCACGAATTGAGGCAGGCCAACGCGCAGGAAATTCGACACCTGTCGGCTATTGTCCTGCACGATCTTGTCCACCGTGCCCAGCAGCTCTTTCGCCGAATTCGAGGCGCTGAGGACATCGTCCGAGATCTGGTCGATCTTGTTGGTGATGTTCGAGACGGTTTCGGTCACCTGATTGGCGGCTTTCCGGATGTCTTCGGCCACAGGAGCCACGTCTTCGTCTATTACCCGATTGGCCGTGTCAAAGGCACGCTCGGCCGAGGCCAATACGCCTTTGGTCGAGTCCATCGCGGTGGTGATCGACGCAAGTGTGGTGTTGGCATTCGCGACAGTTTCTGTGATCACACCCAGCGAAACACTGGCCTCTTGCGTCAATTGCGTCAGGTTGTCAGCAAGCTCGGAACCGCGTTGGATAAAGGGTTTCACGTCCTCTGCAATAACGCTGTTTGCCGTTTTCAGAGTGGTCTTGGCCTCATCCAGGGCCCCTTTCGCCGAGTCCGCCGCCGTCTTGACCGATTTCAGCGTCTCGGTACCTGTCTGCAACGTGGTTTCGGCTGCGGCGATCAACGGGTCGAGGCGTTTGGTGAAATCTCCGATATCTTTCGCGGCATTGCCAATATTTCCGGATACGGTCTCGAAATCTGACATCGTTTTGTCCAAACGCCCGGTGGCCGAAGCGAGATTGTCCAAAATTTCCGAGACGGCCTTGCGGTTCTTTTCGTCAACGACCGAGTTCAGCTCCTGCAACAAAGTGATTGCTTCGTCCAGAACCTTCGGGGCGCCTTCGAACAGCGATTGTATCGTACTGCGTTTGCTTTTGATCACGCTGTTTTGCGGCAGACGGGCGGCAGTGGTCGATCCCCCGGTCAATTCGACATAGCCGACGCCGGTGACACCAAGCGACTGCAATTGAGCGATCGTGTCTTCGGTAACGGGGATACCCGCATCAACCTCAATCCTCACCCGTACTTTCGAGGGGTCGTCATCGTCCAGATTCAATGAGATCACCTGTCCGACCGGAAGGCCATTGAAACTGACCCCCCCAGCGGCCGACAGGCCCGATACGTTGTCGAATAGCACGTCATAGTAAGCGTATTGCCGGGTCACCTCGAACTTGGCGAGCCACAGGAAAAAGCCAAATGCACCCAAAAGCCCTGCAAGGGTGAATGCGCCGATCAGGATATAATTCGCTCGGGTTTCCATCGCGTTACCTGCCTTACCCCTTCTGCTGTGCCGCGCGGGCGCGGGGGCCTGTGAAGTATTCCTGAACCCAAGGATGGTCGACCTTGGTCATCTCTTCTATCGGACCTTCAACCAGTACGCGTTTTTCTGCAAGTACCGCGATGCGGTCGCAGATGGCATAAAGACTGTCCAGATCATGCGTGACCATGAAAACCGTCAGGCCCAATGCCTGCTGCAGCTCTCGGATCAACTCATCATAGGCGGCGGCCCCGATTGGGTCCAAACCGGCGGTGGGTTCATCGAGAAACACGATCTCAGGGTCCATCGCCAAGGCGCGGGCCAGCGCGGCCCGTTTGCGCATCCCGCCCGAAAGTTCGGATGGAAACTTGCCGCAACTCAGCTGTGGCAGGCCTACAAGGCTGATCTTCAACGCACCAAGCGATTCCATCAGCTTTTCGCTTAAGCCCGTATGTTCGCGCAGAGGGGCCATGACGTTCTGCAAAACGGTCAGTGAGGAAAACAGCGCGCCATCCTGAAATGCCACGCCCCAGTGGCGTTCGATACGGCGGCGGTCTTCCTCGGGGCCATTCAGAACATCTACGCCCAGAACCTCGATGCTGCCTGCCGCTGGCGTGTTCAGCCCCACAATCGTGCGCAGCAGTACCGATTTACCAGTGCCCGAACCGCCGACGATGCCCAAGACCTCGCCCCGCCAGACATCGAGATCCAGATTGTCATGAACAACCTGCGGCCCGAACTGATTGCGCAGCCCACGCACGCGGATCACCGCCTCGTGTTGCGCATCTGCCTGAGTGGTCTGGTGCTGCACCGTACCGTCCATGTCAGATCCCAATCTCAGAGAAGAAGATCGAAAACAGGGCGTCGATGGCGATCACCATGAAAATCGACTGCACGACCGAGGCGGTGGTGCGCTGACCCACGCTCTGGGCCGAGCCTTTGACTTGCATGGCCTGCCAGCAGGCGATCACGCCGATGACCAGCGCGAAGAAGGGCGCTTTGATCAAGCCAATCGCCAATTGCCAGACATCTGTGCTTTCGTTCAAACGGGTGACGAACATGCCGGGGCTGATGCCGAGGTCGATCCAGCTCATCAATCCGCCGCCGAACAGGCCCGCCAGATCGGCGACAAAACCCAGAATGGGGAGCATGATCAAAAGGGCCAGAACACGTGGCACCACCAGCACTTCGATCGGGTCCAGACCCAGCGTGCGCATGGCGTCAATTTCTTCCTGCACCTTCATCGACCCGATTGAGGCGGTAAAGGCCGAACCGGACCGACCGGCAACGATGATAGCGGTTAGAAGGATCCCAAGCTCTCGTAGTACCGAGATCGAGATCAACTCGACCACGAAAATCTCGGCACCGAATTGTTTCAGCTGCGTCGCCCCCTGAAAGGCCAGAACAACGCCGATCAAAAACCCCATCAACGCCACGATGGGCAGGGCCTTGAGACCGGTCTCCTCCATATGCGTAAACAGAGCAGCCCGGCGCAAACGCCAGGGCATGACCAGCGTGCGCGCAAGCCGATGCAGCGTCAGACCCAAAAACGCAAGGATCGAAAGCGTGTCTTTCCACGCGCCAACTGTTTTCTGACCCACACCTGCCACCCAATCCACCGCATTGCGGGGCGGGGCCAGTTTTCCGGGATGGTCAGAGATGTTTTGCGATACGGTCTCGATCAACGCCACATGGGCCGGTTGAACGCCTCGGAATTCAAGTTTCGCCCCGGCCGTCGTGAAACGTTTCGCAAGGTCCGCAACCAGCCACGCGCCGCTGGTATCCAATGCTTCGACATCCGACAGGTCCAGCGTGACATGCCCGCCCTCTGGCTGAATGCCCGCAAAGGGCCCCTCAACCAAAGCAAGCGATTGCGTCAGCATTTCACCTGCAATTCGGATCCGAGTGCCATCGCTTTCGCGTTCGGCGGAAATGGTTGGGCTGCTCATGTTTGTATGTGATGCAAAAAAGCCTGAATCTGCAATGGTTGTATGCCTTTGTTACCAGATTTACAAATCAGGGAGTGCGCCGCTGCGACACGTGCAGCCAGCACGCCACGGTTGTTTGGTGCGGACCAGCTTGGCGATTGTGGGACAAAATAACCGCCTGGGCGTTCGCCCCTACACCAAGTTCAAATCTGATGCTACGGATAGACCGCAGGGAGGGCGATCTTGACCGTTAGCGAAAAACGCATCAAGGCGATGACGACGGCTGGGCTGAATTTGATTGGTCAGGCGCTGTCGATCTATGACAGTAAGTTGCGTCTGGTTCTCAGCAACCGACGCTTTCAAGAGATGTTCAGCCTTCCCGACGATCTCGTGCAACCGGGCGCGTTGTTTCGCGACACGATCCATTTTCTGGTCACCCGCGGAGAATACGGGTCCGAGGGCGATGTAGACGAAATGGTACAGCAGCGCGTCGAGCAAGCCATGGCGTTTGAGCCACATTACATGGAGCGCGTCCGACAGAACGGGCAGGTTGTCGCCGTTGAAGGATCACCTTTGCCGCAAGGTGGGTGGGTCGCTGTCTATACCGATATCACAAACACCAAGCGCGCCGAAAACCTGCTGCGCGCCCGATCCGAGGAGCTTTCGGATCAACTGCTCAGCCATACCGAGGAACTTTCGGCCACCAACCGCAAGCTTGCCGCCACCATTGCTGCGTTGGAAGAGGCCAAGCGCGAACTGACCGAGATCGAAGCCCGCACGCGCATGACGACCGAGATGATGCCCGCTCATATCGCACATCTCGATACTGATGGACTCTATGACTATTCAAACCGGCGGCTCAGTTCGGTGCTGCCGGGGCGCCCATCTGATATTCTAGGGCTGCATATCTCCGACGCCCTTGGCCGACACGCCTTTTCACGAGTCGAGCCGCATCTGTCAAAAGCCTACGGTGGAGAAACCTCGGTTTTCGAGTTCACGGAAGAACAGGACGCCCGCCGCATTCGCGTGTCCTTTACCCCGGATGGGGAAGGTGGGGTGTACATTATGTCCGTAGACATCACCGAGGAAACGCAAACTCGTGTCGCGTTGCAACAAACCCGCCGCCGCGAGATGGCCGCGCAGATGACCAGCGGGCTGGCGCATGATTTTTCGAACTTACTGACTATCATTCTGGGGATGCAGGGACGGCTGGACAAGATGAACCTGCCCGAAGAAGCGCATGAGCTGATTGCGGCAACCCGTCAGACCGCCCAGCGCGGCGGGCAGCTGTTAAACCGGATCGCGGATATGACGGGGAACCGGACGCCGCAGCCCAAAGCGACAGATATGCTTCAACTGCTTGAGGATCTCCGTATTCTCGCCTCACCTTCTCTGCCGCGCGGGGTGGGGCTGTCGGTGGTCAACACTCTGCCGGATCAGGCCCTGATGCTGGATCCGGGCATGGTGCAGGATGCCTTGCTGAATTTGGTCCTGAATGCGCGCGATGCTTGCGGAAACAACGGTCAGATCACTATCAGCGCCCATACGATTGGTGCGATTTGGGTTGAGATTGCGGTCTCTGATACCGGGCCGGGGTTCTCGCCCGAAGCGCTGGACAAAGCCCTCAATCCGTTTTTTACCACCAAAGGCAGCGATGGGTCCGGTCTTGGTTTGCCGATGGTCTATGACACGGTGAAACTGGCCGGAGGGGACCTGAGTCTTAAGAACACACCCTCGGGCGCATCGGTTGTCTTGCGGCTTCCGTACCGTCCGGCACCCCCCATGCGCGGCGGATTGGTGCTGCTGGTCGAAGACAATCAGGACTTGCGCCTTCAGTTTCGCGACATGCTGATCGGCTTTGGATTTTCGGTCATCGAGGCGACCTCGGTCGACGAAGCGCTGACCTTGGTGAGCGAACTGGATGACATTGTTCTGGTCCTTTCCGATATCCGATTGGAAGGTGATGCAACCGGGCTGGATCTGATGGAACGCCTCAAACCCCGGCTGCCATGTATTTTGATGACGTCGCTGCCATCGACTGACCCTATGCTGAAACGCGCAATCGGGCGGGTGCCCGTCTTGCACAAACCATTCACCCCCAAACAACTTTCGGCTTTGATCCGAACCGAGGCTGCTTGATGACTCAACCGTTGGTCACCATTCTGGATGATGAGCCCGAAATCCGCCATATTCTGACGGAGACCCTGCAAGACGCAGGTTTTCGAACCCAGAGCTTTTCACGGGCCCGAGAGTTCGAGGCCGCGTTGAACCGCGTGACGCCCGATGTCTGCCTGGTCGATCTGTCCCTGCCGGATACGGATGGTCTGGCGCTGGTGCATCGCCTTGCACTGGAACAGGGCTCTGCCGTCATCATCATTTCAGGACGCGCGCAGGTGCAGGACCGGGTCACGGGGCTAGAGCTTGGCGCCGACGACTATATAACCAAGCCTTTCGACCCCGCCGAAGTCGTTGCGCGCGTGCGGGCGCGGTTGCGGTCTCCGAAGGGGCAGGTGACACATTCGGAAACTGCCGCCTTCAACGGTTGGGTCGCACATTTTGACCGCTATGTTATCGAGGATCAGAGCGGCACAGAAACCGCGTTCAGCCATGCCGAAGGTGAAGTACTGCGTCTGTTTCTGGAAAGCCCCAAACGTCTGATCAGCCGCGCCCAGATGCAGGAAACGCTGGGCGGTGCGGCTGGCGAAAGCTTTGATCGTGCAATGGATGTGCGCATTTCCCGCCTCAGAACCAAGCTGGGTGAAGATCCCAAAAACCCGCGATTGATCAAAACGATCTATGGCGCGGGCTATATTTTCCTTGGTGATGTAACCTGGCAATGAAGGTCCCAGTGCGCGCATTTGACCCGGCTTCAAGGATATCTGCGCGGTTGGGCTGGAATCTCGGGCTCGTCCTGATTAACTAAAGCGACCTCGACGACCGAGGGGCAGAGATCCGAGTTATCTCTGTGTAACCGTGCGGCTGCTCATTCAGGGTGGCGACACTGACGATCTGGAGAGTGCAATGATCGGCAAGGCCTGGGCAAAATGGCGATCGGGCTATATCGGTCGGCTTGTCGTGGAAAGCCTACGCAAGCAAGGTTGGATGTACGGCGTCGCGATGCTTGCGATGGTTATCGTAGCCGCCACCACCGCTGGTACGGCTTGGATGATGGAAAACATCGTCGATGCCATGACCACACCAGAAATGAGGTCACAGGCACATTGGATTGCGCTTGTTGTGGTCGGGCTGTTCGGGGCCAAGGCGTTTGCATCCTATATTCAGTCGATTTTTCTGGCGCGCGCGGGCAACCGCATTATCGCGGTCCAGCAGGAGCGGCTGTATGATCGGCTGCTGCAGCGCGGTATCGGGTATTTTGCAGAGATTGAGTCTTCGAACCTGTTGATGAGGGTCACCGCAGGGGCGGGGGCCGCCCGGAACCTGGTAAACATCATCGTGACCAGTTTCGTGCGCGACGCGCTAACGCTTGTAGGTCTGATTATTGTCATGATCTACCAGCAACCCTTGTTGTCCGTACTGTTTTTCGTGGTTGGCCCGGTTGCTTTGATAAGCGTGCGCTATCTGTTGAAGAACGTACGGCGAATAATGCAGGCCGAGTTGAAATACCTCTCTGAAATCATTCAGGTCCTGCAGGAAACATCGAACGGGATCAAAGTTATCAAGGTGTTCAGCCTTGAAAACCGAATGACCGATCGGATGAACACTGCGATCAAACGTGTTGAGAAACGCTCGAACGACATCGCCTCTTTGCAGGCCATCGCCAGCCCGTTGATGGAGTTTCTCGCAGGTCTGGCTATCGCCGGTATTCTGGTTATCAGCACTTTGGGGATCGGAGGATCTGAGCCTCCGACAGCCGGTCAGTTGATGTCGTTTATCACGGCTTTGTTGATGGCCTATGAACCAGCCAAACGCTTGTCGAAAATGCGGGTTTCGATCGAGACTTGCATGGTGCCGATTGGTATGATGTTCGAGCTGCTCGATGAGCAGGATTCGATGCAGGAGCATTCAGAACCCAAAGAGATGGTCAATGGTCCGGGCGAAATCCGCTTGCGTGATGTGACCTTCGGGTATCAAGGCGCATTGCCTGTTATCAAAGATATGGATGTCACCTTCGAAGCTGGCAAGACCACGGCTCTTGTCGGTCAATCCGGTGGCGGGAAATCCACGATTTTTGGTTTGATCATGCGGTTTTATGACCCCAATCAGGGCTATGTTGAGATTGACGGCCAGGATTTGACCGAAGTCAGCTTTGCATCACTGCGCCGGAAAATTTCATATGTCGGGCAGGACACGTTCCTGTTCTCGACAACCGTCATGGATAACCTGCGTTATGTGGCGCCTGACGCGTCGGATGAAGAGATTGTTGCCGCTGCACGCGCCGCGCATGCGCATGATTTCATCACTCAATTGCCAAATGGCTATGACACACAAGTTGGTGAAAATGGTGCGTTTCTGTCCGGAGGCCAAAAACAGCGGATCGCAATTGCCCGGGCGATTTTGCGCAAAGCGGAAATCCTTCTGCTGGATGAGGCGACAAGCGCGCTGGACGCAGAATCCGAAACTCTGGTCAAAGAGGCATTGGACAAGCTGACTGAAGGGGTTACGACAATCGTGATCGCCCACCGGTTGTCGACCGTTCTGGAAGCGGACAACATCATGGTCGTTCAGGATGGTCAAATCGTCGAACAAGGGGCCTTGAATGTGTTGCTGGAAGAAAATGGCGCTTTCCGGCGTCTGTTTGACCAGCAATTCAAAAAGCCAGAATCGTGAAACTCCTACAATTGCGCTACAACATTATGTTGAGAACTTGAATCACTTGACGCTGTTGAAAAATAATAGATTTCAACGTGTTAAGTGATGCTTGATGTCTCAGATTTAACCCGAAACGATATAGCTCCAGGGATGGGCCAGAACCAAGCCCGAGTTATTCCCGAAGTGCTTGGTCCTTGATCTTCACCACGGGTTGGATCAAGTAATCCAGCACGGTTTTGCGCCCTGCCAGAATATCGACCTCGGCAATCATGCCCGGGATGATTTCGACGGCGACCCCCGAGGCGTCGAGCATCGTTCCCTTCGTTCGGATCTCGATGACAAAGACCTCTTCCTCATTGCGCTCGGACCGGGTGATGGTATCTGCGCCAATTCGAACAATTTCTCCGTCCAGACCGCCATAGCGCGCGAAATCATAGGCGGTGATTTTGACTTTGACGGGCTGTCCCGCGTGAAGAAACGCGATATCCTGGGGGCGAACATAGGCTTCGATCAGCAAACTGTCATCCAGTGGAACGATTTCGACCAGTTCCTCTCCGGTGCGCGCAAGGCCACCTAGCGTGGTACGATGGATGCGGTTCACGATGCCGCGCGCCGGGGATTGAACCCTGGCTCGGGATGCCCGATCCTGCAAGGCTGGCAGCATTGGCTGCAGGGCAGATAGCTCAGCCGTTGCGAGCGCAAGGTCGGTCAGGGCATTGCTTCGAAATCTGTTGCGCGCTGCCCGAATCCGGTCGTCAATCTCTTCCAGACCGGACTTTAGTCGGCTGGTCGCTGCTATGGCTCTGACGCGACGACCCTTCCATTCTGCCTCACTGCGCTTTAACGCCAAAAGCGTGGTCGCGGGTTCCATTTTGCTGGCGACCAGGGGTGCCATCATTGCACGCTCTTCCGCCAGAACGCTCAGGGTTTCTTCTGCTGTAGCCTGATCCACAAGCCCTTCTTCATATTCGCGATGGCGTTGTTGTTGCTGTCGCAGCAAGATATCAATCTCCGCCTGCAATTCGGCTTGCCGACCCTGATACAAAGCCGTTTCAGATTTGACGACATCCGGTGCGCCTGTGACGAGCGCAGTGTCAAACTGAAGGTCCTGGCCCTCGATCTCGGAGTGTAACCGCTGAATCCGAGCCATCAGGCCAAAGGCGCGTTGTTGTTCCTGGTTCAATTGGCTGTCGATCTGGGTTGTGTCGAACTCCATCAGCAAGGTGCCAGCTTGAACCACTTGACCCTCACGCACGTGCAACGCCTTCAGAACGCCTGGTTCTGTTGCCTCGATGATCTGGATGTCCCCAGATGGTACGACGCGACCATCCACGCGCGTTACGTCGTCCAACTCAGTCAGATAGGCCCAAAGCCCAGCTGTAAGGAGGCATGTGAGAATAGTCAGAAGCAGAAGGGAATTTCGCATGGGCGAGGTTCCGCGCGTCGCGCGTGCCAATGAGGCAAGATCATGATGCTGCGACATTCAGATGCCTCCTGTTTTGACGTGCATGTTGTGACAAAAGGCCCTTTGGTCCGTCTTTCGCGATTTGACCGTCGTCAATGACGATTACGCGATCGACCAGTTCCAACAGGCTTGGGCGATGCGTGACGATCACCATCGTCGTGCCTGGGGTCGCCTGCTTTAGGCGGTTCAGAACACGCGCTTCGGTTTGAACATCCATCGCGCTCGTCGGCTCGTCCAACAGTAAAACCGACGGTTTTCCAATCAAGGCCCGTGCTAGGGCAATTGCTTGTCTTTGCCCGCCTGAAAGCCCTTCACCCCTTTCGGCAAGCTGTTGGTCATAGCCTGCGGGATGGCGCGACACAAAGTCCTCAACCCCGGCAATCTGCCCGGCTTCTATCACGTCCTTGTCACTGGGTCTGATGGTGCCACTGGAGATGTTTTCGCGAATGGAACCGGAAAACAGCCAAACATCCTGCAGCACAGAGCCGACGCCCCGCCTTAGATCACCAGGGTCAATTTGCCGAATGTCCAATCCGTCCAGCATCACCGATCCGACCCGGGGGGCATAAAGGCCCAACAAAAGTCGCGCGATCGTACTTTTTCCTGAGCCGATTTGACCAAGAATTGCGACTTTTTCCCCAGGGTTGATGGTGAAGGAAACACCTTTCAAGGTGTCTTCGGCCTGATCCGGATAAGCGAAATGGACGTTGCTGAAGGAAATTGCGCCGTTGAAGGTCGAACGCCCGATCCAGCTTCTTCCATCTGGGCGCTCACTCTCTGCTCGCATAATCTGGTTGAGGTTCCGGTAAGCACTGCGTGCCTGATTGTACCGCGTCAAGGTTTGCGCCACCTGTCCAAGGGGTGCCAATGCGCGACCGGTCAGCATGACTGCGGCGATCAGAGCGCCCATGCTGGCCTGTCCTTCCGTGACCAGAAAGACGCCATAGAAAACGATCAGCACTTGCGCCACCTGTTGCGTGAGGCCGGTCAGATTCAGGGCGAATTGCGTAATCGCGCGACTGCGAACTCCGTGGTTTGACTGCCTCTCGATCGCGCCGTCCCAACGGGCGCGCATCTGTCGGTCAGCAGAGGTGGTTTTAATGGTCTCAAGCCCAGAGACGGCCTCGACAAGAACAGACTGCTTGGATTGACCATCCTTGAACTGCCGTTCGGCCAGCCGCGATAGCATGGGCTGGGCAAGCAAACCGGTCAGCAGCACGACAGGCACCGCCATGGCAGGGACAACAGCCAGCGGCCCACCCACCAGGTAGATCACGAAGACAAACAGCGCAATGAAAGGTAAGTCGACAACCGCAACCAGTGTTGCGGATGTGAAAAATTCGCGCAGAGTTTCGAACTCGCGCACCGTATTTGCCATTGCGCCGGTTGATCCGGTGCGGGATTTCATTTGAATATTGAGCAACGTGTCAAAAATTTGTCGACCCATCAGCCGATCAGCCTTCTGACCGGCCTGATCGATGAAGCCGGCCCTCAGAACCTTGAGCAAGAAATCAAAGCCAAGGGCGAGGCCGACTCCGATTGTCAATGCAATCAGAGATTCCGTCGCTTCATTTGGAAGAACACGGTCATAAACGACCATAATGAAGATTGATGTGGATAGTCCTAGAAGATTGGCCAGCGCTGCCGCGAGGACAACCTGGAAATAAGACCATCGGCTGGCTGCCAGTGCAGACCAGAACCAATGTCCGGACCTTTGGGTGCCGCCGTTTCTGGAGATGTCTTGATGGCCGCGGCGAAACAGGATTGCATAGCCCGTGTACGTCTTTGCCAACTGTTGTTCGGGGATTTTTCCGATTCCATGCCCTAGGCAAGGGTCGAACACCAACAGCATGCCATCGTTACTACGTCCATGATAGACAACTGAACGCCCACCCTCCAGCAACAGTATGGCTGGTGACAAGTCACTATCTAGTTTGCTCAAAAGCCGCGTGCCGTACCCTGCCTGAAGTCCGTTTTGACGTGCAAGGGTCAGAGCATCACTTATCGAAAGGCCTGCCTTCAAATCTGACTGCGCAGCAAAGAGAGACGCCTTTGATATTGGACGTTCAAGTGTCTCGCCCACATGCAGCATGCACGTTTCGAGTTCCGTCAGTTGTGATGTGTCCGGTTGGGTGTTGTACCGTTTCATGAATCAGGTCCTCTCCGGCAAGTTAGGGCTGCGAAGAAATGTTGTGTGTCCGTTGACCGGATGTTTTTTTGATTTAGGTCGCACAGCTCAGCAATTGCGGATCATTGCGCACAGGCGTGTATCTTTAGATGTCGGTCCCAAAAGGTTTCATTAGTTTGCGCGTCGGCCAACGCAGACAATAGGCCTTCGGCATTCGCATTCCGTTCATGGTCCACAGAACGCGGGTTTTGGGTCATTCGCGATTGCGCTTGGGTCAACCAGGATATGTGAGAAAGTGAGATTTGATGCGCGTAGACTAGTCGTAGAGCCCCACAAGCCGATAGCGTAGCCAGTTGCTCGCTTGTCAAACTGTTCAATCGTCCTGACGAGACACCCCAGCAGCCAGTTGGCAAAGTGCAGCCCTCGTATTGGGTGAGCGGGTCAAACATGTTCTGATCCGCAAGCACATCACAAATCGCCTTTGTGGTTTGCGCTGAAGCCATGCGACCTTGGAAGAACGCCATAACGGCTTCAAGACTGGAAGAAAGCTTTCCGGTTTCGTGGTAAAAGGCCTCATCTCGGGGGTCATCACTGATCAGATTCAGGGTTTCGTCGACCAGCAACTGAAATTGCGCGTCTTTTAGCTGTCCATCGCTTGGTATTGGTTTGGCATCGAAGGGCGGGCACCGCAGCGCCGAAGGCAAGTAGGGTGCCAGCCATATGCCTGTCTCAGAGACAAACGGGTTTACTGGCGCGCCCGTTAGGGAAAATAGTGCGACCGGCTCCATCCTGTTTTCTATTTTGCGAAACACGAGGGGAAAAGCAGCCGCGATAGGAAAGGCCTCAGCCTCAACAACCGAACACTCTGTAACTTGCCTCGCATGGTCGAACGAAGTGAAGCGTTTCCAGAACTTGTGCCCATATCTCTGGAATGAGAGCGGTATAGGGTGGATGTTTGACATGGCTGCCTTCCAATATTCCGACTGATCCCTGCAAAGGATCAGGCCGTGGCACCTGTAGGATCGGTATGAAGGATGTTGTCCGCGTTCAGACTGGTCAGATCATGCAAGCCGTCAAACACAGCAAGCGTATCGACAGCAACGTCATCTGACGCCGAGAAACTTGCCTTAACGAGTTTTGCGTCAGTTCCATCGGTCGCCAAGGCGTAAATCTCGTCTCCGGCTTGGGCCCCGACCAGGCTTTCCAATGCTGTTTCAATGGTGTTGGCGTCCAGGTTGCCGAGGATGGTCGTGAACCCGATGAAGCCTGTATCTGTGCCCAGATTGTCGCCTTGGCTCAGGAACTCGACATCCGTTCCCGTGCCCCGCAACGTGGCAACATCGAGGCCTCGGAACATCAGGGCATCTGCGACTTCCGCCGCAGTTCCGATGCTGAACCCCGTGATGATATCCGTGCCATTGGCTGCCGGGTCTGCTTCGAACACAACGATGTCACGACCAGCCTCTGACAGATCAATTGTATCGTCACCGTCGCCACCTCTGATGATCGTATCCACATTGCTTGCGTCCAGCATATCGTCAGTGGCCGTCCCAGTCTGGTAGACTGAATCGCCCCCATTCGGCGTGACGATCTTCAGCTCAAAGGGTTGATTGATGTCCTGAATGTCGACGGAAAACCGAACGAGAGGAGCCGACAAATCGGAAAAACTGAGTGTTGCTCCGGCGAAATTGACAAAGTTTGGGTTGGATGCGTTCACGGCAAGAGACAATTCGGGATTGTTGATAACGGACCCGCTGTCAAAGGTGACCTGAGTGGAGTCGAATTCCAGTCTCATGTCTACAAACAGGCCGCTCGACAGATCCCGATCGGCTTCCGAATAAACCGCGAACTGAACAGTCGAGCCACTTCTGCCCACTTCCGAGATCACATAGGCTGCCTGTGTATGAGCCGTGGCTTCGGCGCTCACCGGAGCGGGATCAGGCCCCCCTGCGACAGTTGCTTGGGCCGAGAAATTCAGATCCGTCCCGGCGCTCGTCGCGACAAATGCAGAGGCCGCGACAGGCGCAGACCATGTTCCATTTGCAGCGACAGTCGCGGTCCCGACGGATGCGCCGCCCAAAAGAATATCTACCGTCTGTCCGGCGGTCAGTCCGACCGATGAGCCACTGATTGTAATCCCGGAGCTTTGTGCATCAGCGAGAGAGATCGCTCCATTGGTTCCGATCGGGTCGAGGCTCAGCGTTGGCCGGAAATCGGTTGTGAAAGAGTCTGTTGCCATGTTGGACGTATTTCCGGCAGTGTCCTCAACCGATGCCGAGACCTGGAAGCTGGTGCTGTCAGCCAAAGTTGCCAGATCGCTGCTTGGAATGTTCATACTCCAACTTCCGTTCGTAGCAGTGGTTGTGTACGTCTCACTGTCCAGGGTGATCGTTACGGTCTGACCGTTTTCAGCTGTTGTCACACCTGAAACCGTCAGATCTTGCCCGCGTTCCACGACATCCAGAATTGCCCCGACGGACAGTGGATCAAGAGTTATACTGGGCGCCGCAAAATCGGTAGTGAAGCCCGTTGTGGTCTGGGACGTATTTCCAGCCGCATCCGCCACCGTCGCGGTGATGGTATAGCTTTCCAGGTCCTGAAGCCCCAAAAGATCGGCTGCGCTTGCCACCAAAGTCCAATTGCCACCGGTGACAGTTGCGGTGTCGCTGACGTCAACAGTGCCATCGGCGCGCGCGATTGTGATAGAAACGACAGCTCCATCGCCTGCATCGCTCGTGCCTGAAATGGTCAGGTCCGTTGCCCGCTCGGCGGCGTTCATGATCGGGCCGTCCGAAACATTCGTAATCGCAAGGTTCGGATCGGTGAAATCCGTATCGAAGCTGCTTGTTGCCTGAATAGCCGGGTTTTCGGCGATATCTGCGACATCCGCTGTCACGGCGATCGTTGCTCCGTCCGCCAGAAGTGACAGGTCAGCGGCTGGTACTGTAACGGCCCAAGATCCACCCGAGGCCTCGGCGGTGTAGGTCTGTCCGTTCACTCCAACGGTCACGGTTTGGTCATCTTCGGCAGTGGTGGAGCCCGAAATGGTCAGATCCGTTCCTCGCTCGGCTGCGTTCAACACGGCCCCGTCCGAGAAGTTGTCGATGGTAACCGTCGGAGCGCTGACATCCTTGGACAATTGCGTTGTTGCCTGCGGTGCCGCCAGCCCGTCCGCGTCGGACACATTGGCAGCAATCGTAAAATCACCGCCATCTGCCAAAGCGACCAGATGAGCAGATGGGACGGACACGCTCCAGGTGCCACCGGAAACGAGGTCTGTATAGGTCTGGCCGTTCAGCGTGATGGAAACCTGCTGGTTGTCGCCAACATTTCCCGTTGTGCCTGAAATAGTCAGATCTGAACCGGTCTCGGCGGCGTTCAGGATTGCACCCACGGATAGGGGCGAAATGGCGATGGATGGGCCAGAGAGGTCGACGGGCACCGTGGCCGTCACAATGGACGCTGGGTTTCCAGCCGCATCCGCAACCGAAACGCTGATGTCTGCCGAAGTGCCCGTCGTCAGCCCGGCAAGATCCGCGCTGGGTATGGTGACGGACCAATTGCCGCCCAGTGTTGAGCCGGTAAAGGACTGTCCATCCAATACAAGCGTTACGGTTTGGTTGTCTTCCGCCGACGTTGCGCCTGTCACGATCAGATCACCGGTTACATCAATAAGGTCGATGGACCCACCGCCAACCGGGTCGAGCGTGAGTGTCGGCGCAGAAAAGTCTGTATCAAAGCTGTTGCTGGCCTGAGTCGCCGGGTTGCCAGCGCGGTCCGACACATCTGCTGTCACGCTGATGGTCGCCCCATCCGCAAGTGTGGCCAAATCGGCGGCGGGTACGGTTGCTGACCATTGGCCGTTGGAAACCGCGCCGGTGTAGGTCTGACCATTCACTGAAACGTTTACCGACTGCCTATCTTCGGCGTCTGTTCCGCCACTTACGACAAGATCCGTTCCCTGTTCAGCGGCATTCATCACAGCCCCGGCCGAGAAACCGTCAATGCTGAGCGTTGGTGGGATGGTGTCTACGACCACGGTTGCCGTCGAAGTGGATATCTCGTCACCCAGGGTATCAAGCATTCGGACAGTCACCGAGGACTGGCCTTGGGGCAAGGCACTTGCCTCGGGCGCCGTGAGGGTGACAGTCCAGTTCCCCTCTGAATCCGGTGTTACGGTTTTGGTCAGGGAACCGATCGTAACTTCGACCGAGGTCGCATCGTCCGGCGCAGTTGCGTTGGTCAGAGTGTTGCTGAGGGACGTTGCCTGCAACTCTGCCAGATTCAACGTTGGGAAAGTTGGCGCAGGGGCTGGATCGTCACCGCCGCCGCCGCCGCCGCCTCCGGCACCTGCAGCCGCCGCGCCAGCAAGGCCAATACCCCCCGCAACAGCGCCCATTCCGCCCAGACCGCCAGCGGCTGAGGCGGCTCCGGCCTCGGCAACGGCGCTGAATTCGACGATCTGTGAAACTACCGCCTCGGCAACCATGATCGAGCCGCTTTCGAGGACCTGAACATGTTCAGCCGCAACAATCATGGTGCGACCATCGAGCATTTTCAGCAGCAGATCCCCGTTATCCGTCAACTTTGCAGATTTCACACCCGGGATCGTATCCGCGAATTGAAAAGCATAGAGTTCCTCGACCGTCGCCTGCGCAAAAGCCGGAAGGGCCAGCAAGGTCGACACCAAGCCGCCCGCAATGCCGCGTCCGGACAGCTTGCGCAGGTTGCGCTCGATCCACGAGCGTTTGTGGCGATCACGGTCTGCCCCTGAAAGATCGGCTGGCGTATTGGTATGGCGCTCAGGTGTCTTCATCATCTTGCCCCTCAGATTTGGTGTCCGCGATCCTGGGAAGGCCGTCCCCGACATGACGCTTTTTCATCTGTCTTGCCTTCCGGTTGCCACCGCGGGCGAACCTGGAAAAATTGAGTTAAACTGAAGCCGAACTCCTCGTTTTCACCACATTCCCGCTTTTGTTTCGGTCCGGGCATCAGATCATCCTTGGGTCATTGCCAGGGGTGGCATCAGGGGTGATCAAGGTGATGCTTCAATTCGAAACTGTGGTTGCAACGGGAAGCCCGGCGCTCGATTCAGGTATCGGCGATACGGCTTTAAAAACGTTTAACGGAGATACGTATCTCTATTCCGTCACCGGTCCGTTCGGTGGCGTTGCCGCGTGGCGTCTCATCGAAGGGGCCGGGCCGCAGCTGGTGGATACGGTCTATCACAGTGGTCCGATCCTGTATCAAGTGGGCCGAACCGGCGTGCCCATCACACTGGGCGCAGAAGACCAACTGGCCCTTGATATTAACAATGCAACGGGTTTGGTGGGGTACACGCTCAACGCGGATGGTACCTTTGGCGACCTGCAGGAAGCCGGAATGCTTGTCGGTGGCGGAGACATCTCGGCCATGGCGCAACTGACCGTCGGAGGGCAGAGCTATCTGACCCTTGCGCATGAAGATACCGATCAGATCGGCAGCTATGCGATCAATCCAGACGGCACGCTTGCGGTCGTTTCGCTGGTATCCGGCCAAGCCGATTCGATGCATGCCGCAACGGTCGGCAGCGACCAATTTGTGATTGCCGCGAATGCTGCGAATAGTGAAATCGCCGTCTTTGATGTTTCCGCAAGTGACGGCAGCCTCAGTGCCCTGGACAACAGCGCCGCTGTTTCAACGATGGGGATATCCACGCCCACGGCGATTGAGGTGGTCGAGGCCTATGGCCAATCCTGGGTCATCGTGGCGGGGTCGGGCAGCAATTCCCTCAGCGTGATGGGATTGCGCAGCGACGGACGGTTGATCCCCAAGGATCATGTACTCGATACGCTGAACACCCGGTTTGAATCCGTGCAGGACCTGTCGGTGATCGAAGTGAATGGCCGCGCGTTCGTCGTGGCGGGTGGGTCCGACGATGGTGTCAGCCTGTTCACGCTGACCCCGAATGGAAAGCTGGTCTATCTGGATAGCTTTGCCGACACATTGGACAGCGGTTTGGGGAACGTCCAGACCCTCAGCCTCGCCCATATTGGTGATGAGCTTCAGGTGCTGGCGACATCGCAGCAGGATCCCGGACTGACACAGCTGAGTGTCTCTCTGGCCAATCTTGGCGTCGTGCGGGAGGGCAACGGGCCAGTCACGGGCACGGCACAGGACGACATGCTCAGTGCGGGCGTGCTGGATGCCCATCTGTCCGGCGGGGACGGAGATGACATCCTCATCGCTGGCAGTGGTGAGACGACACTGACAGGTGGGGCAGGGGCTGACATATTCGTCATGCAATACGGCAGCGACCCCACGACGATCACGGATTTCGAAGCCGGCACCGATCAATTGGACATGTTCGACTATCTGCTGCTGCGCACCCCCGATCAATTGACCTTTACCGCCACATCCCAAGGGGCCGACATCCAGTACCTGAATGAGGTCGTCCACGTGATATCCTCAACCGGTGCGCCATTGACGAAAGAAGAGGTTTTTGGCTCCGGGTTCGGTGGACCAGACCACATTCCGGTGGATTTCGGTACGTTCGGCGGGTTGGAGCCTGCAAGCTCGGACGGCATTCAGGGTCGCTTGAGCGTCGATTCCGAGACCGCCAATCCGGGTCTTGCAGATGCCGAGGTCAAGTTCACTCCGACCGGAGGCGGCACCGTAACCGCAACCACGGATGAGACCGGACGCTTTGATCTGAACGTTCCGAACGGGACATTGGCCGGAGAGCTGGAGGTCGTCAAAACCTATTCAACAGCGAGCGGGCGGGTCAACGCATTGGATGCGTTGCAGGTTCTGCGAATCTCGGTCGGTCTGGATCCGACATGGGGTCCGGCGGCCCCAGAGAACCTGATTGCCGCCGATATCACCCAGGACGGTGCCGTCAACGCGTTGGACGCGCTTTCCATCCTGCAGGCGGCGGTCGGACAAACATCGCCATATCCCGCGAAATGGGTTTTTCTGGACGCAGACACCGACCTCTCGGGGATAACGCGAAATGCGGTGAACTATGACACTCAGATGGATGTTACTGTCCAAGACGGCTCATTTGCGGTGGATATGACCTCTATTCTTTTGGGAAACATCGAGTCGTTGTGACGGTGTTTTGCGGTTATTTTGCCAGGGCTGAACATTCTTTCCCGAACCGGTTTGTGGTCATGTTGAAAAAGCTGAGGGGCGGGCTGTTGCGCTCGCGACCGCAGAGGATGATGGCCGGCCCCTCAATCTAGCCCCTCCCAAATATAGTTTCCTTTCATGCGCTGGTCTCAAAATAAATTGTCATGATTGACAAATAATCTCAAATCATTATTTGTCATCAATGACAATTTATGAGGCCGCAATGCCAAGACCATCTCTGAAAGACCAACGATCTCAGGAAATCCTGGATGCCTACCTTACATGTGTGGCGCGGTTCGGCCTTGACGGTGCGACCCAGGAACGGATTGCAGAGGAGGCAGGCGTCAAGCGCCCCCTGCTGCGCCATTATCTTGGCAACAAGGACGAAATGATTGCCGCACTTGCCGAGTACACCCTTGAAGGTTTTGCGATGTCGCTGGACGGCCTGCGACAGGCCCTGCCAGACAGAGCAACGCCAACCGATCTTGTGGACGCTCTCTTTGCCGAAAACAGCGGAACTGATCCGCGGTTGATGTTGGCGTATCAGGCGCTGGTGACTGTTGTCCCTGATCGCCCGGAATTGCGGCAGGATCTCATGGACAGCCTGAGTTCTTTCTTTGGCGTGGTTGAGAATGTCCTGAGACGCGCCGCCCCTGACGCGCCGGATACCAGCATTCGGGCCGTGACTCAGGGTATTTCCGCAATCTTTGTCAGCATGGATGCCCTGTCGCCACTGAATCCACCCAAAGTCTGGCGTGCGGAATTGAAACTGGCGGCGTCTTTGCTGGCCTCTACGCTGGAGGCCGAGGAATGAGCCGCGCCAGAACCGCGAACTATGTCGCTCTGCCTGTCCTGCTGGCTGCTTCTGCCTTGGGTCTCTATTGGATCTGGGGGCTGCTCTTTCTGTGGTGGACCATACCAACCATCCTGAATGGTCAGGCTTTTCTGGTGTTCGAGATCAACCGAGACGATGATCCAGTTCTCTTCTGGGCCATAGTCTGCCTTTGGGCTTTGTCAGGACTGATGATGCTCGCCGCCAGCCTTTTTCCGCAATACGCCCATCTGATGACCTGAGGGATAAAGATGACCAAAATGTATCATCACCTGCCGGTCGAAGCCTATACCTCGCAGGATTGGTTCGACCGAGAACAACAACAAATCTTCTCACGCACCTGGCGTTTTGCAGGATTGGTTGAGGATATCGAAGGCCCCGGGCACTATCTGTCGGTGCAGGCAGGGCTTAACAACCTGTTTGTCATCATGGGGCGCGATCACCGGCTGCGGGCCTTTCACAATATTTGCCGCCATCGCGGTACACAGCTTATCCGCGCGGTCGGAAAGACGCAAAAGGCGCTAACGTGTCCCTACCACGATTGGACCTATGATCTGGAAGGCAATCTGATCTCGGTTCCCGATGAGGCGTCGGAATTTCCGGGTGGTGTTGATAAATCCTGCCTTGGCCTCAAACCGGCCAGCGTAGACGTTTGGCGCGGTATGTTGTTCGTTCATCCCGATCCGAACGCGCCCACGCTTGCAGAGTGGTTCGGCGAGATCGATCCATTCCTTGGCCCGCACAAACCGGAGGAGCTGGTAGAGTACACCGAAGGCCGGAACACCTATGAGATCAAGGCCAATTGGAAGATCGTTGTCGAGAATTACATCGACGTCTATCACCTGAGCCACCTGCATTCGAACACCTTGCATATGTATGACCATGCCAAGGCGGAATACGGGTGGAAGGGGCCGCACTATCACTTTTGGGAGCCCCCGTCAGCGGAATACGCCAAGGACCACGACGCGAACCTGCCGATGCCGCGCACGATCCCAAAACCCTATGTCGGTGCCTGGGTTCCAATGCTGTTTCCGGGCATTGGTATCGGGGCCAGTGAGGAAAGCTGGAACCTGTTTATCATCACGCCACTCGCACCGGACCTGACGCGCATCGAAAACCGCACCAAGCTGGCCAATGCATCGGACTGGGCGTTTCAGAAACAACAGTGGAAAAGCCGGGGTTTTTGGAAGGACTTTGGCGGTGCGAAGTACCAAGGAGACGATGTCGCAGGCGAAGGCGACCCGATGGCATCCGGAGATTTCACAACCGAAGATATCTATGCCTGCGAACAACAGCAGAAATCCCTGAAAAGCCCGTATCTGGAGATTGGCCCCGCCGGGATTGGCGAAAGTCCGATTACCCAGCACCAGAAAACCGTCTTGGAATTCATGAAGAATGGCGGGGACGGATCATGACGCCCATTCAAGCCACCCGCATCGAAGATGAGGTCCACCACGCAACCGCAGTGACGGATGTCGAATATGATTGGCAGGGAAATGCGGGCGAAGTGCATCAACCGGATGAGTTTGTCTTTGAACCCCACATTGGCGGGATAGTGATCCGGTCATTGGCCACAACTTATGATTACCGGTGATCGGGTGATTTTATGCGACGCGACTTTTATCCACTAACCGTATCTGACATTCGCATGGAAATCGGCGGTGCAGCCACGAGTGTCACCTTTGATGTCCCTGCTACATTGGCTGATCTTTTTCAATGGATAGCCGGGCAACATCTGACGATCAGATTTCTGATCGAAGGACAGGAACACAGGCGCAGCTACACCATTTCGAACCCTCCCGGCTCTGCTCTGCGCATCACTGTGAAACGTGTGAATGGCGGGATCGTGTCGAACCATATCGGCGAAACTCTGTCGACAGGGGATACCATCGAGGTTATGCCCCCCTTTGGACAGTTCACCTTAACGCCCGGCCCCCTGAAACGCCGCACGCACTATTTCTTTGGCGCAGGCAGTGGCATCACGCCTCTGTACGCGATGATCAATGCCGTTTTGACGACAGAGCCGCATTCCGTTGCACATTTGGTCTTCGGCAACACCAACGCGAACAGCATCCTTTTTCTGGATGAGTTGCAGCGCATTCAAGAGCAATACCCAGAACGCTTCTCTTTACGCCATGTTCTGTCTCACCCCTTCTTGCTCAGTTGGTTCAGCCCCTGGCGCACTGGGCGGCTGGAAGCAAACGCCGTTCAGGCCGCTATTTCCGAGACCCCACCCGTGGCGCAGGACGCGCAGTACTGGATCTGCGGCCCGAACAGCATGAACACGGACCTGCGGTCGGCGCTTCAGAACTTGGACGTACCGGACGATCGCATTCACATCGAAAGCTTTGGTGGCGACGTCAAACGCGATCTGAGCGTGTCAGGGGTCGCGGCGACGGCGCGCATAAACCTGAATGGTGCTTGGCATGACGTACCGGTCGCTGCAGGTCAGACCATATTGGAAGCGGCCCAACTGAAAGGGTTGAAGCCACCCTTCAGTTGCCAGTCCGGTGTCTGCGGTGCCTGCATGGCCCGGCTTACCGAAGGGGCCGTTCATATGCGGAACCGAGTTGCACTTGAAGATGACGATATCTCGAATGGATATATACTGTGCTGTCAAAGCGTTGCGACGCACGAAAGCATTGCCTTGAAGTTTGAGGCGTAAACGCGAGATCATGACAGGCGCGCGTAGAAATGAGGCAATCAAACCGAAGCAAGGCACCGCATGTTAAGGGATCGGCAGAGGGTATCTGCGCAAGAAACGTCAAACCCCCAAGATATGTCCGTTCGTCAAACACATCGTGCAGCACAGCAATAGGTTCTTTGGAAACAGCGCCCGGTGGGTCCTTGATTGCCGACTAAAAATCAGGGCCTACTGTCCTCTGGCTTCACGCACCCATGCGATGATGGTCTGACGGGCTTCGTCGTCCATTTGAACCGCAGCTGGCGGCGGCATCGCGTGGCTGATCCCGGCTTGCAGATAGATTTGGTCGGCCTGACGGGCGACATCGCCGGGCGTTTCAAGATACACCTTCTTGGGTGCCCATTTCATTGTGCCGTAGACCGGCTCGCGCGCGTGACACATAGAGCAGTTGCCCAAAACCGTGTCATAAGCGGCCTCGAACCCCTCGGCCGAGGCGAATTTTTGTTCATACGGTGTCAGTTCGCGCGCTTCGGCCTCTTCCCAAGTCTCGCCGGACCGGACCGAGGACAGCCATGCAATTGCGATCATCAGAAGGACCGTAACTGCCCAGGTCCAATGGGGGCCTGTTCCGGTCGCATGCATCGTATTGAAATAGTGCCGAATGGTGACACCGGTCAGGAAGATCAGGCTTGCAATGATCCATGAATACTCGGTGCCGAACGCAAGCGGGTAGTGGTTCGACAGCATCAGAAACACGACCGGCAAGGTCAGATAGTTATTATGCGTCGAGCGTACCTTGGCGATCTTGCCGTATTTGGCGTCCGGGGTCCGACCCGCCTTGAGGTCTGCGACCACGATGCGCTGGTTCGGCATGATCTGAAAGAACACATTGGCCGTCATGATCGTTGCGGTAAACGCCCCAAGATGCAGCAGCGCGGCCCGTCCGGTGAATATCTGGTTATAGCCCCAGGACATGATCACCAGGATCACGAACAACAACAGCATCAGAACAGTGGGATGATCGCTCAGCCTGGATTTGCACATCTGGTCATAGAGCAACCAACCAATGGTCAACGACCCGGCCGAGATCAGAACTCCCTGCCACAGCGCCAGATCAACCTTGGTCGGGTCCAGCAGGAACAGCTCCCCTCCGACCCAATAGATGATCATCAGAAGCGCGGCGCCGGACAGCCATGTCGTGTAGCTTTGCCATTTGTGCCATGTCAGATGCTCGGGCATTCGGGCGGGGGCTACCATGTATTTTACGGTGTGGTAAAACCCGCCGCCATGGACCTCCCATTCCTCGCCATGGGCCCCATCCGGCAGAGCAGGGTTCGGCTTAAGCATCAGGTCCAGCGCGATAAAGTAGAACGATGCCCCAATCCACGCCATTGCCGTGATCACATGCAGCCAGCGGACGGAAAAGGCGATCCACTCCCACATTACGGCCAGATCATACATGGGTTTGCTCCTAAGATTCTTTGCTTGCCCTCACTCTATGCGAGACTGCTTTATTCTGGTATTGCTAGCAAAGATCAAGCAGTATCAAAAAATGCAAAAAAATGTCCTATCTAGATAACATCAGAACCTTTGTCCGGGTCTACGAATTGGGCAGCATGTCTGCCGCAGGCCGTGATCTGAGGGTTTCTCCGGCTGTCACCTCGGCGCGGATATCGCAACTGGAAGAGCATCTGGGCGTGCGGCTGTTTCAACGCACGACGCGCAGCCTTACACCGACCGAACAGGGGCAATCGTTTTACCGGGGGGCGGCCGAAATTCTTGTGGCCGTTGAAAATGCCGAGGCTCAGATCGTCAATATTACCGAGAATCTGAAAGGGTCTCTCTACGTTGCTGCGCCATTGGGCGTGGGTCGCAGGTTGATCGCGCCGCAGGTGCCGAAGTTTCTGGCCGAGTATCCTGAGGTCAATGTCAGGCTGAGGCTGACAGATCGCAAAGTCGATCTGACGACAGAAGGTCTGGATCTTGCGTTCTTCCTCGGGCAACCCGAGGACAGCAACCTGCGCATTCGCAAAATCGCCGATGTGGAAAGGGTTCTGTGCGCATCCCCGAAATACATCAAGAAACGTGGGATGCCTGCAAGTGGCGACGATTTGATCGCCGACAAACACGAATGCCTCAATCTGCGCTTTCCCGGCGCGACCGAGTTTCAATGGCTTCTCAGGACGCAGGCAGGGCCAAAGCGGTTCCGTGTCTCTGGTCGCTATGAATCGGACGATGGCGATGTATTGACCGATTGGGCGCTTGCGGGCCACGGGATCGCACTAAAGCCGATCTTCGAGATCGCGCAGCATCTCAAGGCCGGAAATCTGGTTCCGGTTGCAACAGAAACGCCGCCGGAACCTATTCAGATGGCATGTCTGTTCACCCACCGCCGCATGCAAGACCCCAAAACACGGCTTTTCATGGAGTTCATCATAGAGCGTATCGGATCTTCGGTCGCTGCTGCGAATTCCTAGGGCAGGGTACTCAGCTGCCGCGATAGGTTGAGTATCCAAAGGGGGAAAGAAGCAGAGGCACGTGGTAATGAGATTGTTCTGACATCCCGAACCGGATCGGGATCACATCCAGAAAGCGAGGGTCTTCAGGCGGGGTGCCCGATGCATCAAGGTACGCCCCGGCATGAAAGATCAGCTCGTATTCGCCCGTTGAGAACTCGGATTGCGGTAAAATCTGTTCGTCGGTTCTGCCGTCGTCATTTGTCACCAGTGCTTTCAGCAAGGTGCGGTCTGTGCCATTGATACGGTACAGCTCGATTTTCAGCCCTTCGGCGGGGCATCCCCGCGCGGTATCCAGGACATGTGTGGTAAGGTAACCGGTCATTTGTGCCACTCCTCAAGTTGCTTATCCCTTAGTCTGTTTTCCCCTCCGAGGGCAAAGCCAGACTATCCGAAGCTGCTTTTCGTATTTTTTGAAAAATTTCTTCGATTATCCAGAGTATTGAGGAACTCAAGAAGAAGGAAACAGATGTGAAGCCTTATCCAAGAGATATGACCGGCTATGGCAGCCAAATGCCCAAAGCCAACTGGCCCAATGGGGCCCGGATCGCGATTCAAATCGTGTTGAACTACGAAGAAGGTGGCGAAAACAACGTCTTGCACGGCGATGCCGCATCTGAGGCATTTCTGTCCGAGATCACCGGCGCGGCCCCCTGGCAGGGGCAACGTCACTGGAACATGGAATCGATTTACGAATACGGCAGCCGGGCCGGGTTCTGGCGTGTTCACCACCTTTTGCAGGACCTGCCCGTGACCGTTTATGGCGTGGCGACCGCCTTGGCGCGTGCCCCGGCGCAGGTTGCAGCAATGAAGCATGCAGGCTGGGAGATCGCGAGCCACGGGCTGAAGTGGATCGAACACAAGGATATGGACCCGCAAGACGAGCGCGCCCAGATCCGCGAAGCCATCCGTTTGCACACCGAAGTCACCGGCCAGCCTCCGCGCGGTTGGTATACTGGTCGGTGTTCGATGAATACGATCGATCTTGCCGCGCAAGAGGGTGACTTTGCCTATATCGCGGATAGCTATGCCGATGATCTGCCCTATTGGATCAAGGCAGGGGGCAAGGATCAACTGATCGTGCCTTATACTATGGATTGCAACGACATGCGTTTTGCGATTCAGGCCGGGTATACCAATGGTGCGCAGTTCGAAAGCTATCTGAAGGACAGTTTCGACATGCTCTATGCCGAGGGCACGGCGGGCATGCCGAAAATGCTGTCGATCGGGTTGCACTGCCGCTTGATTGGCCGTCCCGGTCGCGCCATGGCGCTGAAACGCGCGCTGGACTATTTCAGAAAACACGACGGCGTCTGGTTCGCGACGCGTGAGAAAATCGCCGATCACTGGGCAAAGGAGCACCCTCCGATGCAAGGCCTCACCCCGTCCGAAATGGACCAGCCCACCTTTGTGTCCGAATTTGGCGGCGTGTTCGAACACAGCCCATGGATTGCCGAAGGCGCGTTTGACCTTGAACTCGGACCGACCCATGACAATGCGGCTGGTGTTCACAACGTGCTTGCGCGTGTTTTCCGCACGGCCACGACCGAACAGCGCCTTGGCGTTCTGACCGCGCACCCCGATCTGGCAGGCAAGCTTGCCGCGGCAGGGCGGTTGACCAAGGAAAGCACGGCGGAACAGGCCGGGGCAGGTCTTGACATGCTGACCGATGAAGAGCGCGAGGCCTTCACCGTGTTGAATGAGGCCTACACGACCAAATTCGGCTTTCCTTTCATCATCGCCGTCAAGGACAACACGAAGGCCAGCATCCTGGAGGCCTTTCACCGTCGCATTGACAGTGATCGGGACACCGAGTTCGACGAAGCCTGCCGTCAGGTCGAACGGATCGCCGAGTTGCGCTTGATCGAGAAGTTCTCGGAATGACCATCGAGTTGAAGCTGCAGCCCCTGACCTCCGATGCCTTTGCACCGTTTGGAGATGTGATCCAAGCGGCGGGTGAGGTGGACAAGTACATCAATCAGGGCAAATGCGCTCGCTATCATGACCGCGCGGAGTTGGATTTCCAAAACGGCCGCGCCGGGATCAGCGTGTTCCAGTCCGAGGCTTTCAGCCTGCCGATCACGCTTGATATGATGGAGCGTCACCCTGAGGGCAGCCAGGCGTTTCTACCATTGTCCGAAAAGCCGTTCGTTGTGGTTGTGGCCTCCGATGAAAACGGAAAACCCGGGCATCCGATTGCGTTCATAACTGCGCCGGGGCAGGGGGTGAATTATCACCGCAACACCTGGCACGGGGTACTGACCCCGCTCCATGATCCGGGGCTTTTTGCGGTCGTGGACAGAATTGGCACCGGACCCAACCTGCAGGAGCATTGGTTCGAGGTGCCGTTCCTTATCGTCGAATAATAACGCGAAAAAATGCGAGGCGTATCGCGATTTCCCTGCGTATAGACATTGGCCGGGGCGTTACCCCAACCGTCGGCCAACCCATTTGTTTCAAACCGAGCGCGACTGGCAGCTCTGACCTATGCATCAGCGCCTGTTTCTGGCGTCAGAAATCGACCTCGACTGCGACCCCCTTCTGGACGGCAAGGTCCACAACAGATGCGGCCACCGCTAGATCTTGAAGGCCAACGCCCGTGCCGTCGAACACTGTGATCTGATCATCTGCCGAGCGGCCCTCATGCGTTCCATTGATGACCGCACCAAGCTGCGCGATGTCGCTTTGGCGGATCAGGCCTTCGGCCACGGCGTGCTGTGCTTCGCCGATTGTGACGGATTGCGCGACCTCGTCAGTGAAGACGCGCGCCTTGGCCAGCAGGGCGGATTCGACCTCTTGCTTGCCCTTGGTGTCTGTTCCCATGCAGGCCACATGCGTTCCGGGGCTGACATGGTGCGCCATCAGCGACGGCGCAAAGGCTGAAGTGATCGAGATGATCACATCCGCTTCGGTCATCCCGTCAAGTTCGACCGCCTCAAACGGGACACCTGCGTCAACAGCGACCTTCTCGATATTGGGCAGCATTTCCGGGTGATAGTTCCAGCCGATGACCTTTTCGAAGCTACGCTGTTCCAGTGCCGCGCGCAGTTGAAAACCGGCCTGATGGCCCGCCCCGATCATGCCGATCACCTTTGCGTCTGAGCGCGCTAGATGTTTGATCGACACGGACGAGGCTGCCGCCGTGCGCAGCGCCGTCAGCAGATTGCCTCCAACCATCGCCGAAGGTTTGCCAGTGTCGGGATCGAACAGGAAAACTGTGGACTGATGGTTGATCAAACCGCGTTTCTCAAGATTGTTCGGCCAGTAGCCACCGGCCTTCAGGCCCAAAGTCAGGCCGGCGCGGTCAAAACCACCCTTGAAGCCATACAGAGCGTCCTCATAGCCGATGGCCTCACGCACGACAGGGAAGTTATAGGCATCGCCTGCGGCCATTGCTGCAAAGACGCTTTCGACGGCATCAAAGGCCGCTTGGCGGGTCATCAATCCGGCGATCTCGCGCTCGGGTACGATCAACATGTCAATCTCCACTTGGAATTCGTTCGCCCTTGCACTTGTCCCGAAGGGAGAGGAGGCACACGGGCAAGGCTCAGGCTACTATCGAGCCGTATTTCTTTGATTGTCGGGCCTTAATAGGCGCGACCGCGGGCGGATACGGGCCAGACGGCCTCGACCTTGCCCTTGCGCACGCCGACATACCAATCATGCACATTGGCGGTCGGGTCGCAGTGACCGGGCACCAGCTTGAGCTTGTCGTTGACCTTGAGAACACCATCTGTATCCATCACAACGCCATGTTCGTCCGAACATTTGATGTACTCGACATCGTCACGTCCAAACACGACGGGCAAGCCGCTGTCCACCGATTGCGCCTTGAGGCCCGCATCGACAATTGCCTTGTCTGCCTTGGCGTGGCTCATGACGCTGGTCAGAATGAACAAGGCGTTCTCCCACTCTCCCCGGTCGATGCGATTACCGTCCTTGTCCAGAATGCGACCATAGTCGGCATCCATGAAGGCGTAGGACCCGCATTGAAGCTCATTATATACGCCCGAGTTAGACTCGAAGTAGTAAGAGCCGGTACCACCGCCGGAAACCAGCTCGCAATCGATGCCTTCCGCCTTAAGGCCGTCAACGGCGTCTTTGACCATCGCAATTGCGGTATCCAGCTTTTCCTTGCGCGCATCAAAGTTGTCGAGATGCTGCATCGCACCCTGATAGGCCTGAATGCCGGTGAATTTGAGGTTGTCGGCCGCCTCGACGGCTTTGGCGATTTCGATCACCTGAGGTGTCGTAGTCACGCCGCACCGTCCCGCGCCGCAGTCGATCTCGACGAAGACCTCAAGCTGAGTACCGTGATCGACGGCTGCACCGGAAAGATCTGCGATATTGTCAACATCGTCGACACATACAATGATGCGACTGCCGAGTTTTGGCAGGCTGGCCAGGCGGTCGATCTTGGCGGGGTCGCGCACCTGGTTCGACACCAACACATCCTTGATCCCACCACGCACAAAAACTTCGGCCTCCGAAACCTTCTGACAGCACACGCCCACTGCTCCGCCGATGCGTTCCTGAAGTTTCGCCACATCGACGGATTTGTGCATTTTGCCGTGGACGCGGTGGCGCATACCGTGGGCCTTGGCATAGTCACCCATCTTCTTGATATTGCGTTCCAGCGCATCGAGATCCAGCACGAGGCTGGGGGTCTGGATATCTGCTTCATCCATTCCGGGCTTGGCCGGAATGTCATAGCCTACTTCGAATGCATCGAGATTGGTCATATCTTTCATGTCCGTATTCCTGTGTCGGGATTGATGTCTGTTGCGACTGGGTCAGGTGTTCAGCCAGGGCAGCTTGTCCAGATCGACATTGCCACCGGTGATGATCAGGCCAACCCGCTTGCCTTTGAACGCGTCAGGGTTCTTGAGGATCGTGGCCAAAGGCACAGCCGAGGACGGCTCCATCACGATCCGCAGGTGTTTCCACGTCAGCTTCATCGCGTCGATGATCTCTTGTTCCGAGGCCGTGTAGATCTCGGAGACGTGGTTCGACACGAAGTGCCACGTGAGATCTTTCAGGGGGACCAACAGGCCGTCAGCGATGGTCTTCGGCGCGTCATCGGCAATGATGTGACCCGCTTTGAAACTGCGATAGGCGTCATCCGCCTGCTCGGGTTCCGCCGCAATGATTGCGGTTTCAGGCGCAAGGGTGGACAGGGTCAGGCAAGTGCCGGACACCATGCCGCCGCCGCCGATGGGGGCTACCACTGCGTCCAGACCATCGGTCTGTTCGATGAACTCACGTGAACAAGTCCCTTGTCCTGCGATCACCCGCGGATCGTTGTATGGATGGACAAAATCCCCGCGCGTGGCCGCCTGAACCTGGGCGAATGTCGCCTCGCGCGAGGTGGTCGAAGGCTCACACTCGGTGATTTTGCCTCCGTAGCGACGCACCGTGTCTTTCTTGGCCTGAGGTGCCGTGCGCGGCATGACAACGTTGCACGGAATGCCGCGCTTCATTGCGGCGTAGGACAAGCATGACGCGTGGTTGCCAGAGGAATGGGTGGCAACACCTTTATTCGCCTGTTCCTCGTCAAGGCCGAACACCGCGTTGGTGGCGCCGCGTACCTTGAAGGCACCCGGTTCCTGAAAGTTCTCGCATTTGAAGAACAGCTGGGCGCCCGTCAATTCATTCAGGTAATCCGAGGTCCGAACCGGGGTCCGGCGGATGTAAGGCTCGATCCGGGTATGCGCTTCGAGCATGTCCTCATAGGTCGGGATATACATGGAGAGGTCCTTCATCATGCAGCGTCCTTCTGAACGGCGGCTGGATGACCGCGATAGTAATCCTGCGCCGCAGCCACGCCCGAACCCAGTTGGATGTTCAAACCCAGATCGACCATGCACATTTCAGCCGTAGCGATCCCCGACAGGGCCATGACGTCGGTCAGGCTGCCCAGATGTCCGATCCGGAAGACCTTGCCCGCGACTTCGCCAAGGCCCACGCCAAAGGCGACACCATATTTCTCGGCCGCATGGGTGACGATATCGGTCGCGTTGAAACCATCCGGCGTGCGGATCGCGCTGACCGTGTCGGAATAGACCGCAGGGTTCGTGGCACAAAGCTCCAGCCCCCACGCGCCGACGGCGGCACGCACGCCTTCGGCGATGCGGGTATGGCGGGCAAAGACGTTCTCCAACCCTTCCGTCAGCAACATGTCACAGGCTTGGTTGAGGCCATTCATCAAGCCGACGGCAGGCGTGTAGGGATAGGCGTTGTTTGCGTAGCCCTTGGCCATGTCATGGACGTCAAAGAAAGTGCGGGGCAGGGTGCCGGTTTTGGTCGCGTCCATCGCCTTCTGGCTAAAGCCTGTGATCGCGAGGCCTGCGGGCAGCATGAACCCTTTTTGCGATCCGGTAACGGCCACATCGACGCCCCACTCATCAAAGCGGAAATCCATCGACGCGATGGACGAGACGCCATCAACGAACAGCAACGCGGGATGCCCTACCGCGTTCAGCGCCTTGCGCACAGCTGCGATATCCGACTTTACGCCGGTTGCCGTCTCATTGTGGGTGGCAAGAACCGCCTTGATTTCGTGGTTCGTGTCGGCGGTCAGGATCTCTTCGTATCGGTCAGTGGGCAGGCCCTGGCCCCAAGGAGTTTCGACGATCTCGACGTTCAGGCCGTGGCGCTGGCACATGTCAATCCAGCGATGGCTGAACATACCGTTGCGCGCGGCCAGAACCTTGTCTCCGGCGGATAGGGTATTGGTCAACGCTGTTTCCCAGCCGCCTGTCCCGGTCGAGGGAAAGATGAATACCTCGGCGCTGTCGCTTTTCAGAACTTTCCGAACACCCGCACGGGCAGGGTGCAGGATTTGCCCAAACAGCGGCGACCGGTGGTCGATCGTGGGCATGTCACAGGCCTTGCGCAGGCTTTCAGGGATATTGGTCGGGCCCGGAATGAAAACGGGGTTTTGAAAGCTCATGGATGGTCTCCTTCCGTCGTTGAGGTCACCATATGTGCAAGTCTTCTGTAGGAAAATTTTTTTGAAAACGTTTTTCAAAACACATGATGAGCAATTTAAATATTAATTGTCAGATACTTATATTTTTCATATGATGAATTAATATTTCGAATGGCTCTGAAGGTTCTTATGGTTTCTCAAAAAAATGGCGCTGGTTCCCTTCGAAAAGCCAGGGGAAGGCCGCGGGGTTGGGATGACAAAACGGCTCAGAACACGATCAAATCCCTCGACCGGGCGATGGAGGTTTTCGAGTATCTGAGCGAGGCGCAAGGCAAGTCGCTAACGATGTTGTCCGATGAAATGCAGCAGTCCCCGGCCACGGTCTACCGCATCCTTGTCACGCTTGAGGGCAGGGGGCTGGTCGAGTTTGATCCTGTCGAACAGATCTGGCATATCGGCCCCCGTGCCTTCGTCATCGGGGCGCGGTTCCTGAGGCGCACCAGCCTTGTGGACCGGGCAAGGCCGGTAATGCGCAAGCTGATGGAAGCCACGGGTGAGACCGCCAATCTGGGCATTCAGAAAGAAGGTTCCGTCCTCTTTCTAAGCCAGGTGGAAACGCATGCCAGCATTCGGGCCTTTTTTCCGCCCGGAACATTGTCGCCCATGCACGCATCAGGGATCGGGAAGGTCCTGCTGGCGCATATGGATGAGGACCGATTGGACAGGTTGCTGGCCTCGTTCGAATTGCAGGCATTCACGGACCGATCGATTACGACTGTAGAAAGCCTAAAGCACGATCTGAATTCTATCCGCGCGCGAGGCTTTTCGATCGACAATGAAGAAAAGAACGAAGGCATGCGCTGTATCGCGGCGCCGGTATTCGACGTGAACGGTGAAGCAGTAGCAGGGATTTCTGTTTCTGGACCAACCAGCCGGGTGCGCGAGGACGGGATCGAACAACTCAGCCGCCCCGTGATCGAGGCGGGCCGGGCGCTGACCCAGGCCATCGGAGGCACTGTGAACTGAGAGAGTTCTATCGCCGGTTGGCGGCAGATCCAAGGCGCAGAGGCATGTGTCGGTTCACATCCTTATAGAGCAGGTACCGGAACTTTCCCGGGCCGCCTGCATAGCAGGCCTGTGGGCAGAACGCGCGCAGCCACATGTAGTCTCCGGCCTCGACCTCGACCCAGTCATTGTTGAGCCGATACACCGCCTTTCCCTCAAGCACGTAAAGACCGTGTTCCATGACATGGGTTTCGAGGAACGGGATGACCGCACCGGGTTCGAACGTCACGACGGTCACATGCATGTCGTGGCGTAGGTCGCTCGGGTCGACAAAACGCGTTGTCGCCCATTTCCCATCAGTGCCGGGCATCGGCGTCGGCGCGATATCGTTTTCGTTCAGCACAAGAACATCCGGCGTGTCCAGCCCTTCAACGGCCTCATAGGCTTTGCGAATCCAATGAAATCGCAAGGTGTTTTCAGAGTGGTTGCGCAGGGTCCAGTCGCATCCGGGAGGAAGATAAGCATAGCCGCCAGGGGTCAGCTCATGGCGCGTTCCTTCAGCGATCAGTGTCGCGGTGCCTTCGACTACGAACAGCACGCCTTGGGCCTCGGGGTCGGTCTCGGGCCGGTCAGAACCTCCGCCCGGCTGCACCTCCATGATATATTGCGAGAATGTCTCGGCAAATCCTGTCAGTGGGCGCGAGATCACCCACAGGCGTGTATCGTCCCAGAACGGCAGGAAGCTTGTCACGATGTCCCGCATGGTGCCCTTGGGGATCACGGCATAAGCATCCGTAAACACGGCGCGGTCTGTCAGCAGTTGGTCTTGGCCGGGGTGTCCGCCATGGGGTGCGTAGTACTGCGTGCTCATGTGTGCTCCTGAAGAAAAGCCGTGCCCGTCTACATATGCTCTGGTTCCGGGGAGCGAACCAGCCAGAAGGAGGTGACAACTCTCTCTGCGAAAATTTGACAATCAGGGCAATTGTCTGTTGAATGCGAAGTCTAGTCTGGCGCTGAACAGTTGTCAGGTTGGACCGGAAAAAGGTAGCGTTCACAACGCGTTCGCGTAGCTTTTTATGTCCAGAGAAGCTTGTGCCATGCGATTTTCTCCAACTAAGTAACACATCGTTTTCTAGTAGCCGCACTTCAGAGTAGCGGGCGCCGATAAAGCTGATGTGACGCATAATGATGATTATGGTAAATTATTAACAAAGTTCTCTCGCCAAACGGGCATTGCTACGCCTTTGATCATCGAGCGCAGTGCATTTTATGTATCTGGTTGGGGCGCTGTCACCCAACGTCGCCTACGCGACGCCATTGATGGCGGCGAACTTGTCTGGGGCACGACGCGATAAAGGTGGCCGCTGACGCAGGCGTTTTTGCAAACCAAGCAGAAAAACGGGTTTCTGCCATTTGGGTTCGGTAAAGAACAATATCGGCCATCAGGCCCGGTTTTTCTTGAACAACCGGACCAAAACACAGCGGTTTTCTCTCAGATTTTCCGTATCATACGGTCCAGCCTCCATCGATGGCGAAGGTCTGTCCGGTGGTGAATGCGGCCTCGTCGCTGGCGAGATAGACGGCCAGAGCAGCAATCTCGTCTGCGTGGCCGATGCGGCCCATAGGTTGACGCGCGATGAAGTCTTTCATCGCCTGCTCATAGTCGCCAGTCGCGCGAAGGCGGTCGTGCAGGCTGGGGCTGTCGACGGTACCGGGGCAGATCGCGTTGCAACGGACACCTTGCGTGATGAAGTCGGCAGCGATGGACTTGGTCAGGCCAATCACGGCCGCTTTGGACGCACAATACGAGAAGCGGTTCGGCACGCCCTTGATCGACGAAGCGACCGAGGACATATTGATGATCGCGCCACCGCCCTGCTCCAACATGCCGGGTAGAACCAGCTTGGCCAGCCGGTACATCGCCTTGACGTTCAGATCAAAGCTGAAATCCCATTGATCATCGTCGCAATCCAGAATGGACCCGGCACCGACGAACCCGGCGCAGTTGAACAATACGTCCAAAGCGCCGGAGGTTGAGACGACCTCAGCCACGGCATCCGCATCGGTGACGTCCAGCTTCAGTGCGGTCACACCCTCGATCGCAGCCAGTTCCGTGACCGTTGCATCATTGATATCACAGGCGATAACCTGCGCGCCTTCGGCCACATATTTTTCGACACTGGCGCGACCAATACCCTGCCCTGCGGCCGTTACCAGTGCTTTCTTTCCGGCCAGACGGCCCTGTGATTTAGTCATGTCGTCCTCAATCCGTATGAAAAACTTCGGTCTTCATTGCCCATTGCGCGCCTTTGGCATAGCTGGGCAGCGGGCTTTGGCACGTGTCGGTGAAGGCCCACTTTTCCTGTGTTCCGAGGATTCGTGCCGTCCACCCGGAAATCCGCTACCCTGCCACGCTTTCAGCGCTCTCGGGATATTCGTGTCACTTGTCGTTTCGGGTTTAACCCGAAGCGACAAGTGAGCCGATTGGAGCAATTAGAGAACCTGTGCAAGATCAGCGATCAGATCTTCGGCGTCCTCAAGCCCAACGGAAAGACGGAAAACGCCGTCTCCAGCAAAGGCGCGATAGCTTTCCAGCTGTGGACCGCTAAGCCTGAAAGACGTTGTCATCAAAGCATCGGTCTCCATCCAGAAGATGAGGCTGCGGTGATGCCCAAGAGACACCGCATAGTGGATGATCTGCAATCTCTCGATCATCTTTTGCGCCAATTCCTCGCCCTTGGCTGCATCGCCAACCTGAAAGCTGATCATGCCTGATGTGTTTTTCATCTGGCGTTGGGCCAGATCGAACTGCGGGTGGGACGGAAGACCCGGATACACAACCTGCGTCACATCTGCGCGGGTTTCCAACCATTCGGCAACCGCCTGAGCGCCCGCTTGATGGGCGCGCATACGCAGTGGCAGCGTGGCCATTCCGCGCGCAATCAGCCAGGCATTGAACGGTGACATGATGCTACCGTGATGGATGGCAGCTTCGTTGCGAATTTTAGCAATCAATTCCCTGCTACCGGCAATTGCGCCCCCGACAGCATCGCCATGCCCCCCGATATATTTGGTCACGGAATGCATGATAAGATCGATGCCAAGTTCAACATGAGCCTGCCCCAGAGGTGAGGCGAAGGTTGCATCACAAGAAACAAGTGCCCCCGCTTGATGGGCAATCCGTGAGACCGCCGCCAGATCGGTCAACCGACCGATAGGGTTTACCGGGCTTTCGGTGTGAACCAGGCGGGTGTTCGCCCGGATCGCCGCGGACACGGCGGCCAAGTCGGACATATCGACAAGACTGACCTCGATCCCCAATCGCGGCAGGGTATCACGCGCAAGTTCTGCAACGCCCGCATACGAGACATCGGACATGACCACATGATCGCCTGCAGACAGAAAGGTTAAGAAGATCCCGGTTGCAGCGGCCATGCCCGAGGCAAGGCAAAGGCAATCTTCTGTGCCTTCAAGCGCACTGATCTTTGCTTCAAGCGTTCTTACATTGGGGTTGGACCAGCGCGCATAAAGATAGGGTGCCTCGTCTTCCAGATCATGGGCTGAAAACCCGGCCACCTGGTCTGTCACAAATGTCGAAGACATATGCAACGCCGGGGCCGACGCTCCAGTGGACGGATCGGGCTCTTCTCCGGCATGAATAGCTCTGGTCATCACCCCGTTGAGCATGTTGCGATTTTGCATTTTTCCCCATTTTCTGTCTGAGTTCATCAACTGTGAACTGATTTCCAACGGCTCAGCGCTTCTCTGAGCTTTTCACGTTCCTGCGCAGGCATAGAAACAGAATGAGCAGCGTCCGGGAACTGCCTTTCGTGAACGGCATCCCGAAATGCCCGGAGTGCGCGGTCACGTTCTTCGCGCAATTGGTTGCGAATGCTGAGCATGTCGCCAAACGCCTTCGCGTGACGCGGCGGGTTTTCAACGTCGCCGCCCAGATCTTCCATGAACAGGAATGTGACGTCACCAGCAGGGCCTGACCCGATTGAATGGGTGACAAGGCGGCTGTGTTTCTTGATCTCGGCCAGCGCCTCGCTGGCAACACATTCCACTTCTACAGCATAGGCCCCGGCATCTTCCAGCCTGCGGAAATCCTCAAACAGGCGCATCGCCTCTTCGGCGGTTTTTCCTATCGTGCGTAGACCCCCTACCAATGTCGATTTGCGCGGAACAAGTCCCAGATGTCCCTGAACGGCCATTCCCTGTTTCGACAGCATTTCAACGACATCAAGTCCACGGCAGGTGTAGATGGCATCACTCCCGGCTTCGCAGGCGCGGACAGCCTCGCGCAGGATTTCGTCATTGGTGACGTAGCTGGTCATCATCACAGCACTCACCGCAAAAGTATTGGGCGCACCAGCACGAACTGCATGAATGTCCTCGCTGACCATCGAGAACATGTCGATTCCCGCAGCTTCGGCTGCGGCGGCCTCCTCTGCATTGGTGGCAGTCGTCTGCGTCATCGGGATATTCTTGGCTTTACGCTCAACAATATCTGCAACAGTCAGGTTTCGCTGGGCGTATTCGCCGCCATATGTATAGATTTTCTTCATGGCACTTTACCTTACGTGCATTTCGCGTTTGCGGTTCCGTGTGCGTTTTGTCGCGTCTTCGGATCCGTCATGATAAGTCCCGAACCACTTGTCCCATGGCATTTCCGCGTTGCCGTAGTTGCATTCGTAGTAGCGGTGGTGCAGCTGGTGAAAAAACGCACCAATCAGCAAGGCCTGACGGTCACGCGCCCAGATCGCCTCATACCCGGAATGGGATGACGCGGCACCCAGCATCAGCCAATAGCCCAGAAACAGCATATGCACCGGGTTGCTGGGCAGGATCAGCACGATCAGGATGGCGCTGAGATAGCCGAAGGATTCAACCGGATGCATCGACATGCCCGACCATGGGCCGGTATTGACATTGCGGTGATGCACGGCGTGGACGTGCTTGTAGATGAATGGCTGGTGCAGAAAGAGATGCACGGCGTAGAAATGGAAGCTCTGCCAGATCGCCAAGATCGGAAACAGGGCAATGAACCAGATCGGATGGGCAGCAAAGCTGAGCGTGCCGATATAGTCATTGGCATACATCCAGCGCAAAAAGCACTCGAGTAGTGACAGGATTGGCGCACCGAAGACCAGAGAGTAGTACATATTGTCCCAGGTCTGGTAGCCGAATTTATACAGCGCGTTCTTGCGTTTCATGTAGGGGCGCGGGTCGTATTTCAGCAGCTTGCCTTGCCCATCGACCCCATAGAACCACATGTGCAGACCACCGGCGACGATCAGCAACAAGATCCAGTTGCGGACAAATACATGACAGATCCAGCCAAAGGACAGGCTTGCCTGATCCGGTCCAACCGGTTGCAGCACAAACGCCACCAGAAACGCCAAAGCCAGAAAGATTGACCGATCCGAGAATTGCAGCCAGTTCTGCCAGACCCATTTCGCCAACGCGCCAAATTTCGGCGGCCAGGCCCAATAGGGCGCATATTTGACCGGCAAGTCCGGGTGCCAGTGCCATTCCCGGCTCATCGGGCCGGGGTCTATAGGTTTGTCTTTGGCATCGGCATTGGTATCAGCGGTTGTCATGTCATTTCTCCTGTTTTTCGTGATCTGAAGGGGCCTCAGATCGCAACAGGGGGCGGCTCAAAAGGGTATTTTCGGCTTGCTTTCCGGGTGGCTCCGCACATGGGTTAAGCCTCTAGCGCAGTCAGATACAGGTCATGGAAGTAACGCATCGCATGTTCGGAAATGCCATGCTCGTCCGGGTCGGTGATATACCACCCTCGCTGATATCCACGTTGATGCATGCCGCGTTGGACGTTTTCACACAGGGCGCGATCTTCCTGGCTGACCACATTTACCGACCAGTCAGATCGCAGCTTGTGGCGGCGCATCATATCCGGGTCCGTCGGTTCGGCCGTGATCAGGGACAGTGTGCGACGCTGGGTCAAATCTGGCGTTACGGGATCAAATCGCGAGATATAAAAGCCACGCGTACCGGGGAATTGGCCAAATACCGTGTTCGGGAAAAGAAACCAGAAATTGCCCACGGTAACATCGTGTTCAAGGTCCAGAGGAAAGGCCTTGCTCTGGGTCTTTTGGGCCGTTGGGGCAATCTGATAGGTGTAGTTCTCAAACAGTTCGAACTTGCTGTTGGCGATATCCATCATGTCGTTGAAACTGTCATGGGCTGGCCCGCAATGGTGGCATTCCAGATAATTGTCCAACAACACTTTCCAGTTGGCCTCACATTCATAAGTGTGGCCCAATGCGGCGCCCTCTTCCAGCACGAGGTCCGGCAATTCAGGACAGGTCTCAAGAATTTGTGCCTCAAGCCCCGGAGCAAAATCGGCCAACCGAGCGGCTTCCGGGCTGAGATTTACAAACAAGAAACCAGCCAGCTGATCCACGCGCACTGATGACAGGCACACCTCAGAGCGGTCTGGCGTCTTGGTATTGGCCGCTTTCTTCAGACCACGCAGGTTCCCCTCAAGCCCGAAAGTCCATGCGTGATAGGGGCAGGTAATGACACGTTTGTTGCCTTCGCCTGTCACCAGCTGATGGCCGCGGTGCGGGCAAACATTGTAAAACGCGCGAATTTCATTGTCCTGACCGCGCACGATCAGAATATTCTGATCAAAGATCGACGTGGTGACAAAATCACCGGGGTTCGTCACCTGCGAGATATGGCCAGCGAACTGCCAGCTGTCAAAAAATATCCTTTCGCGTTCTACTCCCAGCACATCTTCGCTGATGTAGTATGTTGCGTCCGGTGTGCGCTGGCGGTCTGAACTTGCTTGCAGCATGGCGGGCGTCCTTGGATATTCGTGAAACAGGCGGCGATCTACTATCGGTTGACGCTGTTTATCATGCCCTTCCGGTTTCACTACTTTGCTGGTCGCGGCATCTGGGAATGTCGCATTCTGAACAGTATCGCAAAAGGCGGTCAGGCCTTTCGCACGTTCTTGTTCCAATCCTGCCGCGCGCTGACAAGGCCAGCAAAGGCCGTTGCGTGCCGCCCTCCCGGCTTATTCCACAGCCTTGAGGTCTAAGCCCTGCGGGATCACCTCGTAACCCGGCTCTTCGGGCTCATCGTCCAGCATCTCAGGCGGGAAGCCCGGTGCGCGGATGTCGAGACCGGTAGCCTCTTCCAGGCGTTTGATGATGTTGGGCGAATAGCAGCGTTCGCCGTAGCGCGAGATGCCATCGTCAAAGATTTCCACCAGCTTGGGAGAAATTTCCAGAGGGACATTGTGGCGGTCGGCCACCTGTTGAAACAAACCCGCATCCTTTTTCACCAGGTCCATGGTGAAAGAGATGTCGCGCGACCCGTTCAGGATCACCTGACTTTCGGTTTCGTGTACAAATGACGTGCCCGAGGAGATCTTCATCGCCTCATAGGTGGTGTTGAGGTCCATGCCTGCCGCCTTGGCGGTCACCAGTGCTTCGCAACAGGTCACAAGATTGGCGGTGGCCAGATAGTTGGTTACCACCTTCAGAACCGAAGCAGAACCCAACTCGCCAGTGTGCAGAATGCGGCGACCCATGGTTTTCAAGAACGGTGCAATTCGGTCAAAGGTTGCACGGTCACATCCCGCAAAGATCGAGATATTGCCGGTCGCGGCCCGGTGACAGCCACCCGAAACCGGACAATCCACCGCGGCACCGCCTGCGTCCATGACCATCGCGCCGAGGCGCTTGACCTCTTCCTCGTCGGTGGTCGACATCTCCATCCAGATTTTACCCTCTTTCACCTCGGGCAACATCTGTTGCATGACCGCATCCGAGGCCGCAGGAGATGGCAGACAGGTAATGACAGCGTCGCAATCGCGCATCAGCTGGGCCGGGCCTTCGGCTGCTTTGGCGCCGCGACTGACGAAATCCGCGACCAGATCGGCATCCAGATCGTGAACCGTAAGATCAGCACCATTGCGCAGTAAAGATCCCGACAGTTTGCCGCCGACATTCCCAAGACCGATAAATCCAACTTTCATTTGTGCGTTCCTCTGGCTCAAGCCGAAACCTTGATCGGCATTGGTGCAATTTGCCCAAACTTATGAGCATTGTTTGTGTCGTGTAAAACGAATAAAAATCGTAGTTATCAGCGAAAATTTTAGGTGCTAAGAATGCCGAACTCTCCTAACCTTATCTGGCTTCGGTCTTTCGAATGCGCAGCCCGGCACCTGAGCTTTACTGTCGCCGCGCAAGAGCTGGGCATCACGCAATCCGCGCTCAGCCTGCATGTGCGTTCGCTGGAGGCAGAGCTTGGCTGCCCCCTGTTCCTTCGCGCCGCGCGGCATCTCAGCCTGACAGAAATGGGTCAAGCTTATGCCTTCTCGGTCCGGCGGGCTTTGGGCGACATCGATCTATCGACAACCAGCCTTTTTGGAACCAGTCAGTCGCAAGAACTGGTGGTCAGAGTGCCGATTTCCACGGCGACCCTGTTTCTTGCGCACCGGCTGCCCGAATTCACCCGCAGCGATCCCAAATTCTCGATCAGGTTGGTTTCCAATATTTGGGCTGAATCCGCTGGCCGCGAACACGTCGATGTAGAACTGCGCCTGGGAAAGGGTGACTGGAACGATGCCCCCTTCGAGAGGGTTTCGGATGAGCGTATCGTTCCAATTGCGTCCAGCAGAAACGGAGAGGGGAAACTCTCGACCACGGAACTTCTGCTGGGACCTCACATCCAGATTTTGGGCTTTCAGGACTTGTGGCCAAAATATCTGTCGGCCTTTGACACTCAATATTCGCCCCCTCCGTCTTCAATCGCAGTGGATACGACCATCGCCGCTGTCGATATTGTGGCCTCTGGTGGAGGATATGCTGTGGTTCTGGAAAGGTTCGCGAAAACAGCTATTGAAACGGGCCGGGCCATATCAATTGTCGGTGGTGCAATTCCGATCCAACAAGGTCATTTTCTTGTCGGAGGACAGAAATCAAAGCCAAATGACGTTGCCAGAAAGCTATTTGAAATGTGGATCAAGAAGATATTTACCTGAACAAACTCCACGAGTTCTGCGGCAAAGCGGGCCTTTGGAATTGGGGCTTCTTGAACAATCGCCATTTTCTTTGAAAAGCGACCTCTTACAACAGTAGCGAGCAGGGACAGCGGATCGAAGGTATGTTCATTTCCGGTGAAGATAGAAAAGATTGCTGCAACCAAATGAATGGCGCCGGAATTTAAGCGCTTCTTCAATGCTGACCCTATTTCTTTCAGCTGCCCGGATGTTCAGTATCGACTGGTCAATGAGACCGTATGCTGTCTTAAAAAGCTGAGCAGCTTCCGAGGGTTGCTTGCCCGTTTTTCAACTTCGTCTCTTGCAACAGGGTCACCAACGATAGGGCGCTGAGGTTTGTCCAAGGCGTGCCGCACTTCGTATAGAAGTAGCCCTTGGCGCAGGGTGGCAGAGATGTTGCTTGCGATTTGATAGGCGCGGCTGTTGCTTCCGGGAAAGCGGATCGGGACAACTGTGGCCCCAGAGCGCTGAATCAACTTGGCTGTAAAGGGATTCCATTCGCGTTCGACCGCAGGCCCCCACCAACTGTCCGACGAGGCAACAACCCCCGATGGGAACAATGCAATCAACCCTCCGCTGGCAAGATGCTCCATAGCTTTTCGGCGCATCTCAAGGCTCTTTTCAAGTGCGTCGGGTTCATGATCGAAGGGCACCGGTATCATGAACTGGTCGATTTCAACGACACCAGTCAGCAGCGACCTTGTTAAAATTTTATAGTCGGTACGAACCCGACCAATCAGCTCTGCCAGGATCATGCCATCGACAAGCCCATGCGGATGGTTGGCGACCACCACCACGGGCCCCCTGCGTGGGATATGGCGTATTTCTTCGTCGGGTGTCTGCAGCGCAATGCCCATCACCTTGAGGGCCTGTCCCCAGAACGGTTGCCCGGAGGGAACGCCCATTGCCTCGAATTTGCGGATGCGACGCAACAAATGGAATTTGCTTGTGACAAGTTCGATCGCTTGGATCGTTCGTCGCTGAACCGGGTTGCTGAATGTGGAGGCGTAAGACAAACGGCGCCGGTCATAGGGCTGTTCGCTCAGGTTTTTTCCGTCGCTTTGGCCAAGCAACAGCCGAGTCTGTTTTTTCGGGCGCGCAGTGCCGGGTCTTTTGAAGGTCTGAGACACCCTGCCCCTCACCGATGGATGAAAACGGAACAAGGCGCACGGCGCGAAATACGCGATGCTGTCGAGCCCAGAAAATAATCACGAACACCCGGTTTGTGAGATCCGACAATTACCAGATCAACATGGTTGTCGCGTGCATATTCCGCCACCTTCAGACCCGGCTTGCCAGTGACAACTTCGGTCGAAATATCACCTGCGCCACCAGCAAGACGATCCAGTTCGTCCTTGATACGCGACGTAAGGTGGTTTTCGGGTTTGGATTCCACAAACTCGGCGACAAAACCGGGTATGTCTTCCAGCACTGTCAGCAACGTTATCTTGCCGCCTTCAGCAAGCAGACGCCGCCCAGTGGCGATTTTCTTGGCGACAACGCCTTCGTGGTCCAGTGCAACCGGGATCAGAACGTGCGTGTACATAGTCAGTTCCTTTGTCGTTTCAGGTGGTGGTTGAAGCGTCCATCAGGTCAGTCGACATACTGACCAGCAACGCAGAAAAGGCGGTCTCGGCAACTTTTGGCGGGCTCAGACATCTGCACGCGCTAGGTCACGAGCCAGATCAAGATATTGGCGGGGAACAGCTATGCCATGGGATTGCGCGCGGGTGATCGACTTTGCGCGCCGATCCCCCGGAAGCCTTGCGCCTTCAAGACTTTCAATGACGTTCAGAACCGTATCGAGGCGGTCCGTAAAAGAGTCCAGATTGTCTGGCCTCATGGCAATCAGGAATTGACCAGAGCCCGGAGCAGGACCATCCGCGTCAAAAAACGAGGCCACGCCCAGGCTTGGGTTTGCGCCGGTGAAAACTGCGGCAAAAACCTCGACCATCAAGGCAAGTACGGTTCCCTTTGCCCCTCCGGCTGGTGCCATGGAACCAGCCAGCGCGGCTGCCGGGTCGGTGGTGGGCTTGCCGTCTTTGTCAAAGGCCCAGCCCGGTGGGATGGGCTGGCCTGTCTTTTTGGCATGCATGACCTTGCCACGTGCAACATGCGACAGCGCCAAATCAATCACCAGTGGCGGTGCATCGTGTCGCGGGGTTGCAAAGGCGATGGGGTTGGTGCCAAAAACCGGGCTCGCGGCACCCCAGGGGGCGATTGCCGGCGGGGCATTGGCAAACATCAGCCCTACAAGACCCGCAGCTGCGAGTTTTTCGACCTGCACCGACAGTGCCCCCGCATGATGTGAGTTTTTGATCGACATCGTTGCTGTGCCGTATGAACGCGCCACGCTTATGCCTTGTGAAATGGCATGATCCAGCGCCGGGTATGCAAAACCGAAATCGGCGTCGGTCAAAACAGCGGTTTGACTGGTCAGCCGCGACGCAATGTGTGCGTTCCGGTTTATCTTGCCGCTGCGCACCTGCGCGACATAGTCCCCAAGGCGCGAAAACCCGTGACCCGTCTGACCTTCGGCTTCGGCCGCAACCAGCGCATTGGCGACGGATTCAGAGTGTTCCTTTGAAACCCCCTCAGCCATCAATGCCCCTGAAATCAGAGTTTTTGCCTCGGAAAGGCTGATGTTTTCCATATGTGCCATGGTTTTGTCTTTAGGTGGGACGGCGCCTTTGCGCCGCCCCTGCCCGACTTAGGCGCTGCGATAGAGCTTGGTCATCGAGAACTCGCGATGGCCAAGAGCTTCGGCGGCTGTGTTGCGGCCATTGGCCGTGCGGCGGATCATTTCGATCAAGGCATCGCCTGCTTCGTCAATGGTCTGTTCCCGGCGCAGGATACCCGACACGTCAACGTCTACGTGCTCTCCCATCGTGCGCACGGTCCGGGGGTTCGCGGTGATCTTGACAACCGGAACAATCGGGTTGCCCACCACATTGCCCTGACCCGTGGGGAAGGTGTGGATAACGGCGCCACCGGCCGCCATCAGGGTCACACACTCCGCCGCAGCCGAGGAGCTGTCCATGAAGTAAAGCCCCGCGCCCGCGCTTGGCGCTTCGGCGGCATCGAGGATGTCGATATATTGCGAGGTCCGACCGATTTTTTCGAGGTTGCCCAGGGCTTTTTCCTCGATCGTGGTCAGGCCGCCTTCGATGTTGCCTTTGGTCGGCTGGGAATCCGACAGGTCGTCGGTCTGGTGCGCAAAGATCACGTCGTCCTGATAGGCTTTCCACATCTTGTACCAGCGCTCGCCAACTTCTTCGTTGATCGCGCGCTTCTGGCAGATGTGTTCAGCGCCAGTAATTTCCGAGGTCTCGCCGAAAAAGCCTGTGATGCCTTCGGGCAGCAGCTTGTCGTACATGTTACCAACTGTCGGGCAGGACCCCAGACCGGTGGTTGTGTCGGACTCACCGCATTTGGTTGAGATCCACAGCTCGTTCAACGCACATTCTTCGCGCTGGTATTCCGAGGTCAGATGTACGAATTCCTTGGCGGCCCAGCTGGCCTGACGGATGGTTTCAAAGTCACCCTTCTGCTCGATCGAGAATTCGGCGACCGGTTTGCCGGTTTCGCGAATGCCGTCCGCAATCCGTTTGGTCCAACCCGGCTCAATACCGATCACGACAACGGCGGCCACATTCGGGTTTGCCCCGGTGCCAATCATGGTGCGGAAATGCAGGTCCAGATCCGCGCCAAACTGCAAGCGACCATAGGCATGCGGGATGGCCAGCGTGCCTTTGACGTTGTTGGCAACGGCCTCACAGGCCGCGTTCGAGATATCGTCGACCGGCAGGATAACCACATGGTTTCGAACACCTACACGGCCATTTTCGCGGCGGTAAGCATGCACGGACATATTTTTGAAATCGAGTGCCATGAGACGGACTCCTTACCAGCGCTTCGTTTTGCAATTGTGAGTGTGGACGTGGGCACCCTTGGGGATATCGGCGATGATCTTGCCGATGTCTTCGCCGTATTTGATCGCGGTATCGCCGTCCTTGAAGTCTTTCAGCGCGATCTTGTGGCCGATTGGCACATCAGCGCCAGATGTCAGGCGAAAGGTCGAATTGTCGTGGGTTACACAGACCAGCATATCAGTGCCGGCTGTCAGGCCCTCGACCACGACAACACCGACATTGTCGGCATGTTCGTGGACAAGCAGGTGGGGGATTTCAGCCATTTGTAGTCTCCTCAGGCGTCAGGTTTTAGAATGATTTTCGGGGCCGCGACACGCCCTGCCAGAATGTCTTCGAAGGCTTGCGCGCCATCTGACAACGGGCGGCTTTCCACCCAGTCCAGCGCGCCCAGCCTGCCCTCGAACATGGCGGCGGCGGTGTCGCGGAAATCTTGTGCGGTATAGGTGTAGGTGCCGATAAAAGTGATTTCCTGCAGCGTCATGCGACGCACATCCAGACCCCCGGTGTCTTCACCCAGTCCGATATGCAGAACCACGCCTCCGGGTGCGGCAACCGCCGAGGCCACCGCCCGCGTGGCTGCAAATCCGACGGCGTCCACAACCAGCGGGGCTTCGCCCTCGACCTCTTGCGCGACCTTCATCCCGCAGGTGGTGGCAAGGTATTCTCGACGGACGTCGTTTCTTTCGACGATCACGACGTCCTCGAACCCCATCGCTTGCAGGGACAAAGCGGCAGCGACACCGATCGCTCCACCGCCGATGACCAGCGCGCGGCGGGGTTCCGATGGATGCAACACCTCGACACCAAGCCGGGCCGCATGCCAGCCAACGGCGATGGGTTCGGCCAGTGCGGCCTTGGCCAGTGAAACATCGTCAGGAACCGTGACCAGATTGGCTTCAGGAATCCGAACAAGCTCGGCAAAGGCGCCCTCGCGCGGGGGCATCGAGATGATCTGGCGCTTGGGACACAGGTTCTCACGCCCGGACAGACATGCAGGGCAGGCACCGCAGGTGACCAGAGGGTTGATCGTCACACGTTCACCTGCGCGGGGTCCGTCAACGATGGTGCCAGCCGCTTCGTGCCCAAGGATAAGAGGGGCCGGGCGACGGTTGTCGTGACCCAGATAGGCATGCATGTCCGAGCCACAGATACCCACGCTTTCCACCCGGATCAGCGCTTCGCCCAGCAGTGGGGTTGGGTCCCTGGTCTCTTCATAGGAAAGGGCCTGAACGTCGGTATAAACAAGAGCTTTCATTTGGCGGTGAACCCCCCATCCAGCATCAGAATTTGGCCAGTCACATAGCGAGAGGCTTCTGAGCACAGAAAGATCAGAGGCCCGTCAAGATCGTCGAGTTCCCCGTTGCGCCCCATGCAGGTCAGGGCCGCGTTTCGTGCGGCCCGTTCGGGATCTGCAAAGACCGCTGCTGTCAGTTCGGTCTCAAAAAAGCCCGGACCAATCGCATTCGCGGTAATCCCAGAAGACGACCACGCCTCGGCCATTGCACGCGTCATTTGGGCCACTCCGCCTTTTGATGCGCCATAAGGCAGACCGTTTGGAAAGGCCCGGAAGGATTGCAGTGAGGCAAAGTTGACGATCCGCCCCCAGCCTTTTTCCTTCATGGCCGGAACAAAAGCCTGGCTCAGGAAGAACGGGGCAGACAAGTTGACTGCAAGCGTCGCATTCCAAATATCCGGTGACAGGTCCTCGGCAGGCAGTCTGGGGTTGAGGCCCGCAGCGTGAACAAGAATATCCGGCGCGCCGAAAGGAGCGGAGATTTCGCGCACCAGTTCCGGCAGGTTTTCAAGGTCGGCAACATCGCCAGCAACCCCGGCCACGTCGCCATCCAACTCGTCGGACCAGCTTGCCAGTGCCTCGGCGCGGCGAGCCACGCCCACCACCTTGGCACCAGATTTTGCCAAGATAGTGGCCGCCTGCCGCCCAAGGCCGGAACTGGCACCTGTCACCACGGCCACGCGGCCGCTAACGCTGAATAAACCAGATGCGGACAAGTGCTTAGCCTTCCGCCGTCAGGGTGAATTCTTCGTCCGGGAAGTACTTTTTCAGGCGGATGTCAGCCGTGCGTGCGTGGCCCTCCATGCCTTCGAGGCGTGCAATCCGTGCGGTCGCTTCGGCTACGGGCTTAGCACCTTCGCGAGTCGCGCGCTGCCAGGTCACGATTTTCATGTACTTGTGGACACTCAGGCCACCTGTGTAGCTGGCCGCCCCCGAGGTCGGAAGAACGTGGTTTGTCCCTGCCGCCTTGTCACCAAAGGCCACGGTGGTTTCTTCGCCCAGAAACAACGATCCATAGCAGCTGAGGCGATCCAGCCACCAATCCAGATCCTCGGCCTGCACCGTCAGGTGTTCGGGGGCGTAAGTATCGGAAGTTGCTGCCATTTCCTCGCGGTCCGCGCACAGGATGACCTCTGCGTAATCGCGCCAGGCGGCGGTGGCATTGTCACGGTTTACTTCCGGCAGATCTGCAATCAGCTCTGGCACCAGTTGCATGACCTCTTCGGCCAGGGCGCGATCATCGGTGACCAGCCAAACCGGTGAGTTATAGCCATGCTCGGCCTGCCCCACGAGATCGGCTGCAACCACCATCGGATCGGCTGTTTTATCGGCCAGGATCAGGCTGTCGGTCGGGCCGGCAATCATGTCGATGCCGACACGGCCAAACAGCATCCGCTTTGCCTCAGCCACGAACTGATTTCCCGGACCCACAAGAATATTGGCCTTGGGCAATCCAAACAGACCAAACGTCATCGCTGCAACGCCCTGAACACCGCCCATGGCCAGGATTTTGTCTGCCCCACAGATATGCGCCGCATAGATGATAGCAGGCGCAATACCCACATCGGGACGTGGTGGAGAACAAGCGACGATGTTCTTGCACCCAGCGACTTTCGCCGTGGTGACGGTCATGATCGCACTTGCGATATGGCTATATCGCCCTCCGGGCACATAGCAGCCCGCGGCATCCACCGGAATTGCCTTTTGACCGGCGATAAAGCCCGGCACGACCTCGGTTTCAAAGTCCTTGACCGTGCCCAGCTGCGCCTCGGCGAATTTCTTAACGTTGGCGTGGCTGAACTGGATGTCCTGCTTCAGCTTTTCGGGTACCAGAGCCGACGCCGCCTCGATGGCTTCAGCGGACAGCAGGATTTCGCCATCATAGTTGTCAAACTTCCGGGCATAGGCCATGGCAGCCTCATCCCCGCCGGCCTCGATTTCATCAAGAATGTCACGGACGATTTTCTTGGTTTCCGAAGCATCGCTTTTCGAGGTCAGCGTCGCTTTTTTGAGATATTCTCTCGGCATTGATTGCTTCCTACTTGTAGATATCTGGCAGAAGAACGGTCGAGATCGTCGGCACGTAGGCAATGAACAGGGTGACGATCAGCATGAACAGGACGAACGGGATCGCGCGATAAGCGATCTTCAGGATCGACTCACCCGTTATTCCTGCGACCACGAAAAGGTTCAGCCCCAAAGGTGGCGTGATAAAACCAACGCCCAAAGCGGTGATCATCATGATGCAGAACTGGATCTCGTTCATGCCGATGTCATCCGCCAACGGCTTCAGGATCGGCGCGAGGATCACGATGTTCGGCGTGGTTTCCATAACGCAGCCCGCTGCGATCAGGATGCCGACCATCATCAGGATAAGGACAAGTGGTTCGTCACTGACCGAGGTGGCGGCTGCCACAAAGCCTTGCGGGACACCGATGATGGCCAGTGCTTCGGCCAAGGGGGCCGAAAAGGCGATGATTGGCAGAATGACCCCGTTCACCTTGGCTGAACTGACCAGCATCGCGGGAAAATCGCTCAGGCTCAGAGTGCGCAGGATGAACCCCATGACGATCGTCACCACCACGGCTGTAGCGCCTGCTTCGGTCGGCGTCAGACGACCTGAAAAGATGCCGTAGAAGATGATGCCGGGCACCAGAAAGGCATACCAACCGGACTTCAGAGCTTTGCCTAGCCGCGAGAAGTATTCGCCCATGCTGATGTTGCCACCACCTTCCCAGCCCTTGAGGCGGTTCATGATGATGTTGGTGGCAAGAATGGACAGAAGGATCGCGATGCCGGGGATCAGAGCGGCCAGGAACAGTGTCGAGGCAGAAATCCCCAAAACAAGGCCGATGATGATATAGGCGATCGATGGCGGGATAAGGATACCGGTACAGGCACCAGCCGCAACAAGAGCGCAGGCATAAGGCCGGGGGTAGCCGGATTCGACCAGCCGGTCGATCGTCATGCGGCCAACAGCTGCTGCCCCTGCGGCGTCCGAGCCCGAAATCGCGGCGAACATACCGCAGACAAGCACCGTGGCTGATCCAAAGCCGCCCTTGGCGAATTGTGTTAGAGCCTCGGCCACATCAAGAAATTTTCGACTGAGCCCGGTTCTGACGAGGACGTCGCCTGTTAAGATGAACAGCGGCACAGCCGTCAGCGCGAAAAAGTCGATGCCAGAGAACAGCTTTTCCCCGACGAGGCTCAAAGGCAGAGCCCCTGACCAGACAAGCATCAGGATCGCGGCCGAGCCGATGGCGGCCCAGACGGGAACGGCAAGTGCGACAAGGACGACGAACAGGATGACCGGGCCATAAAAATCCCAGCCGAGAATAACGGATTGATCGAGTTGGTTCCAAAGCATGTCCAGCCCCCTCAGTCGAACAGTTTGTCGCCTTCGTAGACAGGACGACCCGCACGAAGGTCCGCGATGTCGCGGAGGATGGATTGGAAGAGGCGCAACAGAACCAGTGCAAACCCGATTGGAACGGCCATCAGGAACCAGACACGGCTGATGCGCAGCCCGTCTGTCACGGATCCAAATTTTGCGGAAACGTGGACCGTTTCATAAGAATAATAGAGCGCCACGACCGACACGGCGACCATCACAAAATCGCCGAAAAGATACAGCAACGCCTTAAGACGTGGGCTGACGTAGTGCATGATCACGTCAATGCGGATATGGCCGCGTTCACGAACCGCAGCAGCAGCGCCGATCCACGCGAGGTAGATGAAAGAGTATCGGACGATTTCCTCGCCCCAGATCGAGGAATAGGACAACAATTCGCGCCGAAGTACCTCGATGAACATCGTTGCCACCAGCATCGTGTAGAACACGAGCAGCAGCCAGCGCTCGGCATTCCGGTTCAGTTCTTGCAGTATTCTTTGCATGCAATCCTCCCGTTAACCGGCACCTCAAGGGCGGCCGGCAGCCGGATTTCCAAGTTGTCGTCAAATCTGTGGGGCGGCAGGTTAATGTGCCGCCCCTGAAACGCGACCAAGCGTATCAAGCATCGTGGACGTAGTAGCGCCCTTTCGTGCCAGCCGCTTCTTCCAGCTTGGTAAAGTTGTCCATGGAACCGGCCAGTTCGACCTTGAACTCGTCCCATTCGGACAGTTGGTACCCGCCCGCAGCCTGCCATTCCGCCAGCTGATCCTCGCTCAGGCTGTGGAACTCGACACCTGCCTTGCGCAGCTCCGCCATTGCGTAGGTGCGAGCAGACGGAACCTTGGCCAGGTTCTGATGCGATGTCAGTTCGCCTGCGAATTCGATACCGTCCTGAACGTCCGACGGCAGCGAGTTGAACCATTCCAGATTCATCGAGTAAATCTGGCTGTCCGGCACCGCTTGGGTAAAGGTGACATGGCTCAGGATGTCCTTGAAGCCAAATACAAAGAGCGCGCCAACCGACGGGTCCAGAGCATCTGCAACGCCCTGCTTGATCGCCGAAGGCGTTTCACCCCAGGCCACCGGCGTCGGGTTTGCGCCGACCATGCGATAGTACTGCTGCAGCATTTTTGATCCGGGCACGCGGAACTTGACCCCCGCCATGTCGCCGGGTGTGATCACGGCGTTGCCGCCTTTGCGCACGGCCACAACGCGTGGATCGATATTGATGTAGAAAAGCGCCTTGAAACCTGCGGCTTCGATCTTGGGGTGTACTTCGGCTTTCCACGCATCCGAGGTCACAAGGTTGGTGAAACGCTGGTTCGAGCCACAGAAATAGGGCATGTTGATCAGGTCAGCCGCGCTGGCATAGGGCGCGAAATTCGACAGGGAATGCTGCGCACATTGGATGGTGCCAGCCTGCACCGCTTGCACCAGGGCGCCACCGGCCCCAAGCTGGCCACCCGGCGCCAGCTTGACATAGACCTTGCCGTTGGTGGCGTTCTGGATGTTTTCCTTCAGGTCCAACTGCATGATCGGATAGCTGCGCGACGCACCCAAGACATACGCTGTCGCAAGGGTCATCGTGAATTCCGCTGTATCCTCGCGTTCACGCTCTTCCTTGGCGGTTTGCGCTGCGGCCTCGCTGGACCACAAAGTCCCCGCAGCCCCCGCTACCAGTGCCGCAGTGAAGCTACCGCTTCCTGCAAGCTTCAAGAAGTTTCGGCGCGAAGCCGAAGCCAATTCCTGCTTATCACGATCCATGTTTTCCTCCCTATGGGTCATGTTATTTATTGTTTTTTGATTTTGCGGCCGTTTCTTTGCTGAGCGTGACGACAACGAACGCGAGCGATGCCGCGAACAGCAAAATCATCTCTCCTACGTCGCCCAGAAATTGGCCGTAGCCAAAGGCACCCGCAACAACGTTGGTCAGGAACGCCAGAAATAGCGCAATGGCCGCGAATATGAACATTGCCAAACCCCTCCACATCGATTCGAATTCACTGTAAGCGCTTACATTTTGCATTGCAAGCGCTTGCAATGTACCTGTAGTGGCACCCCGGTTGACCTCGCGATCCGAAGAGCGCAAATGGAGCGTCAAACCCACAAGTGTATTTAGGTAGATGACGAAGGCACCTTTTCCAGACTCGCCAATCAAGGACTCGGCGAACTCACCAACGCTGGAAGACGTTGCGCAACGTGCAGGCGTTTCGACTGCGACGGTTTCAAGGTGCCTCAACAATCCCAAAATGGTGTCCGAGAAAACCCGCGAACGGGTCCTAAGCGCGGTCAAAACACTTGGCTATACTCCGAACTTCGGAGCTCAGGCCCTTGCTGCGAAACGCACCAGAACGTTTGGTGCCATTGTCCCGACGATGGAAAACGCCATCTTCGCACGTGGCCTGCAAGCCTTTCAGGAAGAACTTCAGCGGCACGGCATCACCCTTCTCGTCGCCAGTTCGTCCTACAACCCCGAGCTTGAAGAAGAACAAATCCGCAGCCTTGTAGCACGCGGTGCAGATGCGTTGTTGCTGATTGGTTTTGACCGAACTCCGCAGGTTTATGAGTTCCTCAAGAAACAACGTATCCCGTGTGTAGTTGCCTGGGTCTATGATCCTGACCAAACGCAACTGTCCATCGGGTTCGATAACCGAAGCGCGATGCAGGCGCTGACAGAACAGGTTCTTGACCTTGGGCATCGCTCCATTGCCTTTGTCACGGCAGAGCGCGAGGGCAATGACAGGGCTCGGTTGCGCTGTGAGGGCGTAAAGCAAGCAATGCTGTCTCGGAATCTGGATATCGGAAACCTGCATGTCATCGAAACGCCCTACTCGATCGACAACGGAGCCCGCGCCCTTGAGGCGGCGATGGAACTGAAACCCAGGCCGACTGCGATCATGTGTGGCAACGACGTGCTTGCCGCCGGGGCACTCAGGCAGGCCCGAAAAATGGGGCTTGAAGTGCCGCGGGACGTGTCCATAACGGGTTTTGATGATATTGAAATAGCAGAGATCGTAACACCGGCCCTGACAACGGTTCACGTTCCGCATCGCAACATGGGCGTGGGGGCCGCCCGTATGCTGGTTACTTTGCGAAAAGCAGAGGAGCCGGTGTCAAGTGTGCAGCTCAAGGCGACGACAAAAATACGCGAGTCACTCGGGCCCGCACCCCAAGCCTAGGACACATGGCCAATAGTTGACACGAGCTGCCTCTAGAACATCCGGCCCACCCAGTAAGGGCAGGCCGGACAGTTCATCGTGAGTGGGTGGTCTCAGTCGTACAGGACGGCCGCGATTTTCGGATCGTCGATGTTCGAGGCATCGTAATAGTAGAAGCCTGTGTCGATGAGGGTCGGCACTTCTTCCCCGTTCAGGGCGGAAACGGCAGCTTTGACGGTTTCATAGCCGATTCCAACGGGGTTTTGCGTGATCGCACCAGCCATTAGACCGCTTTTGATCGCGTCTTTCTGCGCCTTGCCGCTGTCATAACCGATGATGACCAGACCTTCGGTGCCCAGTTCCTGAACCCCATTCACAACACCAATGGCCGAACCTTCGTTGGTACCGAAGATACCATTCAGATCTGGGTTCGCGGTCAGGATCGCCTTGGTCACCTCGGTCGACTTCAGGTGATCACCCTGTCCGTATTGAACCGTGACGACTTCGATATCGGGATATTTTTCTTCGATACGGTTCACAAAGCCATCACGGCGGTCGATACCGGTCTGGCTGGTCTGGTCATGCGCCACAACGGCAACCTTGCCTTTACCGCCAATCTTCTCGGCCATCTTGTCTGCAGCAAGACCCGCCGCCGCAAGGTTGTCAGTGGTGGCGGTCGAAAGCGGGATGTCGCTGTCGACGCCGCTGTCAAAGGCAATGATCGGAATACCTTTGTCGTTGGCCTGTTTCAGCAGCGGGATCGCCGCCTGGCTGTCCAGCGCCGCAAAGCCGATGGCCTTGGGATTGTTGGCCAGGGCTGCTGCCAGCATGTCGATTTGACGGTCCACCATGGTTTCGTTGTCGGGACCCTCGAAGGTGATGGTGACGTTAAACTCATCCGCCGCCTGCTCGGCCCCGGACTTCACCGCCTGCCAGAACTGGTGCTGGAAGCCCTTGGATACCAGCGGGATATAGATTTCTTCGGCAGCTGCCATCGAGGCGGGGCCTGCCAGGGTGGCCGCACTCAGCGCCCCCAGAATGAAACGACGTGAAAACATGTTTTTTCCTCCACAGTTGGTCGTTCTAAGATTGGTAGTTTTCAACCGGATTTCTTGCGCCGTGCCATGTCGGCATAAACAGCCAGAATGATGATCGCGCCGGTAACAACGGTCTGCCACTCCTGCGCGACGGACAGGACCCGCAGCCCGTTGGTCAGCACTGCCATGATCAAGGCGCCGATCAATGTGCCTAGGATCGTGCCGCGACCGCCCGAGAGCGATGTGCCACCGATGACAACCGCCGCGATGGCCTCAAGCTCGTACCCAAGGCCCAATGCGGGCTGTGCCGAGTTCAGACGCGAGGCGATCAGGATGCCGCCGATGCCGCAGATAGCTCCGGCCAGCGCATAAATGCGGATCTTCCACATATCGGTGTTGACGCCCGACAGGCGCACCGCCTCTTCGTTTGACCCCAGCGCAAATGTATAGCGGCCCAGAACCGTGCGCCCCAGAATATACGAGGCGGCGATGGCAACGATGAACAGGATCAGCACGCCGTTAGGGATGGGTAGTGCGGGAAAAACCTCTCCGATCAGCGATCCGCGCGAGATCTGGTCAAAGCCCGGCGTGTCGTTGAAATAGATCGGCCGCGTCCCCGAGATCACCAAAGACAGCCCTTTGAGGATCAGCATCATGCCAAGTGTGGCGATAAATGGCGGGATTTTCATCTTGGCGACGAATGTCCCCGAACACATGCCACAGAGCGCACCCGCCGCAATTGCGGCGACAACACCCACCAACAACGGCATGCCCAAATAGGTCAGCACGACACCCGCGATCACGGCGCAGAAAGTCATCAGTGTGCCGACCGACAGGTCAATCCCGCCGGTGATGATCACCAGGGTCGCGGCAACAGCCAGCACCCCATTGACCGAGGTCGCCTGCAAAATCGCAATCATGTTCGAGGTTTGCATGAAGTTCGGTGACGCGATCGAAAAGCCGATAAGCAGCGCGATCAGGCTCGCGAAGGCCAGTAGTTTCTGGTAGGCACCGCTTTCCGACAATCCCCCAAGGGGCTTTTTCTTGTCGATATCCGTAGCTGTGGTCATTGCATTGTCCCTGTTACCTGCATCGCCGCCGCGCGTTGCGTGGCCAGATGCATGATGTCTTCTTGTGTGGTGTCTTTTCCGCCGGGCAGAATGCCGGTCAGCCGGCCTTCGCACATCACGGCGATACGATGGCTAAGGCGCATGATCTCGGGCAATTCGGACGAGATCACGATGATCGTCTTGCCCTGCTCAGCCAGCTCCTCGAGCAGTTTGTAGATTTCGGATTTTGCACCGACGTCGATGCCCCGTGTGGGTTCATCGAAGATCAGGATATCGCAATCGCGCAGCAGCCATTTGGCGATGACCACCTTTTGCTGATTACCGCCGGACAGCAGCCGAACCTCTTGCACATCCGATGGCGTCCGGATGCCCAGCTGCGCGATATAGCCCTTGGCGGTGGTACTGATTTCGCCGTCGTTCAGAACGCCGCCGGTGCTTGTGAAAAGATCCATCGAGGCCAGCGCGATATTGTCCCGCACATTCATCCCCGTGGCGAGGCCGAAATGCTTGCGATCCTCAGATAGATACCCGATCCCCGCTTTCACGGCATCGGTTGGCGATTTGATCGAGACTACCTGACCATGCACCCGGATTTCTCCGGCATCTTTTGGATCAGCGCCGAAGATTGCTCGCGCGACCTCGGTCCGGCCAGCGCCCATCAGACCGGCAAAGCCAAGTATCTCACCTTTCTGAACCGAAAAGCTGACATCCTGAATCTCTTTGCTGCGGTTCAGGCCCGTGACTTGCAGAGAAATCTCTGCATCGCCCAGATCGGGAACGTCTAGGGGCTCCTCATTCACTTCGCGCCCCACCATCATTGCGATGATCTGGCTTATCGGGGTCTCTGCGGCACCAACCGTGCCCACATATTCCCCGTCGCGCATGACCGTGACCCGGTCCGAGATCTGCTTTAGCTCGTCCATTTTGTGGCTGATATAGACGATGCCCACACCCTCAGACTTGAGGCGGCGGATGATGACGAAGAGCTCGGCGATTTCGGCGTCGTTCAGAGCTGCGGTCGGCTCGTCCATGATTAGAACTTTCGACCGGAAGGACAAAGCCTTGGCGATCTCGACCATCTGCTGTTTTGCAATGGTGAGGCTGCCAACCAGAGCCTTGGGGTCGAGGTTCAGGTTCATCGAGGCGAAGATCTCGGCCGTTTGCGCATTCAGCGCGGCTTCGTCCAGACGACCAAAGCTTTTGCGCGGTTCGCGTCCGATGAAGATATTCTGCGCAACGGTCAGGTCATTCATCAGGCTCAGTTCCTGATGGATGATACCGATGCCCAGATCCTGCGCCTCGCGCGGGGTGGTTGGGCTAACGGATTTCCCTTCGATCACCAGATCGCCGCCGTCGCGCTGATAGATCCCCGAGAGGATCTTCATCAGCGTGCTTTTCCCGGCACCGTTCTCGCCCATCAGCGCGTGAACTTCACCCGGAAACAGATCGAACTGCACGGATTTCAGCGCATGCACACCGGGGAAGTGCTTATCAATCCCCGTCATGTCGACCAGTTTCGTCATTTCTCCTCCCATTCTGCCCCTCTCCCCAAGGGCGGTGCGGCTTACATCACCGCGCCGATTTGCCAGGGGACGAATTCCACGCCCCCAAAGCCAAGTTCCTCACTTTTAGTTTTCTCGCCCGAGGCGACACGGATCAGTATCTCGAACAGCTCTTCGCCCTTGGCCTCGATGCTGACACCATCGGTGACGATGTCGCCGCAGTTCAGATCCATGTCGTCGGCCATCCGGGCATACATTTCCGAGTTGGTCGCCAGTTTGATGCAAGGTGTCGGCTGATAGCCCGACACCGAACCGCGCCCGGTGGTGAACACAATCAGGTTCGCGCCTGATGCCACCTGCCCCGTGACCGAGCATGGATCAAATCCGGGGCTGTCCATGAAGACGAACCCGTGTTTGTCCACCTTCTCGCCGAACTTATAGACATCGCGCAGCGGGGCCGTGCCGCCTTTTGCGACAGCACCAAGCGATTTCTCCAGAATGGTCGTCAGCCCGCCGCGCTTGTTGCCGGGGCTTGGGTTGTTGTCCATCTCGCCGCCATTGCGCGCAGTGTAGTCTTCCCACCAGTGAATGCGCTCGATGAGCTTTTCGCCCACTTCGATGGTCTCGGCGCGGCGCGTCAAAAGATGTTCAGCCCCGTAAATCTCTGAGGTCTCAGACAATATTGTTGTGCCGCCATGGCGCACCAGCAGGTCCGAGGCATACCCAAGGGCCGGATTTGCCGTGATCCCGGAATACCCGTCCGACCCACCGCATTGCATTCCAACCGTGATCGCGCTGACGGGCGCAGGCGAACGCTGCGCCTGATTGGCCAGTTCGGCGATCCCCCGCAGCTCATCCAGCCCGCGTTCGATGGTGCGGCGCGTGCCGCCCTCGTTCTGAATGGTCATGTAACGCAACGCGCCGTCGGGCCGGATCGGGCGCCCGCCGACAAGGTCTGCGACCTGCATGACCTCACATCCCAGCCCGATCAGCAGGATACCCCCAAAATTCGGGTGCTGCGCATAGCCGGACAACGTACGGAACAGGGTGGCGTAGCCTTCGTCCTTGCTGGACATACCGCAGCCGGTGCCATGCACGATCGGCACAATGCCATCCACATTGGGAAAACTGTCCAGCAGACCGGACCTCTCGGCCGCTTCGGCAATGAACCTTGCCACCGAACCCGAGCAATTCACGCTGGTCAGGATGCCAATATAGTTGCGGGTCCCTACCCGACCGTCGGCACGGTGATACCCGTCAAACGTCCGACCTGCAGTCAGCGCCGGCAGCGGAGTATTGGAACTGGCATAGGAATAGTCCTGTTGATGCGCGCCCATCCCCAGATTGTGGACATGGATGTGATCCCCCGGTGCGATGTCGCTTTTGGCCTGCCCAATGATCTGGCCGTAGCGGATGACATTTTCGCCAGCCCGAATCGGCATCGTCGCAATCTTGTGTCCGCGGGCCACTTGCGAGGTCAGAGGTGTCGGCACATGTGACGGCTGCTCGCCCACCTGCAAGTCACGCAGGGCAATAACAATATTGTCATCAGGGTTCAGCTGAACGACGTCCCGCGCCGCCCTTTCCAGAACATTTTTGCCATCGTGCGCTTGCATCACTTCCCCGCTTGCTTCGCTCATGTTGCTACGTGTTAGACTCCCTCTTGTCAACTAACATGTTAGAATGTTAAACCTAGCGTATGAACAAGATCGAAGATATTGATGTCTCTCTCCTGCCCGAGATTGCGGCGATCGAGGGATCGCTGGCGCAGCGGGTACACTACTCTTTAAAAGCGGCAATCCTTGCGCTGGATTTTCCGCCGGGCGCGAAGCTTCGGAAGGCCCCGGTCTGCGAGCGTCTGGGCGTGTCGCGTGCGCCTGTTGCCGACGCCATCACCCGGCTAGCCTCTGAAGGTCTGGTGGATGTGATTCCGCAATCGGGGACGCGCGTGTCCTATTTCTCGATGGACGAAATTCGCGAAGGCGCTTTTCTGCGTGAGGCATTGGAGCTGGCAACCGTCGCCAAAGTGACGCGGGACCTGACCGAAGATCAGCGCAAACGCCTGAGCCGCAACATGCGCCTGCAAGAGCTTTTGATCGAAGATGAAGATATTCCGGGCTTTTATCAGGCTGATGAAGAGTTTCACGGCATGCTGATGGACTTCACCGGTTTTCGTCGCCTCGCCAACGTGGCGCAGAACGTGTCCCTACAGGTGAGCAGGGCGCGGATGCTTTTGCTGCCGACCCCCGGACGGATTGCAGAAACGCTTGCGGAACACAAAGCCATCTTTGACGCGATTTGCAGCCGCGATGAACAGGCCGCTCAGGACGCAATGCGCGTCCATTTGGGGCAGTTGATGCCGCGCATTGAGGAACTCAGGCAGCAAAAACCTCAACTTTTCAATCTTACCCAACAACCGCATAGCGAGGCAGGATGACCGCTTCAAAAACAGAATTGCTCAACAACCGCACCGCGCGACCCGTTCCGCTGACCCGGATGGGATTTGGCGGTGCCCCGCTGGGAAACCTGTACCGCAAGGTTTCGGATGAAGACGCGCAGGCGGCGCTGCAGGCCGCTTATGATGCGGGTATTCGGTTTTTTGATACCGCACCGCAATACGGCCTTGGGCGATCCGAGCATCGCTTTGGCGAGGCGATTGCCCGCTTTGGGCGCGAAAATATCCAACTGTCCACCAAGATCGGGCGTCTGCTGCTGGACTGCGAGCCCCATGAGGTCACGCCCGAGGCTTTTGTAGACGTCCCGCAGAAACGGATCGTTTTCGACTATACCTATGACGGCGTGATGCGCTCTTATGAGGCCAGCCGCGAACGGATCGGCGTTGCGAATGCCGACATCCTTCTGGTCCATGACGTCTGCGTGTTCAGCCAGGGCAGTCAGGAAATGTCTGACGCCAAGGTCCGTGAGCTGTTCGACGGCGGCGGCTACAACGCACTTGTCGAGCTGCGCGACGCCGGAGAGATCGCCGCCATCGGTGCAGGCGTCAACGAATGGCAGGTGTGTGAAAAACTGCTCGGTCTGGGCGATTTCGACGGCTTCCTGCTGGCCGGTCGTTATACGCTGCTTGAACAAGAGGCGTTGGACAGCTTCCTGCCCCTTTGTGAAAAGCGCGACGTGGGGATCATTCTGGGCGGGCCCTATAACTCTGGCATCCTCGCGACCGGAGCGGTGCCGGGGGCAAAATACAACTACGCCGATGCGCCCGAGGAAATACTGGAACGCGTCCGCAGGATCGAGGCGGTTTGCACTGCGCATGACACACCTCTGATTGCGGCGGCGCTGCAATTCGTGCTGGGCCATCCTTGTGTCAAAACAGTCGTGCCGGGCGCTGTCAGTGCCGCCGAGGTGCAATCCAACGTTTCGCTGCTGGAACGGGACATTCCCGCAAGCCTCTGGTCTGATCTGCGGTCCGAGGGGTTGATCCGGTCGGACGCCCCTCTCCCGAGGGAGGATGCAAATGCTGCGTAACATCGACCCCATTCTGTCGCCCAGCCTTCTTCATGCGCTCAGGGCTATGGGTCATGGCGATGATATCGTACTCGCCGATGCGAACTTTCCGGGTACAAGCACCGGCCCGGATTGCATCCGGGCGGATGGTTCCAGTGCCAGTGAGGTTCTGCGGGCGGTGCTGTCCGTGATGCCGCTGGATACGTTCGTGAGCGATCCGGCCCTGACCATGCAAGTGGTTGGCGACCCGGACGCATTTCCCGAAGCCGTTGCCGATTTTCAGGACATCATCGACGCGACAGCGGACAATCCCGCCAAGATTCAGGGACTTGAACGGTTTGCCTTCTATGAGCGAGCGGCAAACGCGTTTGTCATCGTTCAAACGGGTGAACGCAGGCTTTATGGCAATATCATCCTGAAAAAAGGCGTGATCGGATGAGGATTGACGCGCATCAGCACTTCTGGGCCGTGGCGCGGGGGGACTATGGCTGGCTGACGCCTGACTTGGGCGTGATCTACCGCGACTTTTCCCCTGATGATCTGGCGCCGTTGCTGAAAGACGCCGGGATTGACGGCACCGTTCTGGTGCAAGCCGCGCCGACGGTGGCCGAGACGGAATATATGTTGTCCTTGGCCGATGAGACCCCATTTATCAAAGGTGTTGTGGGTTGGGTCGATTTTGAAGCCCCGGATGTGGTGACTCAGATCGCGGCGCTGGATGCGCACACTTCGCTGGTCGGTCTGCGCCCGATGATACAGGACATTGCCGACCCGGACTGGATGCTCGGCGACGCTCTGACCCCCGCATTTACCGAACTGACAGCAAGGGGACTGACGTTCGACGCATTGACCTTGCCGCAGCATCTGGGACCGCTCAGAAAGCTGCTGGCCCGCCATCCGGACATGAAGGTTGTCATTGATCACGGCTCCAAGCCGTTGATCCGGGACGCAATACGCAAGGGATGGGCCGAGGATTTGGCAGCGTTGGCCAGTGAGACCAACGCATGGTGCAAACTGTCCGGCCTTGTCACCGAAGCGGCCCCTGATTGGGCCGTCGATGATTTGCGACCTTACGTGGACCACCTTCTGAACACCTTCGGCCCGTCGCGCCTGATCTGGGGCAGCGACTGGCCGGTTTGCACATTGGCCAGCAGCTTTGAGCGCTGGCTGGAAACCACAGACCTTTTGCTGAGCCAGCTCAGCCGCTCTGAACGCGATGCCGTCATGGGTGGCAACGCCGCGCGGGCCTATAACCTCAGGGATTGATATGACACTTCCAAATCTGGACACCAACGGGCTGTGGCTCGGACGTATCGAGCGCGCCGGGATTGGCCCCTGCGTCGTCACCTTGCGGGATGGCCGTGTGGTCGACATCACATCGAAAGTCGCACCAACCGCTCGGGATATCCTTGAGCGGGACGATGCAGCAGGCTACGTCCGTACGGCGCAGGGCGAAGACCTAGGCCCATTGGACGGGGATCATCAATGGCTCGCGCCGTGCGACCTGCAAGCGATCAAAGCTTGTGGTGTCACCTTTGCCGGTTCAATGGTCGAGCGCGTGATCGAGGAACAAGCCGCAGGCGATCCAGCCAAAGCCGAGGCGATACGGTCGCGCATCGGCGCGCGGATTGGCGACAGCCTGTCCAATATCACGCCCGGCTCGGATGAGGCCGCAAAAGTCAAAGAGGCGCTGATCGAAGAGGGCCTCTGGAGCCAATACCTTGAGGTCGGGATCGGACCGGATGCCGAAGTATTCTCCAAAGCCCAGGTTTTATCTTCGGTCGGCGCGGGCGCAGATATCGGGCTGCACCCGATTTCCACCTGGAACAACCCCGAACCCGAGGTGGTTCTGGCCGTAACTTCAAGCGGCGAAATCAAGGGCGCGACCTTGGGCAACGATGTGAACCTGCGCGATGTCGAGGGGCGCTCGGCCCTGTTGCTCAGCAAGGCCAAGGACAACAATGCCTCATGCGCGATCGGCCCAATGATCCGGCTGTTCGACGATGGCTTCACCCTCGACGACGTGCGCAAGGCCGAGTTGACGCTGACTGTCACAGGGGCGGACGGGTTTGTTCTGAACGGTGCGTCTTCGATGTCCCAGATCAGCCGCGATCCGGCGGATCTTGTGAAACAGACGATCGGACGGCACCACCAATATCCGGACGGTTTGATGCTGTTTCTGGGCACGCTCTTTGCCCCAACCCAGGACCGCGACACGCCCGGAGGCGGCTTCACCCATAAACTGGGCGATATCGTCACCATCGCCAACAGCCAGCTTGGGGCGCTGACAAACACGGTGCGCCTGTCCACGGAATGCCCTGAATGGACCTTCGGGACCTCACACCTGATGCGAAACCTCGCCCAACGCGGCCTGCTTTAAGAGAGAACGAAAATGTTGACTGGAAAACACCTGATCGCTGGCGAATGGGTCGGCGCAGACGCCACTTTTGCATCGGAACCCGCCCATGGTCCCAGCCATGACTTTGCCATAGGCACGCCCGCACTGGTCGACCGTGCCGTAGACGCCGCCGAGGAAGCTTTTGCCTCGTTCGGTTGGTCAACCCGGGCCGAGCGCGCCGCGTTGTTGCGCGAAATTGCAGACGAGATTGACGCACGTGGCGATGCGATCACTGAAATCGGAACGCAAGAAACCGGCCTGCCCGAGGCCCGTTTGCAAGGCGAACGTGGCCGTACCGTCGGTCAGCTGCGATTGTTCGCCGATCACATTGAGGCGGGCGACTATCTGGATATGCGCCACGACCCGGCCATGCCCGACCGCGCGCCCCTGCCCCGCCCCGACCTGCGCATGATACAGCGCCCGCTGGGGCCCGTGGCTGTGTTCGGCGCGTCCAACTTCCCGCTGGCCTTCTCGGTCGCGGGGGGCGACACGGCGGCTGCTTTGGCCGCAGGATGCCCGGTTGTGGTCAAAGGCCATTCAGCACATCCCGGCACGGGTGAAATCGTCGCGCAGGCCATTGATGCCGCCATCAAAGCAACCGGCGTTCACCCCGGCGTGTTCTCGATGGTACAAGGCGGCAAGCGGGACGTGGGAACGCGTCTGGTGCAGCATCCCCTGATCCGGGCGGTTGGGTTTACCGGTAGCCTTGCAGGTGGTCGTGCCCTGTTTGACCTCTGCGCACAACGTGACGAACCGATCCCGTTCTTCGGCGAGCTTGGCTCGGTCAATCCGATGTTCATCCTGCCGCAAGCCGCCGCTGCGCGCGGGGCTGAAATCGGGACCGGCTGGTCTGGCTCGCTGACCATGGGTGTTGGTCAGTTCTGCACCAATCCCGGTATTGCGGTCATCGTTGATGGCCCCGAGGCGGATGCGTTTCAATCCGCCGCCGAAGCTGGCCTGTCCGCAGTGGCCGAGCAGACCATGCTGACTGACGGCATCGCCGAAGCCTACCGTCAGGGGGTTTCACGCGTCGCGGCGGGCAGCGGGGTCACTCAGATCATGGGCACCAGCTGCGCAAAACGCGATGCTGCGCCCTGTCTGTTCACGGTATCCGGCGATGGCTGGCTGACCGATCACAAACTGCAGGAGGAGGTCTTTGGCCCCCTCGGCATCGTTGTCCGCGTCCGCGACACGGCTCAGATGCAGCAGATTGCCCGCGCCATCGAAGGCCAATTGACCTGCACATTGCATTTGGATCCGGGCGACAAAGCCGACGCGCAAGCGTTGCTACCGTTGCTGGAACGCAAGGCCGGGCGCCTGCTGGCCAACAGCTTTCCCACAGGGGTCGAGGTCTGCGATAGCATGGTTCACGGAGGTCCCTACCCGGCATCGACAAACTTCGGCGCGACCTCGGTAGGCACTTTGTCGATCCGTCGTTTCCTGCGGCCAGTCTGCTATCAGGACATTCCCACCGATCTGCTGCCCGAGGATGTTTAGCGCCGCCGAACGCACCTTGCGACTTTCAGAGCATTTCAGCAGAAAAACCATCGAACAGCCGTTACCCTAAGCGGCGGCAGAACGATCAAAGCAACGAAGGAAATTGATATGAAACTGCTCCGTTATGGCCTAAAGGGCGCTGAAAAACCTGGACTGCTTGATGCCGAAGGTACGATCCGTGATCTCTCGGGAGCGGTCGCTGATATCTCGGGCGAGGTGCTGGGGGATGAAACGCTTGCGCGGTTGCGGGCGATTGATCCGGCCACGCTGCCAAAGGTCGAAGGCACCCCCCGCATCGGCGCGTGTGTCGGTCAGGTTGGCAAGTTTATCTGTATCGGCCTGAACTACGCGGATCACGCCGCCGAAAGTGGTATGGATCTGCCACAAGAGCCGGTGATTTTCTTCAAGGCCACTTCGGCGATCATGGGCCCGGACGATTCCGTCGAAATTCCGCGCGGGTCGGTCAAAACCGATTGGGAGGTCGAACTGGGCGTCGTCATCGGGAAAGAGGCCAAGTATATCCCGGAAGACCAAGCGCTGGATCATGTCGCAGGGTACTGTGTGATCAACGACCTGTCCGAGCGTGATTTTCAACTCCATCGCTCGGGCCAGTGGGTAAAGGGCAAGTCCGCCGATACCTTCGGTCCCATCGGCCCCTGGCTGGTGACCCGGGATGAGGTCTCGGATCCGCAAAACCTGCCGATGTATCTTGAGGTGAACGGGCATCGCTATCAGGATGGTTCGACCAGAACGATGCATTTCGGTGTTGCGACGGTCATTTCGCACCTGTCGCAATTCATGTCGCTGCAACCGGGCGACGTGATCTCGACCGGGACGCCTCCGGGCGTTGGCATGGGGCAAGATCCGCAAATCTACCTGAAACCCGGTGACAAGATGGAGCTTGGGATCGCTGGGTTGGGTGTGCAACGACAAAGTGTCGTCGCCGGATAACCGGTTGCGCCCATTCAAAGGGCCAATAGTTAAGCAACAAAAAAGCGCCGCCTTTTGTTTTGGCGGCGCTTGTTTTGTTTGTGTTTATAGCGCTTCGGGTTTTACCCGAAGCGATATAGGCGCGTTTATTCTGCG